>NZ_CP147012.1:4372500-4688750 GCF_037126285.1 Bernardetia sp. MNP-M8
GGCGAATTAAAATCAAAATAAATAGCTGCTCTGTTTTTTATAACTGTTCCGATAGAGTTATTCGCTTTTTGTTTGATTTTGAATTTGATAAATCCGTGAGAAGCTGGCTCGTTTGAATTACTATCTGGAAGATTAATGTTATCAAACTCAAAACGCAAGACACGAGTATCAGCATCGCCATCAATCAATAATTTATAATCATGAGAAACCATTCCCAAACGAATTGTTTCTATATCTAAAAACTCTGAAAGCGTATCTAAAACTACGATATTTACAGCTTCAATGGTACCTGTATTTTGAAAGCGAATAGTGTAATCTAATTCTGTAGTTTTTTCTATTAGATTTTCATTTGTCAAGCCAAAAGGCACAACTTGTTTGTCATTAGGGTCATAACTATCCAAAATTTCTGAACACGAAGTTTCCGAACGCTCTCCACCATCATTTTGAGGAAGTGCCACTCCAGATTGTTGTACAGGAGCAACACTAACAACAGGATTAGGGTTTTCAGCTTTGGTCTTGTAAGGAATAGCAACTTGACAGCCTTCTACAAAAGCAGAAATAGGGTCGTGATTTTGAGGAAATAATTCCATTCTCATCGTCATTCCATTGGTAAATACTTCAATTTCTACTTCTCCATTTGCAGGTAATAATGTATTTCTTTCAGCAAAAACTTTTGAGTTAGCATATAGACGATATGGAATAGAGTCAGTAGATGTATTTGTTAGGTTTTTGATGGTATAGCGAGCGACTCCACCACCTACACAACGTCCAGAAATTTCGTATTTATTTTCGTTATCTGTCCAATCTTCACACATATTGGCAGGAGAAATGGTAGCTTTTACGCATTGCGTAAGTCCACGTATTGCTTCAATTCCACAAATAACTGAATCTTGAAAAATGATTTTTTCAGCATTTCCAGCAGCTAAACTACCAACATTAAAGAAATAGCTATTTCCTTCTTTCCTAGTCCAAGCAGGCGAACTAGAAACAGGGAATATATAATCAGGGTATTCTACTTTTACTTCTACATTTTGAGCTGTTGCAAAGCCTTGATTTTGGTACTCTACTGTTGTACTACTCATAAAACATCTTCTGCGACGTTCATTTGTTAAATCAATAGTAAGATAAGAACAAGGTTTTACTTTATAGCCGAAGTTAATAGAGTTTGGGTCTTGAAGTTGTAAATCCTTTATTACGACTTGTTTGATAGTATCACAGTTATTTTGGCTAGGAATATACTTGTAGAAATCACTGTTTAGTATTTTACTTTCTAGAACAACTGAGTCATTTTCGTTTGGTATAAAATAGCTTCCTTTTTTATCTGAAATAGTATAATATTGACCATTTTTTAAAATCAATGTATGAGGTAGACTCATATCACTGCTATTTGGCTCACAGTCAAAATTTCTATCGCTAAATGTTTTTCCTTCAAACCAATGTGGGGAATCTACAAAATCTGTATCACGTATCTTCATTACATAATTAAGCCCACAATTATAGCAAGGTACAAATGGAAGCTGTCCTGCTAATTCTTTGTTTTTTATATATAGACCACTCACATATATATACCCTGTGTCATCTACTGTTAAGCCTGGTCTTTTTGAATGTGACATAACATTTGAATAATTTTCACGTAATCCTAAATTAATGCCCCAGTTTAGCCCCTCAGATTTAGTATGTTTTAATAGAAATATTTGTCCCATAGGTAGCCCAGATTTTGTTTCAAGTGGGTATACCGTATTTCCAAATTTTACATTTTCCGAATAGGGCAAAAAACGAGCTATGATATATTTATTTTCAGCTCTATCTACAACAAAATCCTTTACCTCGAAATATTGATCTACACCACTTCCATTTCGCACATAATCATCTTGATGAACCACGTTACGATAGTTTTCTAGTTCTAAGACTGAAAGGAAAGGAAAGCTTCTTCCCGCAGCAAATAGCTTATTTTTCAAGTAAAATAATTTTAATTGTCCGAAACCTCCATTAGCACCTTCAATTACCCCATAATCTAATACTTCTCCATTAGGATTATAAGTAACTAGACAGCTACCAGCAGAATTTGGGTTATTGAAGTCATCGAATGTATCAAAGTTTTTAAAGGAAATTGTACCACTACCACCATAAGAACTAGTATATAGCGAGATATCATCGTCAGCACTAATTACTATATCTTCTAATATTGTTCCATGGGCTACATCTACTATTCCTCTGCTCCATACATATTTCCCATTTAGATCAAACTTAACCGTAACAACACCTGTATTAGTGTTTGATAATTGCCATTCTTGTATGGTAAAATCTTTATCATCTATTGTAACCCAAAACTGCCCACTAGTAACACCAGGTTTTCTTCCCATTATTGTCTCACACAAAAATGTATTACCTTGACTATCTACTACTATCTTAGCAGTTTCCCTTGAAGGTTTATTGAGGTAAAGAGCTCTGTGCCAAACTTCATTACCTTGTGGATCTAGTTTAAGCAAAAAATTGTCAATATCATCATATGTATTACCTTTCCACTTTAATTCTCTAATTAGGCGATGCTCATTTTGAGAAGACACTACAGGAACCCCTCCAACGCTATATAAAATTGATATATTATTAAAGTTATCAATTTCAACACTGACTTGATCACCCTCATAGGAGCTTTTGTCTGAAAACCAAACTCCGTGTCTAAACCAAATCAGTTGGTCATATTTATCCATTTTTGCTACAAAAAACTTCAAACCTGAATAGTTTGTAATTTTCATATCTATTTCTATAGAGTCACCAATGAAAAACGTAGAACCAGAAGTATAACCTGCAACTATTTTATTTCCCTGTTTATCAATTTTGATAGCCCTGATACTAGATGGTGCCCAAATAGATATGTCTTCAATTTGTTGTGCCAATATTTTTGACGATAGTAAGGAAGAAAAAAGAAATACCAAAAAAACCGTAAAAATCTGTTTCATATAAAATCGTAAATAAGTGAATAAAATAAAATACAAAGGTAAGGTTTGCTAGTAATAAATAGAAATTATTTTTTTAATTATAGATAATTATTTCAGAATGCAGCATTGAGTTATAAAATAACGTAAAGGAAATAAATTTAAAAGTCATAAAACGATATTGAATTAATTATGAAATCTACCTTACTTTATTTGCTTTTTATGGTTGTTATTTTTAGTTCATGCCAACCTAATTATTATGTTCCCAACATGCATACTGTTCCTTTACTTACTCAAAAAGGAGAAGGGTTTTTGTCAGTAGCATCAAGTAATCCTACTTTTGACTCTACAAGTCAAATAAGTGTTCAGACTTCTTATCTAATCACTAATCATTTTGCTGCTCAAACAAATAACGCATTTCATAATCTTATAACGGGTTCAACTAATATAATTAATTCGAATAATACTAATAAAATAGGAACAAAAGGACAAATGCACGAACTAGGTTTTGGCTATTTGTTTTCAGATTCTATAAAAAATCGTTTTCTAAAAAAAAATATTAAAAGGACTAGACATATAGGAATTTGGGGAATAGCAGCAATAGGAAATATAGAAACCTATATTCAAAATCAAGGAAAACTAAATGCTAATATGTTTTTAGTGGGTATAAATCCTACTTTTAGTAAATCAATGAAGTATATTTCTGCCTCTATGTCTTTCAAAACATTTTATTTGAGATACACTAAAGTAGAAGGAGATTTGCTTTTTGGAGGTAAAGAGGAAGTGGAATATTTATCAAATCGCAAACATAATTTTATAATAGAACCAGCCATGACAGCAAGAATAGGACTTGAAAAGTTTAAATTTGTATTTCAGTTTTTGTGTAGTAATAATATTAAATATGGTAATGAAAGACAAACCTCATTGATTTTAAGTTTGGGATTGACCTATAATTTTTATACGCAAAAAAATAGCAAAATCGATTGAGTTTTGAGAAAAACAAACTACTAAAAAAGCGCAGTAACCTGTATTCTACCAATATGAATGGCAGCATTATCTTCTGATTTTCTACCTTCATAAACGACACTTAGCTGCAAACCATTGAAAAGTTTTTGTTGTAGATTCAAATCCCAAGTTAGATTTTGCCCTGCTCGTAAGGCTTCCAAAAGTTCGTAACTGACAGGCGTGTTATTTTCTCCATTATAATCAATATTGAGCGTTCTGAGTCGGACATTAAAAACTCTATCGCCTACTTTTGAATAACGTAATTCTGTCCTAAATTCATTAATTGTCGCTTTTTCTATGCCTAACGTATTTTGTTTTTGCTCAAAACGGTAGGCTGTTGTTAGTCTGAATGCTGTTGTGGGTTGCCAAGCGAGTTCTAGTTGTGGACGTAAAAGCTCTAAATTATAGGTTCTGTTTTCCAAAAAATCGGAGGCATTACTTCGTGCTCCTATCAAAAAACTAGATTTTGAAGCAATCGTTTTTGAAAGACTTAGTCTAAAAATAGTTTCATATTCTTCTACATTTTTACTTTCAAATCCACCTGCTAAAAGGTTTTTTTGATTCGTTAGTGTATAGCGAAATTCTCCTCCCCATTTTGGATTTGTTCTATTTAAAAATAAGACATTTCGAAGCGAACTTTGCTCACTCAAAACGTTTTCTTGATTGCGCTGCACAAAAGGAAGAAAACGTTTTTCAAAATCACTTTCTGTAGTTTTGACGGAATTTTGAACCGAAAAAACCACCGAAAAGAGTTGTAAGGATTTCTTTATAAATTTTGTTTTTTTCCATTTATTAGGAGGAGTAAGTGTGATTTTATAAATAAAATCAGTAGAAAAAGCTGTTAAATACGTACTTGTAGGTGTAAAAACTTTGATATAATTTCGTTCATCTGGATTGATGGCTTCATAAAATTCTCCCAATTGCTGCACACCATCATCGTTATCATCTCGCCACGTATGCGTTCCTTGCGTTCCGTCGACACCAATAAAAGTAAATTCCCTCGCTGGTTCTCGCCCCGTTACCGTCGAATAAGTGAGTTCTTGACGAATAGCACGCTCAAAAAAATCACTTCGCCAGTCGATTCTGCCCATTAGTGTTTCGGTGTCGTCTAGTTTTAGTGTATCCAAAAATTCTTGATTGTATTCTAATTTTCGATAAGTAGAATTAAAAGTCAGTTTTTGATTTGATTTTTCTCTTTCAAAATCCAAAGACATTTCTGCTCGTGCCGTTTGCGAATTGGTATAAGATTGAATAACTCCATTTTTTGGCAAAAAATCTTCTCTCAAAGCATATTCAATTCTATAATTTGCTTTTTTGCTGCTATCTCCTTGAAAAAGATAAAATTTGTGTTGTTCATAATTCATCAACGACGAAGTAACCGAATCTTGTGTTTTAAAAGTCTGTTTATCAACCGAATATGTATAAGCAGGAATAATGTAATTATTTTGATATTGCAAATCGGCATCATAACGCAGCCAAGAAACCTTTTGAGGGGTTGATAAAATAGCAACTTGACTATTTGGAATCGATGAAATAATAGAATTTGTATTCAAATCTGAAAAAGAACTGGCATTATTATTCTGAAACTGTAATTGATTTTCTCCATTCAAATAAAAACCATTGGTAGAAAGTTGAAATTTACCTACTTTTTTATTGAAAATAATTTTGTGTTGCTGTCCTGTAATGGCATTTTCTCGGTTTCTGTACGTAAAATTATACTCAAATTTGTTGCTTACATTTTGTTCAATAATCGCAAAAGCCTGTAAAATCTGGTCTTGACCTTTTGGCAATGCACCAAAAAAAGTGGGCAGCGTCCAATCTCTATCAAATTCTATATTTCTAAAACGGTCTATCGGTTCAAAGTTTTTATTATCTAATTCATAATCTATTCCGTAACTCAACTTATAATTATTCTTGAAAATAGAATTTTGAAATTTCTTTTCTTTCGTATGAATTCCTACAAAAAAAGCATTTCCTTTGTCGTCTTGACTATCAATATCTGAAAAAATATTTCTATCTCGGTCTGAAAAAGCTGCTTCTGCAAAAATACTTGTATTACTATTTGGAGAAAAATGAACTCCTGCATTAGTAAGCCTTTTGGAATTTGGCGCAGGAAGTTGTCTAATTGGCGCAAAATTTCCTTCATTAATTCCTGCAAAAACATATTCTTTTCCATTTGCAACGGCTTCTCCCAAAATATAATCGCCCTTATTTTGTCCCACTTCTGTAAACGAAACGGTATAAAAAGTTTGATTTTCGTTGTCTTGTGTGGCTCTCTGAAAAATCTGATAAAAGAAATTATCAATCAACGTGTCTTTTTTGATATATAGAATTTGATTGACAGAAAAATTTTCTACTTCTTCAGCACTTTCTACAACGGCAAGCGACAAACTATCGCCAATATTTTCTAAAAGTGTTTGTCTTTCTTCTGAAATATCAAAATTAATGGGTTGTTTTTCATTATCGCTTTCAGAATAATTTTCTATAAAAACGTTCCAAGATGATTTTTTTAGTTTTTTCGAATTGCTACTTTTATTCTTACTTGTAAAATTCACACTCGCCCCCAAATTCGAAATCGTTCGATTATAAAACTGATTTGTATATTCAAATTCTACACGAACCCTAGAAAATTGCGTAATCACAATGTGAGGATTAAAGGTAATTTCGGCAGTATTGTAGTCGATAATGTAATCATAATTAAAACCACGCTGCAAAAGCTGTCCATCTAAAAATATTTTTTCCGAACCTGCTTGAATGATAATAAAACGTTCATTATTTGCACCTACAAGTCTGTACGCACCTTGTACGCCTTCTTGAACAGGTAATTGATAACTTTGAAATTGTCCTTTTGCAGCAGCTAAACCGATTTTTTGCTGCGTAGAAAAAGTAGAATCTCTTTGAAAATTGGTTTGTAAAACTCCACCCAAAACGTTTTTATAAAATCGCATAAAATGTGGCGTATTTTTGCCAATTCCTTGCTGTAACACTACATCGCCTGCTGTAAGCGAAGCATTTTTATGACGAAGTTGTATCTGAATCCTGTCAAATTGCTGAATTTGTTGTGTATTTCCTTCGGGCTGAAAAGGAACATTTTGGTCGGAAATAATGGCTGTCAATTCTATTTCATCAGTCAGTTTTCCTTCTAATTGCAGATTTAGATTCGAATTTACAAAAACGTCTTGTCTATTTCCCACCGAAACACCACGAGTAATACTTCCTGCTTTTTGAAGGTTTGAGCTAAAAAGTTCTTGTCTTTCTTCTGTAATAACAGTATTTTTTTCTGCTTTTCTATCAACTGTATCAATAAAGTTTTGCATTGCTGCCTGTTCGTATTCTTCTTGTGAACGCTTAAAAGTCCAGTTTTTTATCTTGAAAGGAATAGTTTGATACGAAATTTTGATAGAATCTAATTGAATATCTTTTAGATTTGAATCTAAATAAAACAAAATAATCTGTTTTTCAAAGTCATAAGTTGCTTTTATTTTATTTATCTCGTTGGTGGACACAGGGGCAACGGCTAATTTTGGTTTTGTTTCTAAAACTTGAATAGAAATAGGAGGAAGAGAATCAATTTCTTTGAGCCAAAATGCGGTGTAATAAATTTTGTCGTTGGTGGAGACACCAACAACGGCAGAGTTTTTATTTACGGCAACCCACTTTGTTTTTTGAGAAAATGAATTTAGAGAATCAGTTTTAGCATCGTTTTTTTGAGTTTGTGCAAAAACGATTTTTGTGGAAATAAACAGGAAAAAAAATGATAGGAAAAAGAGGAAACGCATTTTTCATTTTCTTGATTTGAGAGCTTTTTTACTTATTTTGTTGAGAAATGAAAGGGTGTATTTGAATAAAATTATCTTGCCTACTAAAACCTTGATGATAATATTCTACATCTTTAGGTTTTCTCTTTGTGATTGCTCTGTTTGTTATTTTTCTATCAAAAAGAATATTTATAGCTTCAAATTCCTCTTGAACATCAAAATGAATCTTTAAAATCCCATTTATTAGACCAATAAAAATTTGACTATTTTTGAATTTTTTAGATATATCAGAAGTTTCATTTGACTTTAATTCTATTGAAAAAATATAATTTTTATCTCTTATTCTACAAAAAATAATAGCATCACAAGCCTTATTCAAATCTGTTACCTCATTAAATAATCGTCCTAAAAATTTATTAGTTGGATGGTCTAACTTGAAAGCCAAAAAACATTCATCAATTCCTTTTATAGTAACCGAACGAAGTTGTTTTGAATCTGTATTTTGTTCTTCTTCAATTTTAATTGATTTTTTCTCATTATTAAAGTCAATACAAACTTCCTCACAAATCAGAGCTTGAAGAGCCTTTTTTATATCTTCCATTAGCTAGATTTTAGAGTTGTTTTTTAGATTTTCTTCTTCTTTTTCGGCTGCCTTATTTTCATCAGATTCCAAAAAAGTATAATAAATATTATCCGAACGTTCATTAAGGTCTGTTATGACTTCATTAATCGAATCTATTTCAATTCCACGTTTTAAAAGTGGAACAGAAACGGCTGTGTTTTTTCCTTTCTCAAAATAATAAACTCCTACTTGTTCGTTTTTTAAAAGTTCGTTTTCATTATATCTATATGTTTTCATTAATTCTTCTTTTTCTCCAAAAGAGTTAGAAAGCATCAATAAATTACTTAATTCTCTAATGATATAATCACTATGCGTACTCGCCACCACTTTAAAACCTTCATTAACCAAACGAGCCAAAAAACGAGCTACCAAAATCTGATTATCTGGGTGTAAATTTAGTTCGGGTTCGTCGATAATAATACAATCATTTTTCTTTGCTAAATGACGTAAATAAAAAACAAGAGAAGCAAGAGATTTTACAAGAGAAGAAGTCTGTGCAATTTCTAAAACTACATTTTCTTCATTTTCATTGTAGAAATTAGGTTGATATTGTAAACCTCCGTATTGTCCTACGATTATTTTTCCTTCTAAAATACTTTTTTCAAGTTCAATAGCTAGAAAATCGAATTCGCTTTTTTGTTTGGAAAGATTTAATAAATCTTCGGCTATTAGTAATTCGTCTGCTATTGGTTTTACATAACGATTTATATTTTCGTCTGCAAAGTTTAGTAATTTATTTCTTTCTTCTCCTTTTGTTTTTAATATTTTATCAAAAAACTGATTTTTGTTTAAGGCTAATTCTTTGCTGAAAATATTTATGGCTGCACGTTCAGAAGTGAAGATTTGACTTTTATAATTAAAACCTAAACAATTATGTAACAACGATAAATAAATACCATTTTTGATAAGGTCAAAACTTATATCCTTTGTAAGTTCAAACTCAATAATGTTACTATTTCTTTGTTTCTTTTCTTTTATTCCTTTATGATGTAAATATATTTCTCTATCTACTTCTGAATTGTAAAAACAGTTTTTAATAGTATTTTCTGTATATCCAATATTAATTTGTATTTTTTCTGACGTTTTTTTATCAAAAAATGAATTTAAATCAATCTCAGCAAAAAAAGCATTTGGAATAGGTCTGTTTATTAGTAAATCAGTTATTTCGTTAGCTATTTCATCCTTTAAACTGAATATTAAACTAGGTAGCAAATCTAAAAAATCTACCTTTACTTTACCCTTTGTATTTATTTCTTTTGCTATTTTTATGATAGCTTCATTATTTATTTCTTTATTTAAAGGTAGAGATTTTACATACCTTTCAAAAGAAATATCATATAGGGCTTCAATAGTGAAATCTAAGTGACGACTCAAGACTTGTTTTAAATAGTAAAAAAGATAAGCCACATAAGTTTTCCCAGTATTATTATGTCCACACAGTAAAATAAGGTCTTTGCTAAGGTCTATTTCTGCTTCTTTGAGTGCGCCTAGATTTTTTATGTTTAGTATCATTGCTTTTATTATTTTGCTAGTTTTTCTCACTCTAAAGAATGAGTTATATTTTTATTTTCTTGTGTAGATTTAGGTATATTTAATGCGTGGTGTTTTAGCGAAGTGACACCAACAACTAAATAATCATATTTTTTATAATTTTTCTTTGTATAGATTCTTATCTGAATGTTTTCTTCTTGATGAGTTGGTCTTAGTGTTTACAAATGTAAAGAAAAATGAGGTCTTCTGTATTATAAATTTTTCTACTTTATTTTACCTTTTTGTAAAAATTTCAAGTAGGGTATTTGTGAGTCTCGTAATGGCAAACTGACGTTAAAGATTAACAAAGGCGAGATAAAATCTATATACTTACAACGAAATAATATTGTTTATATTTGTGTTTTTAATTTTCACTAATTTGGCAAACCATCATTAGTAAACAAACATATAACTAAAGACGACACTATGAAATTGATAAAATTTACAATTATTTTTATCTTGATAACTCAGACAATTTTTGCTCAAAAACCGATAACTAATGATTTTTCAGCCATCGACAAAAAAGCATTGGAACTTCCTGACTCGTTGACAAAAAACACTGATTTTATTGCAAATTACATTACTTCCAACTTTAAAACTGACAACGACAAATCACGAGCAATATTTATTTGGGTTGCATCAAATATTCAATATGATATTGAAAATATGTTTGCAATAAATTTTTACGAAAAAAAAGAAGAAAAAATAGCAAAAGCTCTTAAAACAAGAAAAGGAATTTGTGAAAATTATGCTTTATTATTTACAGACATCTGTAATAAATCAGGTATTAAATCTTTTGTAGTTGAAGGTTATACAAAACAAAATGGTTTTACTGATTATATTCCTCATGCTTGGAGTGCAGCACTAATTGATACCTCATGGGTTCTTTTTGATCCAACTTGGGGATCTGGTTATATAGATAATGGGAAATTTTTAAAGAAAATAAACAATGAATACTATAAAGCTAGTCCAACAACACTCATTAAATCTCACATACCCTTCGATTATTTATGGCAATTTGTAAACTATCCAATAACAAACCAAGAGTTTTATGAAGGAAAGATTCAACAAAACAAAACTAAGGAATTCTTTAACTTCAAGGACACAATCCAAGTTTATGAAAAACAAAGTCATATTGACCAGTTAATTTTCACAGCATATCGTGTAGAAAAAAATGGGGTGAAAAATTCATTGATTTTTGACCGACTTCAACACTTAAAATTAGAAATAGAGAATTATCGACAAAATAAAACTGTAAATTTATACAATTCAGCAATTGTTGAATATAATGATGCAATTAATGCGTTAAATGAGTTTATAAATTACAGAAACCAAAAATTCACACCAAAGAAAACTGACCCTGAAATACAGAGCATGATTGATGTAGTAGTCGATAAAATAAAAGAGGCTGAAAATAAGTTAAGTCAAATTTCGACTACTGATGTAAATACAGTCAATATGATTAAACAATTAACTAAATCAATAGACGAGGTTTCAAAGCAATTAAATGAACAACAAGATTGGTTAACTTTATATTTTAGTAAAAGTAAATTAGGACGAAAATCCATGTTTTACAAAGTAAGTTGGTTTGGCATTCCTTTAAATTAAGATTTATTTACCCACTTGAGCAAGCTGTAAAAATATTACTAAAAAAATGGTTTTCAGAGAAAACACCAACCAAAGAAGTTGGTGTTTTTTTACACCAAAAATAATTTGTATCACCCCCTTAACTTTGTTATTTATACACCTTTACATCGGCTCAAGTTGAGTGAGGAGCTATTATTCGGTATCCTGCCGTGGTTTTTGTAGTTGGTATTATCTAATTGCAAACCAAAAAAATAGAGTTTCAAAAAATGAAACTCTATTTTTTTATCTCTATGTTTATTGTTGTTCATCGTAACGGCAAGTCGAAACTAAAGACCAACAACAGCACAGGTATTAAACTAATAATTAGGAGCTGTTTTTTTATTTTCCTCTTCCTTTTCCTCCAAATTTGGGGTTATTTGTTTTACGTCCTTTTGTTTTTGACTTTAGTTTTCCCAAATTTACAGAATTAGATTTTCCTCTAGAGTCTGAAGTACGGTTTCTTTCTCTATTTCTAGCAAAACCACCTCTTCCACTTCGTTGACGTGCTGCCAATTCTGCTTCTTCGATGTCTTCTTTTGAAGGGGCAGTAGGTTCAAAACCTTCTACTACTTTTTTCTCAATTTTTTCGTTAAGAAGTTTTTCAATATTCTCTACAAATTCAACTTCATCATGAGAAACCAATGAAATAGCATCTCCACCTGCACCTGCACGACCTGTACGACCAATGCGATGTACGTAATCCTCAGCAACGTTAGGTAATTCATAATTAATTACATACGGTAAGAGTGGAATATCTAATCCCCTAGCTGCAATATCTGTAGCTACCAAAACACGAATAGAACCATCTTTAAAGCCTTGTAGAGCTTTTGTACGTGCATTTTGAGTTTTATTTCCATGGATAGCTGCTGCCTGAATCCCTTTTTTTGTCATTTTTTCACTCAAACGGTTTGCACCATGTTTTGTGCGAGTAAAGACTAAAACCTGCTCCCATTCTCCTTCATCAATCAATTTTATAATCAAATCTGATTTTCGTGTTTTATTGACACTATAAACAGTCTGATTGATTTTTTCTACTGTTGTGTTTTCTGGAGTTGCTTCTACAGTAACATGATTATTTAATATTTTTCCTGCTAGAGCTTTTATTTCTTTAGAGAAAGTAGCCGAAAAAAGAAGATTTTGCCTTTTGGTAGGAACAAGTTTGATAACTCGTTTTATGTCATGCAAAAATCCCATGTCTAACATTCTATCAGCCTCATCTAAGACTAAAATCTCTACATCAGCAAGTGAAAGAGCTTTTTGTCCTTCCAAATCTAACAAACGACCAGGAGTAGCTACCAAAACATCAACACCATTCTTTAGCGTTCTGATTTGTGGATTTTGATTTACACCACCAAAAATAACAGCACTTCGAATATCTAAAAATTCACTATATTCTTTTACATTTTCAAAAACCTGTGCTGCTAATTCACGAGTAGGAGTGAGAATAAGACAACGCAAAGTACGTTTTCTAATCTTGGAACGTTGTTTTACATCTTGGGTAAGCAGTTGAAGCATAGGAAGAGTAAAGCCTGCTGTTTTTCCTGTTCCTGTTTGTGCTGAAGCCAAAACATCTTTTCTATCTAAAACAAAAGGAATTACTTTTTCTTGAATAGGCGAAGGCGAACTATAACCTACTTTTTTTACAGCTTGAAGAAGCTCATCTGAAAGACCTAAATCGACAAATGATTTGGTCGTAGTATCTGGCGTATTTTTTTTACTAATTTCTGACATATAAATGGATTGTGAAATGAGCATTTATAAATCACAAACAGAAAGTTTTAAAATAAAAGCAGTATGTTTGTTAAATCTCATTTCGGAATGTAACTACAAAGATACTACTTATTTTTGATTGTTATTAAACATTATACAGCTTTGGAGTAAAATGGTTTGCCTTTTCCATCTATTTCAAAACAATGAAAATATTTTTTGATAAAATGAAATTAAGACAAGAATTTGAACCTAAAATAGAAATGGCGAGAAGAAAATAGTAGAATATATAGGTTATTGTGATGAAAATGGAAATTTATTGAAATATAGAGAATTAGAAGATGAGCTACATAGACTAACAGATGAAAATAGGTCAAAATTTGACTTGTATGAATGGTGGGAAGCTGATGGAGTTGAAAATTTGTTTGTTAGTGTCTTTTCAATACTACAAAAAAAAAGTTTAAATCTAATTAAAAATAAATAAATTTGAGCTAAAGCTAAAATAACTCGTTTTTTATACACTTTATGAAACAATGTCTGGATTTGTAGTATAAAAAAATGTGTTTTATAATTTATTTTATAAATTTAGCTTTTAGTACACTGTTTCAAAAGTTTTATTGCATTTTGTTGTGCATTCAGTTCCTCAGAACTGAATGTTTCGCTTCCTCAGAAGCATGATTTATTTGCTTGAATCACGCTTCTGAGGAAGCGTTTCGTTCAACTCTGAGGAGTTGAACACACAAAAAACATTGTAAAATTTTTGAAACAGTGTATTTAGATATTTTTATAAATTGTTTTCATTATAAAATATTCGTAAATTAGAAAATTAATTTAGCCAACTTATAGGTAAATCTATAAAACTATTTTTTGGTAAAAAACTTATTATAAGTAATTCAAGAAACTGATACATTCAATATTTTACAGAAAAATGTATCATTTTATTATTTATTAAAAATTAAATCAGTAATTATCAGTATGGATTTTAATGCCCTTAACAAAGACCTAGAAACTATCATTCAGCAGAAAAGCATGCTCGCCGATATGGATTATAACGACGAAACGTATGACGATGCAGAAGAAAAATTACACGAGTTTGAAGATAATTTCTTAGAAAACTATGGTGAGTATTTAGAAGATATTTTGGAAGATTTGTATGAACAACATAGCCCAAGTTTAGATGTCCTTTCTCCTATTGCTTATATTGCTCGTAATTATTCGCCTTTAGAAGAAACCGAACACGGACAGCAGTATAGCTTTAAGCCACAAGATGCTGTTCAGTTTGAAGTACAAAAAGCTCCAAAAATGGATGCTCGCTTGGTTTTTATTCCTAACCCTGTTCGTCTTTTGCTCGTTTTAGACAAAAAAGAAGTAAGCGAACTTTGGAGACAACCTGAAGAAAGTTCTGTAAAATAATAATTTAATTATGAATTACGGATTATGTTATGTTCTTAAGTTATAAAACATCGTAATTCGTAATTTTTAATTCATAATTGAAAATAGTATGAACGAAAAAAACAATCCTAAAAATCCTGATAATTCCAAAAAAAGACAAGATAATTTTGAAGAAGAAAACGAAAAATTTCCCAATCAAAAATTTGATGAGAAGTTAAATCAACTTCCAAAAAATCTTGTTCCCAAAAGATATACTTCACAAGCTTCTACTCAAAATAAAGATAGTGAAGCTAGTGATTTATTGAAAGTTGCTGAAGGATTTAGAGAGGAAATACAGGAAACTCGTTCTTATTTACGTCGTTTTGATAAAGATTATGAAGAAAATGTAAAGAAAGACCCTATTTATCATCATCTTAGTCAGATGAGTGATCTTACCATTGAAGATGATGAGTTGGCGCAACGTATCTATAAAAATAAAATAAAAGAATATAAAGGAACACGAGAAGCACCACGCCAAACAGGCGATATGGTAGGTAGAGGACGAAAAGTATATCTAAAAGTTTTTGGAGAAGATGAAGAAGGAGAGCCACAACAAAGACAAAGTCAGCCTGATTCTCGTTACCAACCTAAAGGAGTCACATTACAAAACCAAACTCGTGCATTAGAAAATATTTATAGCCAAAGTAAGAAAGGGTTAGAAGAATACTTAGGAGAGAATTTACTCAACAAAATAGGTATTGGAATGCTTATTTTGGGTATCATTATGCTTATCAATTTTGGTATTGATGCTGGTTTTATTGGAAATATAGGACAGCTATTTATTGGGTTTTCGGTAGGAGGAATTCTTTTGGTACTTTCACATCGTCAGAGAAATAGCAGTAAAAGTTTGAGTGCAACTTATTTGGTAGGTGGAATGATAATTTTATATTATTCAGCCAGCTTACTTTTTGAATATTATTCGGTTGGTAGTCAGATTTGGGCGTATGCAATAAACTTACTTATCACATTGATAGCTGTAATTTTGGCAATTGCACATAATAGGAAAACACTTGCCTTAATTTCTATTGTTGGTGGGTATGTTACTGCTTTTGTTGTGGTAGGCTTTGAATCGACTAATTATTTTGCCCTTTTTACTTATCTTTTATTATTAAATATCATTGCTCTAGGTATTGCACATCGAAAAGAATGGGGGAATATTAATATTTTTACTTTTATAGCTTCTTTATTTCTTTTTGATGTTTGGGTATTTTTGGCTGATTTTAATGTCGGAAATAATGCTCTTACAGCTCTTGTATTTTCTACTCTTTATTATGTTACATTTTTCTTAATGAATGTAGTTTATAGTATGGGTACAAAACAGCGTTTGAAAGGATTTAATTATACCATGCTTTTGGCAAATGTGATTTCTTATGTTATCATTATTTCTTATGTGCTTTATCAAATTGATAGCTTTGGTTATTTAGGAGTGTTTATTTTTGGTCTAGCAGTCTTCAACTCTATTTATTCTTATCTTCTTTACAAGTCAGATAGTGCAGATGTAAAACTTTTTTATACTGTTGTTGGCTATACCATCTTATTTTTTACGATTGCAATTCCACTTATTGTAGATAAAGAATATATCAATATTTGCTTTGTTTTTGAAGGCGTGATATTGATTTGGGTAGGTGTTCGCTCACAAATGAGCGTTTTCAAAACAGCTTCTATGTTTTTGATTGGAGCTTCTATTGTGGTTTGGTTTTTAGATTTATACTGGTCGTATGAAAATGATTTGACAAGGCGATTTTTATTAAATGGTGCAGTTTTGAGCAGTCTTTTAACGATGGTCGGACTTGCATTTTCTATTTATCTATTGAAAGATGAAGACGAAGACGAAGATATTGGGTTCATAACAGTAGGAATGTATACCAATTTTTTAGGTGGTTTTATGCTTCTTGTTTTATTTTTGATAGGAAATTTAGAACTCATTATTCATAAATCAAATAATTTTGGAAGTAATGATTTTAGACTTATTCTCATCGGACTTTTCAATATTATTTATGCTGTTGGTGTGTGGCAATTTGCCAAAACAGTAAAATGGAATGGAGTAATGCAAATTATGGGAGGAATGGTCTTTCTGATGGCTTTTGTATATTTAGGATTAGTTCAACCTCAAGCTATGGATTTGCTTTTAGAACATATTCGTACAAAATCAGCAGAATCACACTGGTTAACCAATAGCAATGCACTTTCTCAATACTTGGGACATTATCTCAATCTTTTTATTACTCTTTTTGGTTTGCTTTTACTTACTCGTGATGTTTATTATGAAGATGGCGATAAATCAGTTGTTTATGCAACCACAATTTATATTTTATGCTTTGCTGTAGTTGCTTATTTATCTTTAGAGCTTCGCAATACAGTGGTTTGGATTTTCTATGATATTGGTGATGGAATAGAAGGAAAAGATGCTATTTTACAAACCAATAGTCAGTTTGGCTATCCTATTTTATGGGCTTTGTTATCAGTAACAGCAATTACTTTAGGAATGAAATATAAAATAAAAGAAGTGCGTTTGTTTGCCCTTATTTTATTTGTGGTCTTGCTGATAAAGTTTTTTGCTTGGGATTTTTGGCAAATGGGAAGAGTCGAAGGAATTATTACTTTTGTTATTATTGGTGCAATTTTGTTGCGTATTGGCTGGAAATACAATCAACTCAAAAAGATTGTTATGGAAGGAGAATTACAAGAAATTTATCAAAATACTTCTGAAACAGAAACTCCTAGACCAAAACCAACAGGAAGAATTTCTTCTGAGAGACAACCAACCCATGAAACTAAAAATAGAATGAACCCAAATCCAAACAGGAATATTGGTTCAGAAATGGATGCAGAAGACAAGAAAAAGGAAAGAGATGAATTAGCTGATTTGCCTCCACCTCCAACACCTCGTCCGACTTCTCAACAACGCCCTCCTTCTCAAGAGAAAGCTCCCAACAAAATGGAAGATTCACAAAGTGATGAAGAAGAATAACTTATTGTTTTAATTATGATTTTTGAAGAATTAGCAAGCACTTTACAAGAAAAATTTCAAGATTCTATTTTAGTTCAGAATACAGAAACATTACAACCTCGTATTTTGATAGAAAAAAAAGAATCTCTCTTAGAAATTGCTCATTTTCTACATACTGACGATAGACTTTATTTTGATAACCTAGTTTGTATTACAGCATTAGACAATGAAAATTCTTTTGAAGTCATTTATCAACTCTATTCCTATCCCTTTGAGCATTCTATTACTTTAGCTATTTTGTTAGCACATGAAGGAGACAAAAATCCTGTTGTAGATTCCCTTACTTCAATTTGGAAGGCTGCTGATTGGCACGAAAGAGAAGCCTTCGATATGATAGGAATTCAGTTTGAGAATCATCCAGACCTTAGAAGGTTATTAATGCCTGCTGATTGGGAAGGTTTTCCATTACGAAAAGACTATAAAACACAAGAAAATTATCATGGAATAAAAGTAGATTATTAGCATAACGATTTCTATTTTAGAAAATATTGCATAAAAAAGCCTTTACAAAATCTGTAAAGGTTTTTTTGATAATTAAATTTTGAATTTTATTCTATCATAAATTTGAAGTTTTCTGCTCCAAAATCTGTTGCTATATTTAAAATATAAATTCCTTTTGAAAGAGTTTTTGGTAAATTAATCACAACAATTCCGTCAGATGCAGATTTTACTTCTATATTAGAGCTTACTTCTTGTCCTGTAATGCTCATGATTCTGAGTTGTTTTATCATTGAAGCGTCTACAAAACCACGCATATAGAGTTCTCTTCCAGCTTTATTTGGATTTGGATAAAGTGCTGGAGGAAGATTGTTTGTAGTACGTGTAACCGAAACAGCTTTTGTATTAGTCCATTTGCCATTATAATCTACTTGTTTGAGCCTATAATAGGCAGTTCCTAATAATGGTTCATAATCATTAAATAAATAATCGGTGCGCTCATTTCTAGTTCCTTTACCAACTACTTTTCCAATAGCTCTAAACTGTAAATCTTCTCCAGCACGCTCTACTAAGAAATAATCATTATCTAACTCAGTAGCTGTTGCCCAATGAACCACTACTTTTTTAGATAGATTTTCAGCATAGAGAGAAATAAGTTCTACTGGAAGAAGACATTCATCTATAAAAGTTGGTTGTCCATTATCGCTATAATCACACTCTCCATTTTCATATATAGAATTATCTGCTGCTGAATATTGAGGCAACGGATTTGCATTTCCATCGATATTACCCAATACATACATATTAAAATTACCTCCATTTACATTTATTGAGAAAGATAGAGTCTGTGTTGCTCCAGGAGCTAGTACAATACCTAAAGTCAATACATTCAAAATATTTGAATTAGAACTAAATGGATTTTCATCATAAAATGTAATTGGTGTACTTGCAGGCAAGTTTGCATCTCCATCATTAGTTACTGTTACAGAAATAATAATTTCACCAGTAGGGAGACAGTTTGAATAATCTACATCTCCACCTGAACTTGCAGGCGTAGCATCAATAGTTGTTATTACCAAATTTCCTGTTGGTGTAAGCGAATTATTATCTTTATCAAAAGAAGATACTTGTCTTATAAAAGAATTTAGAGGACCTGTTTGAGCAGGCGGACCTGCTATATATCCTGGTTGTATATGATTCTGTTGATTAGAAGGAATAGTAAGATTATCTTCTACATTAGTAATAAGATAAGTATGTTGATTCCACACAGGACGAGAACTAACCCAAGGACTACCCGAACCAGAGGCATACACAGTTACTCTACCAATAGCATTATCATCTGGTCCGTTTTGGTTTTGGGAAGTTACAATAAGTTCAGAAAGTCCATCCTTATCTACATCTGCTACAATTGGATACTCACTACGAGTACCTGATAGAGACACTACTCTCTCAACTACTGCTCCTGTTGCTCCATTAAAGATAATTACATCAGCTTCATCACTATAAATTACTTCTGAAATTCCGTCTCCATTAAAATCAAAGGTAGAGCCACTTGTACGGTCAGAAGTTTCGTCTGTAATTCCTACCCATTTCAAAACAAGAGCAGGACCAAAAAATCCATCTGCATCTGAATCTGTTTCAATAGCATAAAGGCGATTTCGTCCTCCCACTACAATTTCTAGCATTCTATCTCCATCTATATCTGCTAAATTAGGACGACCACCAACAGTAGTAACTTGTCCTCCATTTGTTAATTTGAAAGTTGTACCCATTTGTGCTTGTGTGCGTGGATTCCAAATAAAAATAGCTCCAGCAGCAGTACCTGTATTATCATATCCACAGGTAACCACATCTACACGTCCATCATTATCCATATCAGCCACACTTGCACGTCCATCAGTAATATTAGCAGGTGCAGAAGAAAGTAAAGTAAGCGTACCTGCTGTTAGGTTTACAGCATATATTCTGTTTCCTGTAACAAGTTCTAAACCCTGACAATCTCCACCACAAGCAACACCAGTAGCAGGAACAATATCAGAAGGAGAAAAGACATCATAAGCTACTGGAAAAGCTGCTGTATTATCATTTGGATGATTCCCTGAACTCAAAGTATTATTTGGTGCAATATAGTTGGCTAATGTAACAGCATTATAAATGGCATTTCCAACATATACCTCTGGCACTCCATTTTGGTCAAAATCTGCTAGAGCAGGAGACATTTCTGAATGTCCTACAAGAACAGAAGATTGTGCTACCCAATTATTAATAGGTTGAGTTCCAGCAAGTGCCACAGAAGGATCAAATTCAAAACGATATATTCTTCTATCATTGCCTGTAACAAATATATCTCCATTACCATCCCTATCCACATCACCTAAAGCAAGCATACTAAACTTATCTGTAACTGGAGTAGGAATTTGTTGAAGCAACTGTCCATCATCACCTGAATAAATATAAATATGAGGACTACGAGCCTGTCCATTTTTAGGACCTGCTGTATAAGGTGTATTGTATGGATTTTTGGCTACCACTTCTGCGTGAATAGCATCATCTCCTGTGATTCCATTGGCTGCATATTCAGACCAGGTATCAGGAACAACATCTCCAATAAATACGCCTCCACGTTGTTCTACTTCAAAATCTATATCATCAGTTTCAAACTGGATAGTAGTTGTAATATCTGGGTCTGGCGTATTAGGAAGAACACAGTCTGGTGGAACTTGTCCATAATAATAATCATCACAAGCAGGATCTGGAGTAGCAGAATTACCATTACAATCTCCATCATAACAATCTACCAAACCATCACCATCATCATCACAACCATTGTTACAAGCTCCTGCTTCTGTTAAAGGAACTGTAGTATCATTTACACCAATAGTAATTTGTGCGCCATCTATTTCACTGGCAGGAACTACAAAAGTAATTGTTTGAGAAACAGGATTATATGTACCTGCTCCAAGGCGAGTATTTACGCCATTGATTCTTAAGTAGTATTGATCAGCACTATTTACACAAGCAGGAGAAGCAAGACTCAAACCTCCTAAATCAAAACTCACTCGCAAATTACCATCATTATTATTTATATCAGTGACTTCCACCAACCAAAGACGATTTGAATATTCTCCTACACCCAAAGGCGTTGTTCCTACACCAGAGTTGTGAGCTACAAATACATAATCTCTAATATCTTTAAAAAAATCTATATTTTGAATAAAAAAGCCTCCACTACTTTGTATGTTGGAGGAAATTCTATCTCCTGTTAAGTTTGTTGTTTCTTGTCCTATTCCTATCATTTGACTTCTAAAAGAAGGATTTTCAGGAAACATATCATCTGTTGCTAGTGTAAAAGCATACTTAGTAGAAAAATAATTCTCTACTATCTTACGAGCTACATTCGAACCATTATTATAATAAGTAATTTCTCCAATACGACCATCAAAAAAAGTTCCTCCAGAAGTAGTTGGTGTTACATTTGTATTTGTCAAAGAAGCATTAGTAATATCAAATATTTTGGAAGCGCCATTTACTGCTCCAATACCTGTATCATCAGTATGAGCTAAAAAAGTTCCTACAGGTAATGATGTTCTAACGATATTATCACTGACACTCATTTGAGTTCCATTCAGAAAAGCTCTGAATGTATTAGTATAATTATTATCATACAGTAGAGTTACAAGATAATCTGTGTTAGCTGTAATTGTTTGTCTAAAAAAACGATAGCTTTCACCATTAGAAAATAAAGTGCTACCCCCTCCCACATTAGGCCAAACAGCTCCATCATTCCAAATGGCTACGTAAAGTACATTACCTGATAAATATATTCCCATTCCATTTGTTCCTCCACCTTCTTCATAAATAAATTGTAAAGTAGGAGAAACATCATTTGCACGAAAAGTCAAAGTCATTGCTTTTTGGTCATGAGTAGTGCTATTTATAGAATTGTCATCAGCCATTTGTAACCATTCTGTGTTAGCTCTGTCAAAACGGACAGAAGCATTTGCATAAACACCTGTATTATTATAGTTTGGACGACGAGCAACAGTAGGCTGTGTAGCATCATTAGAACCTCCTACAACAAGGGCATTATCTATCCAAATCTGCACATCATTTCCGTTAGTTGGTGCTGGGTAGGGAAAAACTCCTGTGGTATAGGCTTGAGAAGGCAAAAACCAAAAAGGCATAGCACCTCCTCCCATGCCTCCAGGATAAAATTGTCCATAGCTCAAAGAGCTAAATCCAAAGTACAGACAAAATAAAATAAATAATAAAATTTTTCTCATGATAAATACTACTTTTATTGTGAATTATATAAAAAATAAGGCTTGTTAAAAATGTTTTTTCTTTAAAAAAACTGTAATTTATGTTAATAGTTTAGATTTATAACGAATTATTCGTAAAGTTTATTTGCAAAAACAGTGTGTTTACTCTCAAACATAAAAAAAGCTACTTTTGTAATAAAAGTTAGCTTTTTAAATGATACTATAACCTTTCTTATTCTACCACAAATTTATAATTCTGCATTCCAAATTCTGTAACCACCTGTATTACATAAATTCCTTTTGCCATTTTTTGAGGTAAATCTATAGCTACGCCATCAAAAGTAGTTTTTAAAGTAGGATTTATTAAAACTCGTTGTCCTGTAATACTTATTATTTGAAGGTTTTGGACAGAAGATTTGTCTGTAATTCCTCTTAAATTCAACTCTTCTCCTGCACGGTTTGGATTAGGATATAGAGTAAAAGGAAGATTTGTAAAATTACGTTCTACACTTATAGTTTTGGTAAGCATTGTTTTTCCATTGTTGTCTACTTGTTGTAGCCTATAATAAGCTGTTCGTGTCCAATATTCTTCATCTACAAATTCATAAGAAACTTGATTGTTAGTTGTTCCTTTACCTTTGACAAAAGCAAGGTCTTTAAAGTCTGTTCCATTCGTACTCCGTTGTACATAAAAACCTTTATTATCTTTTTCACTTATTGTCTGCCAATCCACCAAAATACTATTATCTGAATAATGGCGAGCATTAAAACCTAATAAAATAACAGGAAGAAGAATGTCGTCACAAAATACGGTGGTTTGTTCAGAAACATCAGCAGGACAGTCAGGTACAGCAGAGCCTGTAACTTGAAACTCAAAATCAACTTCATCCGTTTCAGGGTCTGGTATTACTTCATAGGTAACATAAATAGTTCGTCGTGGCAATCCATCTGGATCTGTAAAAATCGCAGCACTACTATCAATACTAACTAAATTCAAGGTATAATTGGCAGGAACACTATTGATGGTAGTAGAGTAATTGAGTTCCCAAGCTTCATACTTATCTGGATTAATAGTAATATCAAATGTAATTTGGTTAAACTCATTATTTTGTCCTACCGTACAAACACCAGTTGCACCATTATCTATGATACCAAAATCTAATCTATCCATAATAAAAGTACTTGCTTGTTCAACACGACGAATATAAAACCAAGTATTTCTAGTATCGTCGTCTTCATTTGTCCAACTATGTGCTGGTGAAGTTGCTCCATTCAAATTTCTTGTTCCTCCTAAAAGGGTTTGATCATCCCAAAATAAGGCTGGGTCTGATACAGGATTGCCACCAATATCAAAACTGGGTCTTATCAAACTTATTGTATATCCATTTGGGTGGTTTTCTGCATCATACATGGGAATATGTGTAAGCCCTGATTGTACATAGGCAATAAAATTAACTAATTCACCTTGAGGTACAGGATTACCTAACCCATCTAAACCATCCCAAGGGATATAAACAGTACTTGTAATAGCAGGAGCAACAGGTGCAGGAACAAAACCTCCATTTAGAAGAACATCTCTAGTTCCTGGCTCGTATTCACCTGTTGGATTCAAATCTAAAAGAGCTTCTACAAACCCTGCTGCATTTATTTCTACTCTAACTACATATTCTCCACAATCTCTTGCTTCTACTTCAGAGATAGTTAAGTCGGGTATTCTACCTGTAGGATAGATAAGAGAATCAGGATTATTTAAAAATATAGGATATTCAGGTGCACTAAAATTGCCCCCTCTTGAAAGTCTATCGGTAGCTGAATTACCCGTATTTATTGTTCCGTAAGAGTTCATATTTACTACGAATCCAATAGGGCGAATACCGTTAAAATTAACTCCTAGAGTTATTCTATCTGGTGTATAAGGAAACATAGTTGCTAGGAATGGATTGTTACCATTAGCTGCATTCAAATCCCAAGAGGGTGAAAATAATCTTCCCAAAACAATCCCTGTAACAGGGTCTCTATTTGTAGCTGTAGGACTAAATACAGTAACATCAAAAAAGCGAATTATACGTCTAGCATTATTTTGAATAACATTCTGATTCGCTCCTCTATTAAACTCTATCCAATAATCTCCTGCTGCTGTGGCTGCAAATGAAATATCATTATAACCTGTAGCATTTCCTACTAAAGTTCTAGGACCAGCTACTGCTCTATTATAATTGGTAATATATCCTGCTCCAGCAGTTGGCATAGCTGTATTTGCTACTACATCTACCACCGTGGAAGTCAAAGTATCGAAACGGCGAATTCTGTAATACAAATCATTACCATCATCTTGATTTCCAAAACCATAATAAACTGTTTCTCCTGCTTCAGCATGAACATATAACCTTCTATCTGGAGGAGCATTATAAGTAAAAGAAAGTCTATTGGTTCTATCCCAAATCTGAATAGAAACACGATTAGGTTGTCCTGGTGTGCCTGCATCACCAATAGGCATAAGTTGTTTTGTGCCCTCTCCAAAGGAAAAAAAATTAATTAAGAAAAGAAGAGAACATATAATTAGTGTGTAGTTTTTCATAGTATTTTATATTTGAGTGGACAACCTCTATTAGCAGTCAATAAACTAACTCCTAATAATTGGGATTTTCAGAAACAAGTTTTTATTCAAAATAATATTCTGTTTTTGTAGGTGTTTTCTAATAATATTAATCTTATTTGATACCAGTAGTGCATTATTTGAAGATATAACGAAATAAAATTTGGAAAAACATTAACTTTACGAAAGTCCTATTAATGTATCTAAAATCAAAATTTAAGCCACTAAGTAATCATATTAACTAAAATTGAAAAAGGTTGCATTCTGTGATGTGCTTTTTATGACAAATCATAGTCATTTAGAGATAGAAATTGATAGATTAAAAACGTTTCTATATTTTTTGGTCTTTTTTTAGTAGCTTCGTAGGAACTTGTAGGAGTTATTTTTTAACCCAAACTCTCTTTTATTAAAAATACAAAAAAAATCAATGAAAAGCCGTATTATAGACAAACGTCTTCAAAAATTTCGTCTTCGTTTGGACGAAACAATCAAAAATTTACACAATCTCACTCAAGATATTCAGAGTAAGGAGCTTTCTAGTACGGTTAGTGAACTGCGCCAACGCATCAACGAACCCTATATGTTTGTAGTTGTAGGTGAAGTAAAGGCAGGAAAGAGTAGTTTTGTCAATGCACTTTTAGAAACTGAAAAAGACATTTGTAAGGTAGCACCAGACCCTTGTACGGATACAGTTCAGCAGATTTTATATGGTGAAGAAGAACAGATTATGGTAATGAATCCACATCTGAAAAAGATTCTTTTACCTGTTGAGATTTTAAAGGAGATTGCCATTGTTGATACCCCTGGAACAAATGCCATTTCGGAAGGACACCAAAAAATTACAGAAGATTTTATTCCTTCTTCTGATTTAATAGTTTTTGTCTTTGAGGCTAAAAACCCATATCGACAATCTAGTTGGGACTTTTTTGATTTTATTCATAAAGATTGGAGAAAGAAAATAATTTTTGTTCTTCAACAATCTGATTTATTAAATGAAGCTGATTTAAACACAAACATTGAAGGAGTACGAAAACATGCAGAGAAAAAAGGATTATTAGAACCTCAAATTTTTGCTGTTTCTGCTAAATTAGAACAAGAAGGAAAACATGAAGAAAGTAATTTTGCAGGAATAAGAGAATACATAAAAGACAATATAACAGGAGGACGTGCGCCACTTTTGAAGCTCAAAAATAATATTGATACTTCAAAAACTATTCTTTCAAGAATAAAAGAAGGGGTAAATCTTAGAGAAAAACAGCTTGAAGCAGATAGTAAATTTAGACTAGATGTAAAGAAAACACTCAACGATCAAGAAAAAAAATCCTTGTATCAAGTTGATGTTTTGATAGAAAATATTTTGGGTGCTTATGAAAATATTACACGAGAAACCGAACAAGAAATTAGTAAAGGATTAAATCCTATTAATTTGTTAGGAAAATCTTTTAAATCAATGCTTTCAGATAAAGAATCTGTAAAAGTGTGGTTTGAGCGTGTAGCACAAGATTTGGAACGCAATCTTACCAAAACCTTAACAGACAAACTTGGAGAAGGAATTACAGCCATTGCAGATACAATTCAGCAAATGGCAAAAATGATTGACTTACAACTCAATAATAGTCCAAAAATTTTGAAAGAAAATCATGCTATTTTTGGAGATATTGCTGACCGTAGAAGTAGAGTTTTACAAGACTTACAAACCGAATTTCACGAGTTTACCAAAGAAACTGAAAATTTTGTTCATAAAGATTTGTTTCCAAAAGACACCAGTTTTGCAACTGATTTTGCAGCAGGTGGAGGCTTGGCAATTGTAGGTGTTGCCTTGACAGTCTTGACACAAGGTGCAGTTTTTGATATTACAGGTGGAATTATTACGGCTGTTGGTCTACTTTTTACGGGCGTTACAGTAATGGTCAAAAAACAGAAGATTATGCAAAAATATAGAGAGCAGATTAGCCAAGGAAAAAAAGCTCTCAAAGAAGAAATTTATCTAAAACTCTCTACTTACATTGCCAATCTAAAAAATCAAATCGACGCTAACTTCAAGGATTTTGATTTATTGATGGAAATGGAACAAAAACAAATCTTAGAACTCAAAAATCAATACGAAACAATTGATAGAGAATTAGAGAAAATTTTAGATGAGTTGATTTAGTTTTATAAAACACTCAATAAAGGTTATCACAGTTATTTTTACAGTCTTCTAGAATGTTAAATTTGATGAAATACTGTTTTTGATCTTCAGACTGGAAGTCTGAACTACCTTAATACAAACCGTGATAAGGTTTAATGATAATAATTATTCTCTTACAATTATTCAAATCCAAAAATAAAAAAAGAA
Source organism: Bernardetia sp. MNP-M8 (assembly GCF_037126285.1). Lineage (NCBI taxonomy): Bacteria > Pseudomonadati > Bacteroidota > Cytophagia > Cytophagales > Bernardetiaceae > Bernardetia > Bernardetia sp. MNP-M8. The sequence continues at coordinate 4,399,760 of NZ_CP147012.1, forward strand.
TATGATACTCGTAACTGGTGGAACAAAAGGAATTGGTAAAGCAATTTTAGAAAAATTTATGCAGAATGGGCATGATGTAATCACATGTTCAAGAAATAATGAAGAGCTTTTTGCGCTCAAAGAAGAATTAGAAGGCAACTATTCTACCAAAGAAAATCCTGTTGTTTTATATTATCGACAAGCTGACTTATCTAAAAAAGAAGATATTATTTCTTTTGGAGAATACGCAAAGAAAATCATTTTACTCAACGAGAAGGAAGCAAAGAAGGAAAATAGCACTACCAAAGGCTTTGAAGTAATGGTAAATAATACAGGGGTTTTTATTCCAGGGAAAATCTTAGAAGAAGAAGAAGGTAGTTTTGAAATGCAAATGCATACGAATCTTTTTAGTGCTTATCATCTTACTCGTCTGTTAGTTCCTATTTTAGTAGAACGAAAAAGTGGTCATTTATTTAATATTTGTTCGACAGCAAGTATTACAGCTTATCCAAATGGAGGAAGTTATTGTATTTCTAAATTTGCACTTCATGGCATGACCAAAGTATTGCGTGAAGAACTCAAAGAACACAATGTAAAAGTTACTTCAGTTATGCCTGGCCCTACTTATACATCAAGTTGGGAAGGTTCGGGTTTGCCTCAGGAGCGTTTTATGCCTTCAAGTGATATTGCTGAATCTATTTTTTCTGCTTATTCACTTTCAAAACAAACGGTTATAGAAGAAATTATTATGCGTCCACAATTTGGAGATATTTAAAATACCACCTGCTATTTTCTATTATTCTATACCTGTTTTTCCACGATTAAAATCGTGGGTTTCATTTATTTATGCATTTCTTTGCATGTAAAACAGGTTAAAATCCTATTCAATTTATAATTTTGCCATTGTCGGTGTCTTCACCGACGATAGCAAAACATAAATAAGAATCATTTTTTCTATAATTTACGACTTTTTGTTTTGTATACTTAAAATACAACAAAACGTAGCGTCAAGTTTTTACTCAAACAGCTTCTAAAGTTTAATCTACAAGCAAAGACAAAAAACTTTATTTTTCAATTTCCGTATGCAAAAATAGAAATTTAGATTATTCTTTTACTCAAAAATTCACATAATGAACGCTCACTCTACACAAATTTTAGAACCTCATAGAATTACAGAAGCAAAACTTTTTTTACAGACCACTATTCCAGCAGCTACATCAAAACTTTTAGCTACAAAAAAACCTCATTGGGGAAAAATGACTCCTCAACACATGATAGAACATCTTTATACGGCTGTTATTGGCTCAACAATTATTAAAAAAACACCACCCATTCCTCCTAATTCTAATCAAGAAGCATTTAAAAATGCACTAATTTATTCATTAGAACCTATGGGTAGAAATTTAGATAATCCTGCTTTTCGTTTTGGATTACCAGACTATACAAATGCATCATTAGTTGAAGCAAAATCAAAATTATTATCTTCTTTAGAACGTTTTTTTGAAGTGTATCAAGGGAAAGAAGATGCTTACAATTTTAATCCTTTTTTAGGGGATTTACACGCACAAGAAACTTTAATTTTTCATTATAAACATTTTAAGCATCATTATACACAGTTTGGATTGATTTAAGAAAAGCAGGTTTTGAAAAAATCAATAGCAATCAGAATAAACATTCTCAAAATTAATTTAGTACTGTGTAACATAAATTATTTTGTATTTCTTTGCAGGTCAAACAGAGTTAAAACCCTGTTCAATTTATAAATTTTGCCATTTTCGGTGGCAACACCGACGATAGTAAAACACAAATAAATTTATGTAACACGGTATTTAGTAACCATAGAAGTTAGAAATTTTCTAGTATAACATGAACTCAGGATTGAAAACAAAAACAATCTTTTTATTTGTGGCTGCTCTACAAATGAGTTTTATGTTACTTATTTGAGGTGTCTGACAGTGAACAAAAATATCTAATACCGAGGTCACTTTAGTATAGAAAAGTAAGATTATTTTTGATTCCTAACTTTTTGATTATTACTATTTTGAGAAAATTTAATGGCTTTTGAATATAATTTATCTTGATTGAAGTGTAAATTGCTGTCAATCAAGATATTAAAAAAAACGCATAGCTATTGTGTTTTGGTGTTTCAAGAAAGTAAAATCATCTAATTTTCGTATATCCATTTTTTTAAACAAATAATCTGTATTTTTGTGTGAATTTATTAAGCCGTTGTTGGTATCATTATCAATAACACAATTTATACAAAATGGCAATTACAGAAAAACCGTTCCGAGTTATCTACGAAGATAATCATTTACTTATCGTTAATAAAGCAGCAGGTTTGCTTTCACAAGGAGATAATACAGGCGATGATTCGTTAGTAGATGTAGCAAAAGAATATATTAGAGTAAAATATGACAAACCAGGAAATATTTTTTGTGGTTTGGTGCATCGTCTTGACCGTCCTGTAAGTGGCGTTGTTGTGCTTGGCAAGACTTCAAAAGGACTAGAACGTATGTCCAAACTTTTTAGAGATAGAGATATTAATAAAGTATATTGGGCAGTTGTCAAACGCAGACCTCCTAATAAAGAAGACAAACTTATCCATTACCTTGAAAAAGATTCAAGAACAAATACAACCCAAGCCTACGACCAGCCTCAAGGAAAAGCACAACGAGCAGAGTTGAAATATAGATATGTTGGAAAACTAAATATGTTTCATTTGTTAGAAGTTACACCTCTTACTGGAAGACCTCATCAAATTCGTGTTCAGTTGGCTGCAATTGGTTGTCCTATTCGTGGCGATGTAAAATATGGCTACAAAAAAGCTAATGAAGATGGGAACATAAATCTTCATGCACGAAGAATTAATTTTATTCATCCTGTCAAAAAAGAACCTTTAATTTGTGTGGCTGCTCTACCTCAAAATCCATTTTGGGAAGAATTCTTAACTTTAGATGATTTTCATATTAAAGACAAACAATTAGCATATTTGCATTCAATGTAGTCTCATCAAAAAAAGCTATTATGGAGAAAGAAAATAACACACAAACACAATCTAAACAACGTATTGCTATCTTTCCAGGTTCTTTTGATCCATTTACAAAGGGACATGAAGATGTTGTAAGACGTGGACTTCATCTTTTTGATAAAATTATTATCTCTATTGGATTTAATAGTACCAAAAAACGTTTTTTTCCTTTAGAAACAATGGAAAAAATGATACACCAAACATTTAAAGATGAAAATAATATTGAGGTACAAGTCTATTCTGAACTAACAGCACTTTTTGCAAAAAAAAATGGCGCAAGGTTTATTCTTCGTGGAATTCGGAATACTACTGATTTTGAGTATGAAACACCCATTTCACAAGCTAATAAACATGTAGATTCAGATATTGAAACTGTATTTCTGATTACTTCTCCTGAATATACCTTTATCAGTTCTTCTATTGTAAGAGAATTATATCGTTACGGACAAGATGTAAGCAAATTTGTGCCTTATCAATTACCTCCTATCAGTAAATAACAATCAACTACTAGTAAACAATTAATTTCTAAATCAGTAGTATTTTATTTCTAGTAGTTCATAATTCACCATTCACCAATTATTTATGCGTTTTACTTTATTTTTGAGTATAATAGCTAGTTTGCTATTTACTTTGCCCTCAGTATCTTCTTTTGCTCAAGTAGATTATAATAGTTATTACCAAAAAGGTAAAACAGAGCTTGCCAATAAAAATTATTCTGCTGCTCGTCAGAGTTTAGTTATGGCAATGCAAGAAAATCCTAGTAATAGTTTTTTCTTTCCAGCAAGTTATCTGTATTCGATGGCAAGCTACAAAGGAGGAGACCTTGCAACAGCTTATACAAAAATTAGTGAACTTTTAGTAAAAGCAAAAGATGCAAGTCTTTCTTCTGACCAGTTTCAAGAGATGCTTTATTTAGGTGGAGTAATTGCCTTCGAAAAAGACCAATCATTACAAGCCATGACGTGGTTAGAAGAAGTAAAAGGTTCAAAACTACGCACTGCTGTACAAAACTTAAAAGCTACTTTTTTACCCAAAAAATCAATTGCAGAACTTAAACTATTATATCAAAAATTTTCAAAAGATCGTACTTTATCAGAAGTTCTAGCTGATAAAATTGCAGATCAAAGAGAACTCTCAGAAGAAGATAAAAAATTATTGAAAGATATTGAGTTTGCTTATGGTTATACCTCACCTTATCAAAAAAAGCAATATTTAACACCTGATAAAATAATAAAAAAGAAAGAATATAATATAGCTGTAATGCTTCCTTTTAGGTTGCAAAATGAAAGTTCGGCTCGTGAAGTACAATCATTTTTAGATTTGTATGAAGGAATGAAAGTAGCACAAGAAGACTTAAAAAATGAAGGAATAACAATTAATTTATTGCCTTTTGATACAGAAAATGATGCAAATAATGTAAGGCGTTTAGTAGGACTTCCTGCTATGAAAAATATAGATATGTTTTTTGGACCTTTGTATCCAACTACATTTCCTTTAGTTTCAGATTTTGCACAAACAAATGGTATCAATATGGTAAATCCTCTTTCTTATACTCCTGATGTAATTGAAGGAAAAAGAAACACCTATCTTTTTGAACCAAGTTATCATACACAAGCAAAAGCTGTAGCCAATTATTCTTTTGACTCTCTGAATGCAGATAAAGCATATATTATTTATGGAGATTCTCGTAAAGATTCTACATTAGCTTATGCTTATAAAAGAATAGTAGAAGAAAAAGGAGGAAAAATAATGGCTTTTGAAAAAGTTAGTGCTGGAAAAAGTACATTTAATAAAATAAATTCTATTTTAAAGCCAATAGCTTCCAAGCCTCCAAGATTAAGAGAAGGTGAAACATTCAAAAAACCAGAAGGAGACACAACAGCACATATTTTTGTTGCAAGTTCTGAATTAGCTGTGGCAGGTTCTGTAATCAGTGTTTTGAAAACATCTATGGTAGATATTCCTCTTTTTATAGATAAAGACTGGCTCAAATTTGACCAAATTGATATGAATGATTTTATGGATAGATCAGTATTTTTTATCTATACAGATTATGTCAGCCCTCTAAAAAATAAAGAATTTGTTACAAAATATATCAACAAAACAAATCTTTTGCCTTCCGAATATGCGTATGTAGGTTACGAATCGCTTTACTTTTTTGGAAAAACGATGTATAAATATGGAGTAAATTTTGAAAGCCAATTACAAAAAGAACGTTTTAGAGATGGAAAAGTAATGATAGGTCAAAATTATTATGAATCAAAGGACAATCAACTTGTTCCTTTACTTCGTTTTGTAAATAATCGTTTAGAAATTGTAAATCATTTTTATAAAGATTAATATAATATACAATTGCTGCTTTACACTTTTCAATATCTTATTTCTTTTTACTTCGCTGTTGTTGGTGTCATGACTAACAACATCAAACTATATTTTTGAATGCAATTTTTTGATTCTCCTTTTAATGATGATAATGCCATACAAGCAGGTTATTTCTTGTTGGCAGAACCTTTACTAGACGACCCAAATTTTGATAGAACTGTAATTTTGGTGTGTCAGCATTCAGAAGAAGGTTCTTTTGGGTTAGTTGTCAATCGTCCGACTGAAATTAGTGTGAGTGAAGCCACTGATTTATTAGAAATTGAAAACAGGCTATTTGTAGGAGGACCTGTCGAACAAAACACGATGCACTTTTTACATACGCTTACTCAGCTTAAAGAATCCCTTATTATTTCAGATGATATTTTTTGGGGAGGAGATTTTGAGGATCTTCAAACACTTGCTTTAAAAGGCAAAATTACAGAACAAAATTGTCGTTTTTTTGTGGGATATAGTGGTTGGTCAGAATTGCAATTGGATGCTGAATTAGAAAATAATACATGGATTATATCAAAAGTAAATCCTAAAATTATGTTTGAACACGAACCAGAACAGCTTTGGAGTGCAATTTTACAAGAAATGGGAGGTAAATATAAAATCTATTCAAATTATCCAACTGACCCACGTTTGAATTAATAGAAACCAACAAGGCATGTTCATAAAAAATATTTGTGTGTTCGTTTGCTCACAAACGAACTTTACGCTTCCTCAGAAGCGTTTTATTCAGTTCTGAGGAACTTAACACACTGTTTTTATTTTTATGAACATGCGCTATAGAAACTGATAGCTTTCAAACTATCACAAAAAAATAACTTAACATAGACTTGCCGTTGTTGGTGTCTTTACCAACAATATAATTATCAAATTATGATTCGTTCTCTTCTTTCTCGTCCCTTTGCTTCTTATGTTGTAAGTCAGCAAAAAAAATGGATTCAGAATTCGGAAAAAATTCAACATCAATGGTTACAAAAATTGGTTGCAGAAGCTAAAGATACAGCTTTTGGAAAAGACCATAATTTTGGTGACATCAAAAATTATGAAGACTTCAAAAAGAATGTTTCCATAAACGATTATGAAGATTTACGTCCTTATATTGATCGTATTTTGAAAGGAGAACAAAATGTTCTTTGGAAAGGAAAACCTTTGTATTTTGCCAAAACATCAGGAACTACATCAGGAACAAAATATATTCCGATTACAAAAGATTCTATTCCAAATCATATCAATTCGGCTAGAGATGCACTTTTATGTTATATTCATGAAACTGGAAAAAGTCAGTTTTTAGATAAAAGTTTGATTTTTTTGTCTGGAAGTCCTGTTTTGGAAGAAAAAGCAGGCGTTCCGTTGGGAAGGCTTTCAGGAATTGTAAACCATCATGTTCCTTCTTATCTCAGAACAAATCAGAAGCCTTCTTATGAAACAAATTGTATTGAAGATTGGGAGCAAAAATTAGATAAAATCATTGACGAAACTATCAATTCTGATATGTCTTTGATTTCTGGGATTCCACCTTGGGTACAGATGTATTTTGACCGTTTACACGAGCGAACAAATGGAAAACGAATCAAGGATATTTTTCCAAATTTTGATTTATTTGTTTATGGAGGAGTTAATTTTGAACCTTACAGAAATAAAATTTATGAATCTATTGGAGAGAAAATCGATTCTATCGAAACTTTTCCAGCCTCAGAAGGATTTTTTGCGTATCAAAATTCTCAAAACGATAATTCACTTTTGCTACTTTTGAATAGTGGAATTTTCTTTGAATTTGTTCCTGCTGAAAATTTTTATGATGAAAACCCTCCTCGTTTGAGCATTTCGGAAGTAGAATTAGATAAAAATTACGCTTTAATTTTGAATAGCAATGCAGGACTTTGGGGATATAGCATTGGAGATACAATCAAATTTGTAAGTAAAGACCCCTATAAAATAATTTTTTCTGGAAGAATAAAACATTTTATTTCTGCTTTTGGCGAACATGTCATTGGAAGTGAAGTAGAACAGGCTTTGCGTTTTGCTTTAGACAGAAATCCAGAAACAAGAACAACAGAGTTTACAGTTGCGCCACAAGTTACACCGAAAGAAGGTTTGCCCTATCACGAATGGTTTATCGCTTTTGAAAATCAGCCCAATGATTTAGAAAAATTCTCAACCGATTTGGATAATAAACTACAAGAACTCAATTCTTATTACAATGATTTGATAAGAGGTTCAATTTTGAGAAAGTTAGTTATTCGCCCTCTTCCTGCTGACGGTTTCCAAACCTACATGAAATCGATTGGAAAATTAGGAGGACAAAATAAAGTTCCTCGTCTTTCGAATGATAGAAAAATTGCTGATGTGTTGGAGAAAATTATTTAAGAAGGGCTTTGACTGTCATATTTTATTCTTATTTTAATGTTCTTATTTCTAATCTTATACAAGATACGAAAAAAATAGTTTTGATTTAGTGGGATACGAATAAATAGCTTTTATAGATTTTGTGTATTTTAGTAAATGATTCTATTTAGATTCATCTGCTAAATCTTCATTCACTAAACCATACAAGTAATCTTTATATCCAATAAACTCCTCATCTTTGGAATTGATAGTTAATACATAATTTACTTTACCTAATAAATGCTTGAGGTATTTGTAAGAATCTATTTGAGTTTCATTTTTTCGATTTATATGTTGTACATGATCTTTTAGACCAAATTTTTTGATATAAAACATTTGGTTTCTAATATCATTACGTCTTTTTTTAGGAACTTGTGCTTTTTTTAGAACACTTATATTTGATATGAAGTGAGGATGTTGTGAAAGCATTAGACTTGTTTTTTGACTATTCAAGCGTAAATTTAAAGGGGCTAATTTACTTTTTACCAGTCCAATAAGTTCGTCAGAAGAAAAACGAATAGTATTTCCCTCTTTTGTTTTTTTTGTGGAAAATGCTAGATCATCTGCATAACGTGTATAATATAAATTCTTTTCATTACAATACTCTGCTATATCTTTATCAAAAGAAGCTAAGATTATATTAGATAAATATGGACTTGTTGGTGCGCCTTGTGGCAAAGAATTATTTTTACAACAAAGTCTAGCTAATAAATTTGATATTTTATGTGAATAGCCTATGCCTAAAAATACATCTTCAACAAACGATTGTTGTATACTAGGAAAAAAATTGGCTATATCCAGTACAAGAAGCTCACTATTATTGACATGATATTTTAAGTGTCCTTTTATACTACGTTTAGGTATATATCCTTTTGCATATTTACTTACTTCAATATGGTAAAGTATATTGTTTAATATCCAATGTTGAATTTCTTTGAGGCTAGGAAGAGGTTCAAACAAAATTCTTTCAGTTCCATCTTTTTTCTTTATGCTAAAACGTCTATAAAACGATTTAGTTTTTTTATTTTGAGAACTATAAAGTATTGTAGTTGTAGGTTTAGATTTGGCTGCTCTTTTTATATAACTCTCATTATAGCCCACTAGACCACATAAGTGTGTGGTATTATATATAACAGGGAAGCCTCTAGATATTATTGGTTTTGCATAAGCAAGACATTTGATTATAATATCTTCAGAGTAGCCATTTTCTCTAGCTTTCTCAGAAAATGCTTTTTCATATTTCTTATATTTCAAAGAATTGTCATCTTTAGCCATTTGTTATATCCTTAAGAACAAGGAGGTGTACAGAATTACACCCCTTGTTCGGAAATAGAGTTTTAAAATTTTCTGATGCTTCGCTCAGAAAATTTTAAAACTCTATGAGCTTGAAATCATGTTCATTTGAGATAGTGACATCACTAACTCACAAGTTGACTACCAAGGTAAATCATCTTGACTCGGTAAAAATATAAAATCTTTAGGTAATTGCAAAATTTTACTTTCATTTTCAGGCTCTATTTTTAAACTAAAATACGTAGTTCGTCCTAAATCCATTCCCAATTGCTTTATTTCATCTTCACCTTGAGCTGTGAGTGTAATACTCCCATCTTCTGAAAAATTTACATTTCCTTTATCTACTTCAATATTTATAAAATCGACTATTTTTGAATAGCTGTAACCCATTTCAGTTAGTGGATAAATATTACCTCCGTACTTAACAGATTTCAAAATTTGTAAACGAATTTGTTTTTTATTAATCATATCATACTGATTTTTTAGGGAATCTTGGAAAAATAGCAGTCTTATTAGGTTGCCAATATACTGGAAATGTATTGTTAGGAGGACGGTAAAATGATATTAGTGCTTCTGATTGTGTGTATCCTAAAGTATAGGATGGATTACATTTAACTTTCTTCTCTATGTTCTTCATTAGTTTAATTTTTTCACTAATTTCACTAATTGGATAGTAATCTGTTATAGCCTTTTTACGTACAATATTAGCATATACTTCAATTCCTAATTTACCAATATTATCTATAGCTTGTTGTTGAGCAGCAAGAGTTAAAATGATTATATTACTAGGTTTTAATTTATTTCCATTAGGATAATCAGCAGCTAAAAAATTTTTACAAATACCACTTGCAGTTTCTCCAGTACCCGTAAAATCATCAATTAGTAATAAAATATCTTTTTCAAAATTAAATTTTTTAAAAATTTTGTTTAAACTATAATCTTTAGAAAAAATAATATTTTCATACGTTTGAGTCAAACAACTACTTTGTGTAGATATTTGATAATACAAACTCTCTGCACTTTTAGTGTGTCCTCCTATAAGTTTAAATGATTTAAATCCAGTACTTTTATCATGTGTTTGTTTGAAATTCTTAGTTAGAGGATAAACATATAAATAACCATCATTATTTGTAATATTACTTGGAAGAATTTTGTACGATGAAATGAAGGCTTCTGTTATCTTAGGCAAGTCTATTAGTTCAAATCTTTCTGTTAATTCTATTAAAAAATCTTTTTCTTCTTCAGATAAGATTGCTAAACAATTACAAAACGCATCAAAACTACCATTTCCTCCTTCTTCTAAGGATTCTTTTCTCCATTTTTTCATTTCAAACAGTTTAGTAACCTTTTGAAGATCATTGAATTTCATATTAGGTTTTTGACGGACTGCCTGTTTATTTTTACTAGATTTAACTTTATCATCAATAACAATGATAGAATTTTCGTTAATTTCTTCTATGGATACACAAAAAAAATATTCATAGTATTTCCAAAAAATACATATGATAAATACAATAAAAATTACAAAAAACAGCATTATATATTTATTTTTATATTACTAGTACTTGAATATCTCAAAAGGAATAAAGAGATTTATATTTTCAAATAAATATAGAATAAATTATCTAGAATCTAAAACTCATAATTCAAAAACTCTCTATCTTCTTGTTTTGCTGTGTAGGTACTAGTCATAGATTCAGATTTGTGTCGTAGAAAACGCTGAACCATTGGTTTTGGAATTCCTTTATCAAGCATAAGCTGTGCAACGGTGTGGCGCAAACTGTGTGCAGAAACATTTTCACGTTTTAGTCCTGCTATAGTGAGCCATTTATTAGTAATTTTTCTGATGCTACTTGTTTCCTTAAAATCAAACATACTTCCCTCTGGACGAGTGATAGACATTTGGTAATCAATCAAAATCTTATGGCATTCTGGTAAAAGTGGAATGAGTTCTTTTTCTTCTCGTCCTTTTCCCCAAACAGCTAAGTAATTTTTTCCTTCTTGCACTTTTATATCTTTCCACGACAAACGCACTACCTCAATCGTTCTCAAACCTTGATATGCCATAAGTCCGATAATTGCTTTATCTTTTGAGTTGGTAATGGTTTTTAATAAATGAGTGCGTTCTTGTTCTGTGAGCGAATCTTTAGCGTATTTTTTGGTTGTTCCTCCTGTTTTCAACACTTTTACATAGGCTACATCACGCATTTGCTCTACTAACTTTTTTTCTATTTTCAAATCTTCTCGCTTCAAAACACAAAACTGTACAAACTGTTTTATGGCTGATAAATAGGTATTTGTGGTATGTGGACTCAGTCCATTATTTTTGCATTGCTGAACAAAGGATAAAACAGTTGTACGATTAGGAGGAAGAGATTTCGCATTCATAAAAGAATAGAATTCTTGCAATGCTCTAGAATATGTTTCTTTGCTATTTTCGCTTAATTGTGCATTGGCAAGGAAAGCCAACACATATCTATTTCCTTTATAATTTGGTGTAGCGTCATCATAAACTCTATGAATATCATTTTTTTGAGCAAATTTCAAGAATTTTCTGCACGCAGTTTTGTAAACGGCTGCTTTTTTTTCCACAAACATGTCTAAGCTCATTTTGTCGATAGCAAAATTAAACTCCATCGTAAAGACTAAATACTGCTTTGCTATTCGGACGTAATTATGAGGTTTTTCAAGAGATTTTTCGAAATAAGTAATGGTTTGGTTGATACCAAAATTGTTTTTTGAAACTGTTCGTAAAGACTGATTTGTGTTTGTATTTTCCACGTATTTTTTGCTGTATAATTGACTTAAAGAAGTTTATACAAAAATACATTTTTGTGATTTGTTATACAAATCTTTTAAGGTAAATTTCTATTCAATATTACTCGGTTCATCATAAATCACATTGGTTTCATTTGGATTTATTTCAGTAGGAGTTGGCGAACTAGATAACCCATTTCTATTTTTACGAACAATATAATTTTCTTGCAAAACGAATGTAGAATCTTTTCCATTTGGAAGCTGAATTTTAACTTTAGCAGTCCATGTTTTGAAAGCAAGTCCACGCTCATCATAATCATCTGCTTGTGCAACAAAAGAAATATTTATGATTCCATTTTTTTCCTGTGTTTTGAGGTCTTGATACATATCTTCATTTTCTACTTCTAATTGAGGTTTGTTAAATGAAGAAACACCCACTACTTTCATTTTTGCTTGATACATATTCCCTTCTGAAAGCACAATTTCACTTGGTGTAACAATACTTATTAAGTTATTTATCTCAAAAACAGGATATTCTATTTTCTGACTAATATAATAAATTGCTTCTGCTTCTCGGTTGGCAATTGATGCATCAATGGAAGTAAGGGTATACAAACGAACAGCAACAGGAAGATTATCAAAATAAGCTGCAAATTCTTCTACTTCGAAAGCATTTTTTCTTACTTGTTCTGACTCATTTTCTGATTCATCATCAGAAATAGAAGAAGAAGTTTTTGTAGGATCAGTAAAAAGAGGATTCAAAATTTCAGAATTAGAGACAGAAATTTCTGTAAAGCTCCTTAATTTAGAAATATATTCTTTTTGTGCTTCTGCAAATTTAAGTAACAAATCTGTTGGTTTTTCATCAGGGTTTTGAAGCCATTGCGCTCGTATTTCATTACTTTGTTGCAATAGGTCAGAAGAAAGTGTCTGTACTTGTTTGATTCGTTGCAACGTATTTACACCAATACTTGCCTTTCCATTTTCATCTAAATAATTTTTAAATTTTTCTATAAAAGCATTATTTTTCACTCTTTTTTCTGCCACAAATTGAACAGCAATTCGGTCAGTATCATGAATGACTTTCAAATCTTTCTCTGAAAATTCATAAATATCCGTTCGCATGTAGGCATAAACACCTGATACAATCAATAAAGCTAAAAGAGGAAATAGTATTCTTTTCATTATAAAAAATTATGATTTAAAAACTAAAAATCACGAAAATCTCATTGATAAAATAAACTAATTTATGAAACTGTTTAAGAATGAAAAAATGAAACTTATTTCTTTATTCTCAAACAATTTCTATATAAAAATGAAATTGACTAGTTACTGTTTACTAATTACCACCAACTAAAGAAGATTGATAACTGATAATTGCCTGTTCAATGCTTTTTTCATTCATTAAATCAGGATTTTTGTCTAATTCTTTTCCTGTCAGTAAAAAATAAAGATGACAATAGCGTTGAGAAATTCTTTCAGTAACCTCTGGAGTCATTTCAGGAATTTTTTGTCCTTCTTTTCCCTGAAAACCATTTTCCATGAGCCACTCTCTTACAAATTCTTTAGAAAGTTGATTCTGACGTTCTCCTTTTTCCTGTTTTTCGTGATATTCTTTTGAATAAAAATAACGGGAAGAATCAGGCGTATGAATTTCATCTATTAAAATTACTCTGTCTTCATTATTTTCAGTTTCATCAACATAGACACCAAATTCATATTTTGTATCTACCAAAATAAGACCACGTTCGGCTGCAAGTGCAGTTCCCCTTCTAAAAAGGGAATGTGTATATTCTACCATTTTTTTCCATTGTGCTTCTGTAACTAAGCCCTGTTTCAAAATTTCTGTTTCTGAAATATCTTCATCGTGCGCTCCATTTTCAGCTTTTGTAGAAGGTGTAATGATAGGAGTTGGAAATTTATCATTTTCTTTCATTCCTTCAGGTAATTCTACGCCACAAAGAATTCTTTTTCCTTCTTTGTAAGTTCTCCAAGCGTGTCCAGCCAAATAACCACGAATAACCATTTCGACAGGTAGTGTTTTGGCTTTTTTTCCAATACTGACTTGTGGATGTGGACTTGTTTCGAACCAGTTTGGAACAATATCTTTTGCATTTTCAAGAAAGTAAGCTGCCAGTTGATTCAAAACTTGACCTTTATAAGGAATTGGTTTTGGCAAAACTACATCAAACGCAGAAATACGGTCAGAGGCAACCATTGCTACAAAATTTGGAAAAGAATATACATCTCTTACTTTTCCTTGATAAAAATCAGTTTGGTTTTTAAATTTCATTTTAGAATCTGAATCTAATGTAGAATCTTTTAAAGAAGATTTAGAAGTCATATAGGTATCTTAAAGTTTTGTTCTAACTTATCTAAATTGATAAATCAAGTTGTTTCTAAAAAGAGTGATTTTGTTTATTCAATTAAATTATTCTATTTGAATTTTAAAATCTTTGTTTTTTACAAAAATACATCAAACTTTATAAAGACTTTCAAGTTTATGTAGAAGTTTCTTAGAAATATAATAAATTTTGAAAGAAAATTAGGTAGTAAAATGAAATTTTTTAACAAACTCCTATTTTTGAGTTTTAAAAACTTTAGGCTTTCAAAACATTTTTTTGTAGTTTTGCACGTGATTTTTAGGCATAAATAGCCATATTTTAGATACAATAAAGATAGACAAATCGTATTTTCATAAAGATAATTTTTTATATCACTTCTATACCTCGAACTTGTGAACAAAATTCGCTTACAAATATTAGGACTTTCCTCTAGTCAATCTCAATCCGATTCTTTTGCCTTAATTTTGGAAGAAGAAGAAGGAAATCGCCGTTTACCTATTATTATAGGTAGATTTGAAGCACAGGCAATTGCCATAGAAATAGAAAAAGTTACTTCTACACGTCCTATGACGCACGATTTATTCAAATCTTTAGCAACTCAATTTCAATTTAAACTCAATGAAATCGTAATTTCTGACCTTCGTGAAGGTATTTTTTATGCAGAAATGATTTATGTGGATGAGCGTGAAGGCAAAAAAATAATTGTAGATGCACGTCCTTCTGATGCCATTGCAATCGGTTTGCGTTTTGATGCACCTATCTTTACAACAGACACTATTATGCGTGAAGCAGGAATCACCACTACAAATTCGGAAGAAGGAGAAGCATTAGAACAAGAAGAAAGTGCAAAAGAACCCAAGAAAAAGAAAACAAAGAAAAAAGCTGTTTCTTTAGAAGCTATGTCTGTAACAGAACTAGAAGCTGAAATGGAAAAAGCTGTGGCAGATGAAGATTATGAAAAAGCTGCCAAAATTAGAGATGAAATGAATAAACGAAATTAATTTTTCCAAAAAGAATTTTAAAAAAGCCTATCAAATTATAATTTTTTGATAGACTTTTTTTTGAATAAAAACTAACAAAATAACCTTACTAAATGAATTCCGAACTTAAAGTAATTTTAGAGATTTTACACACAAGTCGTTTAAGCGTCGACGCTTGAACGACTTGTGTGTATCAAAATTACAAATTTTTCCCTAATAATTTCTTAAAAATAATATTCTACTGGATTTGTATTCATTTCACAAGCTATAATTTTTATATCTGAAAACTTTTCTTGAAGGAAATCAACCAATAAATCTTTCGTAAAAACTTCACTTTCATAGTGTCCAATATCACAAATCACAATTTTATCTTCAGCATCAAAAAACTCGTGATATTTGTAATCTCCTGTAATAAAAAAATCAGCTTCTTTTTTGAGAGCTTCTTTTAAAAGAAAACTTCCTGCACCACCACAAATGGCAATTTTTTTAACTTTTCTATCCTTGAAGTTCTTTAAGCTAGTATGTTTTATCAAAGGCAAATTCATTTTTGATTTGAGATTTGCTAGAAAAGCAGTGGCAGAAATGGCTTCTGATAATTCCCCAATCATTCCAGAGCCTACGTTTTGAGTTTCATTATTTCCTTTATGAAAAATAGTAGGTTTGGGAGATAAAATTTGTGTATTAATAAGTCCTATTTTTTCGGCTATTTTTGCGTTTACTCCATCTTGAATATTATCCAAATTAGTATGAATGGCATAAATACCAATACCTTCTTGAATAGCTTTTATAACCGTTCTTTCAATATAATTTTTTCCTGTAAGGCTTTTCAACCCTCTAAAAATAATAGGATGATGTGCCACAATCAGATTGCAGTTTTTTGCTTTTGCTTCTTCAATAACGGATTCAATTGTATCTAAAGACACCAAAATACCTGTAATTTCTGTATTAGTATTTCCTACCAAAAGTCCAGAATTATCATACGATTCTTGAAAGTTGAGTGGAGCAATAGATTCTAAGTAAGATGTAATTTGAGAAAAAGTATAAGTCATTTTTTTATTTTTATATTAACATTTAAGCGAAGACGCTTAGATTAGTCGTTTCAATTTTGCTTAAAATACAAACATAAAAAATAATTCTACCATTTTATTAAGAAAAATAGTAACTTTAAAATTCATTCTAATATTTGTATTCCTACCCAAACGTTTTAAAAAAAATATTCCTGTGATAGATAGAATTAATAAAGTAGAATCGCTCAAACAATCTCCTCTTTTTACTTCACTTCCTCAAGAAGCACTAGAAAAAATAGCTGCAAAGGCAAAAATGCGCCAGTTTTTTCCTGATGAAACGGTTGTTTGGCAAGGAAAGGCAAGTGATAGTTTGTATTTGATTATCAATGGAATTGTGGCAGTAAAGAAAATTATTGCAAGTGGAAAAGAACAAATTTTTGCTTATCTGATGGCAGGAAATACATTTGGAGAAGTAGGAATATTAGAAAATCAACCTCGTTCGGCTACCGTTTCGGCATTGAGTGATGTTGATGTGTTGGTTATTCAGCGAGATGATTTTATACAGATGATGTACGATTATCCTCAAATCGGAATTGGTCTTTGTAAAATGTTAGGAAAGTATTTGGTAGAATCAAATAGAAGACAAACAAGAGCATCAAAAAAGGCTCGTTTGATTTTGGTTTTTAGTCTTACACCAAATGCAGGAGGAACAAATATTGGCAACTCTTTGGCTCGTATTTTACACGCACAAACCAAACAAACAACTGTTTATACAGAGTACCCAACACCTCAAAATTTGATTTCGGATTTGAATATTCGTAAAAGAGCAAAGATTTATAACCATAATGCAGGCTATGATATTTTGCTTTCTCAAGATGAAAATACCGATTTGCCACTTTCTGCTCGTCTGACGTTGTTTTTAGATACAATGATGTCAGATTATGAAAATATCATCATTACGCTAAAAAATCAAACCTATATTGATGAGAATTTGGCAATGCTACTAGAATTTGTCAATCAGATTATTATTGTTTCCCCACCTTTGGAGGAAGCGATGCATGTTGTTCCAAAATTACAAAAACAAATTCGTGACCATGTGCGAAGTGATGAGGCTACCATTTTTACTATTATCAATCGTTGTAGTCCAGAACACGAAAAAACAAAAATTAAAGCAGGTTCAGATTTTGATGTTCCTTATATTCCAAATTTGCCTTTACTTGTAGATTCGGAAGATGCAAACTACAAAATTCCTCGTCCAATAGAAGAAATGTTAGGTGCGATTATAGACCGTTTGGAACGAACACATCAAATTGGCGTTTTTATTCCTTCTACTATTTCAGTTGATAAGCCGATTGATACAACTAAGTATGTCGAACAAACACTCAAATTTTTGGCAGAACGTTTTGGAGGAGCAACAAGCAAAGAAGCAAAAGGCGTTTGGAATAGCGAAAAAGCAGGTTTGGTAGATGAAAAAGTATATGTAGTTCATACCTACGTTACGCAAAAAGACATGAATAAATACCTTGATGAAGTAGTCGATTATATCAAAATGCTAAAAGTAGAACTACAACAAGAAGCAATGGCTTTAGAAATTGATAAGAAAATGACGATTATTTAACCTTTTATCAATTACGAATTACGAATTAAAAATTACGAATTATGTACTTTGCTAATAGATGGAATATAGGTTTTACACTTTTGAGTAAGGATTTATATTACGATGCGATTAATAATAATACCTCTGTAGAAAAGAAATACTCTCTCATACAAAAAGCAATTCATTCTGTAAATATTGATGTTATTTTGAAAGAGACACAAATTCGTTATTTGATTGATAGTAATATTTTATCAGAAAATTTAATAATCTCAGATTATCGACGAGTAAAAGAAGTATTGGAGTATTTCTCTAGTTTAGATAGATATGATACATCTATGATGATGTATGAACGTTTGAATGACTATTACATTTTTTATAAATCAGCTGTTTACTTGAAGCAATTGTGGTTTTGTAAACCTAAAATCATTTTTACACATCATCTATTATCTGCTGCAAAAGGAGGAAGTAGTGAATTGAATGAAATTTTAAATACGACTAATTTTTTACCTAAGATGAGGTATTTAGAATCTAATTTGCAGTATGAGTATATAACTGCTGAATATGCAAAGGAAATAAATGAATACACTATGTTGCATTATTTGGAAGGCGAAAATATTCCTAAGTTTGTTGCTAATGAAAGACCTGTTTTTAAAGATATGTTAGAAGGAATATCAAACGGAAAATATCTATGCTGGGTAGTACGAAGTTAATATTTATTCTTCTGCCATTGTCGCTGTCCTTACCAACGATATTAAAGCAAATAAACGTATCTTATATGGTATTAAGCCTGCTTTATAACTTAGAAAATGAATTAATATATACCCTTTAATTGAAAAAAAGATTCTAAGTTGGTTTAGATGAACAAACTTCCATTCCAAGGATTTTCTACACCTCTCATGACTGTAAGGTTCAATATATAATAAAGAAAAAGACATAAATTGATTAGAGCAATTATATTCAATCTTTTTTTGTAGATTAATAGGTAAAATGTATTCATTATCAAACTGACTGCTACTAATCCGATATAAAATAAATCTCCTAAACCATATCCAAAAGTCATTTTGCCAATCATTACCAAAATTACAATGACAATATAGCTACTATTGAAAAATAGTAGTGCATAAAAAGGTATTTTACTTTTCATTTATCTATAATTAAATTACTTATTTCCTCCAATATTACTTCGAACAATCAATAAGAACAAAAGTACAGCTAAATAAATAGCTAGTCCATATCCCAAAAGACTCAGATAAGGAATTCCTCCATCTGTTTTGAGGTAATCTGGAAAGTTTGCATTTAGAGCAATTGTAGCCGAAAGAACTAAAGCACAAATGAGCATGGTAAAGGTAAAACGATTAGAAATCGATTCAGCTTTTCTAAGAATAGGCTCATCAGCTTGGATTTTTATATCAAAATTAAATTCTCCTTTTCGGAGTTTTTTGAGAATATAGCGAAGCTCAGAAGGAAAATTGTATAAAAGCCCTCCAAATTCGGTTAATGTATAAGAAAGCTCTGAATTGACATTAGAAACTGAATATTCTTCTGCCAAAATTTTTACACCATAAGGGCGAATATATTCCAAACTCTGAAACTCTGGATGTAGCGTATTTCCAATTCCTTCTAAAATAACCAAAGCACGTAAAATCAAAAATACAACCCCTGGCATTTCTAATTTATAATTATAAATAATTTTTTGTAATCTTTCTGTCAAATCTGCCATTCCCATGTCGCCAGCAGCATCTAAGACAACAAACTCTTCTATCAATTCGTGTAAATCATATTCAAAACTTCGCATGTCTTCTATCTCACTATCAATGGCAAGTTTTCGAAGGTTGGAAGCCATTCCCCGAGCATCTTGTTTGGCTAGATTAATAAATACACCTGCAAAAGCAAATTTTTGATGTGTCATGAGTTTTCCTACCATCCCAAAATCTAATAAAACTATCTGACCATTGGGTTTTATCAATATATTACCAGGGTGTGGATCTGCATGAAAAAGTCCGTATTCAAAGATTTGTGTTAGATAAATATCCATTCCTCTCTCAGCAATACGTTTTGGGTCAAGTCCCCACGCTTCAAGTTGTGCTACATCTGTAATTTTGCAACCACTTACATATTCAATTACTAATACTTTTGAGGTAGAAATATCTAAATAAGGCTTTGGAATATGAAACTCGTCTCTTTTTTCTTTATACATTTTTCTGAACTGTTCCATGTGCCTTGCTTCAGTCATGTAATCTAGTTCTTTTTGCATGGTTTTCTCAAAAGCAGTTACTATTTCTAATGGATTTAAGATACCAGCCGAAACAAAAAAACTTTCTGTAAGTCGTACAAACTCTAACAAAAGAGCAAGATCAGTTTTTACTTTTGCACGAACATTCGGACGCTGAACTTTTATTACAACATCTTCTCCTGTATGTAATCTAGCACGATGAACCTGTCCGATGGAAGCTGCACCAATAGGCACTTCATCAAAAAATTGGAACAGTTCATCAGTCGTTTGTCCTGTTTCTATGAAAATAATTTCTTTAGCAATTGTAGTGTCAAAAGATTGAACACTATTTTGTAATTTCTTAAACTCAACAATTAAATCTTCAGGAATAAAATCTGGACGATTACTCAATACTTGTGCTAATTTTACAAAAGTAGGACCTAGTTCTTCAATAACCATTCGAAGGCGTTCCGAACGAGTAGAAAAAACCATCAAGGCTTCACTTTCACCATCTTCATTGTTTGTCCAAGTAAGTGTAGTTTTTGGTGGAATCAGTTTTTGAAGAGGTGTATTCATTACAATATCCTCAAAACCGTATTTCAATAAAACTTGAATTAATTGTCTAAGACGGTTTATATTTTTGACGGTATTCTGAAAAAACATATAGTTTATACATTTTTTGCACCTATAAATACTGTGTAGTATAAATTGTTTTGTATGTAAAACAGGGTTAAAACCCTGTTCAATTTATAATTCTGCCATTGTCGGAGTCTCCACTGACAATAGTAAAATACAAACAAAATTATGTTACGCTGTAATAAAAGGTACAGTACATTTTGGCATCCTAAAGGATACGTTACATAAAATTACACATTCTGAATCAAAAAAGCCAAATTCTTATTTCTTTGACTTTCTGTATAAATGAATATAAGAAAAAAGAATAAAAATTTGGCTTTATATATTTTAGCTACTTGCTAAATTGTAAAAAGTAATGCGTTTGTAAATTACTTTGCAGTTACAACTTTAGCAGCAGATTTTGCAGGGGCTTTCTTAACTGTTTTTTTTTCGCTTTGTTCTACTTCACCAACAATACCAGCATGAGCTTCTAATGTTTTGATACGATCAGTAAGTTCAGATACTTCTTTGTTTGAAGCAAATTTGAAAGAACGAACAATTTTCTCTACGATAGAAGAAAGTTGTCCTTCAAATTCTTTTTTCTTTTCTTCAGTAGTGTCAAAAAATTCATCTACTAATTTTTTGCCTTCGTCTGCAGACATTTTACGCTCATCAACTAATTTGTCAACAGCTTCTTGTAATTTCTCAGCAGTCATTGATACTACACCAACACCAGTGTAAACGAGTTTTTTTAATAAATCTTCCATAAGATTGAAATAAAAGGTTTTTGTTTGGAATAAAAAATTGTACTGCAAGTCAGTAATTTGTATTTTTTAAGGATAACTAAGTTACTGAAACAATCAAACTTTCTACACACACTAAGAAGAGTTTATTTGTTATGCTTGCATACTAATAACGACACAAAGTAACGATATGTTACAGAGAAATACAACTTTTTTGTATAGATACTTAAAAGTTTCGCTTATTTTTATCGAAAACATAATTTTGTTTCAATTTTTTTAATAAAAGAAGTCTTTTTTGAAAATTTTTTAAATGATTGGAAATAAAATGACTGTTGGTCATTTATGTATTGTTATTTTCTTTTTTTATCTTTTGTTTTTGGGTATAGGAAGTAACTATATTCTGTCCAACTTTCTAGCTTTGGTTCTGATTTTTCTTCTTCTGATATATGATATTCTTCAAGTGCAATTAAGCGATTATAACGATAAAAATATTTATTGATTCTTGTTAGTTTTCCATTTCTAAAATAACTTTTTTCGGTTACTGTATTTTGTAAATATTCTTTATCATCAGAATAGTCAGTAAAATATTTTTGTTCTTGGATATTGCTTAGTGAATCTACCTTTTTATATGAAAAGTGTATTTCATTTTTTGTACTATCAGTAGTATAGATGGAAGTTATTATTTTCTTTGCTATTCTATTTTTAAAGTTCCCTTCTAAAATATAATCATAACTCTCTAAGTTTGCTTGATAAGTTTGTTTAATAGATGAATTGTCAAATTTGAATATTTTTTTAGTTATTAATTGCCCTTCTTGATAAGTTATTTCTGCTTTCTCAATAAGAATCTCTTCATCTCCTAAAAGAACCAAATGACCTATTTTATTTTCATCATTATCATAAAAGTATTTAGTTTGGGTTGTTTTTATAGCATTACTAGAGTCTATAAGATTAAAAGTAGAATCATAGGTAATTTCTACATGTATTAAATCTTCATTCTCATAAAATTCAAAATCTGATTTAATATATTTATAATAACCCATTTTATCATGAATTTCTTTTTTTTGATTTTTAGAAGGGTAGTAATACTTGATTATTCCATTACCAAAACTTTCTCCATAAAGTCCATCAATTTCTATTATCCTATCTAAAGAATCATATTTTAATTCTTCTTGCACATGATAAGGGAAATATTCCCAACGTGTTAGATTTTTTCTTCTATCAAAATTATATTCAAGGAAGTTTACAGATGTTGTGTCTCCTTCATAAATATAATATTGAACTGCTGTTATCTTTTGAATACGGGTAGGTAAAGGCTGGAATAGCTCCAAATCTTCTTGAGCAAAGGCAGAAAAAGATAAGAAGACTAAAAATAGAAAGATAAAATGTAGTTTTTTCATAAGGTTTTTAATAAAAAATATACTGATAATCTATCCAACTCATTACTTTTCTATCTTGGTTTTTTTGGGGCATAGAAAAATATTTTTTGCGAATGAGTTGATTGTTTTTATAAATTAATTGATAAGTTTCTTTGCTGGTGGGATTTATACGTGTGTTTGTTTGAGTAATTTCTATTTCTAATACATTTTTTTGAGGGTAAATATACTGTTTTGTCTTAGTTTCGGTGGAGTAATCTGAAATTAATGTATTATTAATTATAAAGATCTTTGGTTTGGTTTCTCCTTTATGCAAATAACCATAATAGCTATATTTTGTAATTGAAGTGTTAAAATTACCATCATCTTGCTTAGTATTTATTTCTTCTCTTAGAATTTGATTGTACTTGTTGTACATATATTTTGTGGTTTCTGCTGTGGTAAGATTTGGCAAATCAAATCTATTTTTCTCAATCAAATTATCATTTTTGTCATATTTATAGACAGTTACAGAATGATATATTTCGTATTTGTTGCTAGAAGGATTAAAGACTTCATCATAAAGGGAATCATAAACTTCTTCTCGTATCAACTTTCCTTTTGAATTATAAGAAAATTGTTTTTTTATTAATGCTGAATAGCCAGATAATCCATGTTTTTCTATAATTGTATTTTTAGATGGGTAGGAAATAGTTATAATTCCATTATCCGAACTTTCACCACAGTATTTTTCTAAACTAATAATTCTATTTTGCTCATCATATTTTTTTTCTATTTGACAATACATCTGTGGCTTAGCCCAAAGAAGTAGATTTTTGTTTTTATCGTACTGCCAATATTCTGATTTTGAAGTTATGGTATCTCCTTTTTCTGTAATTTCAGAATTCCAAGCAGTAATTTTTTTTATATTTGAAGGAACATCATCAATAAAATCAGCAAAACTATAATCCGTCTGAGCAAAACAAGAATAGACACATATAATTAACAATAGAAAGGTGAAAAGCAGTTTTTTCATAAGTAGATTTAATATGACTTGATAAGGTTTAATATTAAGTAACTGAGCAAAATAAAACATATCTAAGAAAATAATTAGAAAGTGTAAGGTTAAACTGCCAAGCCCCCTTTAAGATTTCAGATAGGTTTCATTTACATATAAATAATTTTGCTCAGCTACTTATTTTAGATAGATATGTTCTAGTTGAGTATAAAAATCTTACCTATTTGAATCAAGTTAAGTTAAATGGGTGAAAGAATATAGAGATATTTTGAATTAAATTTAATCAACCTATTCTAAATTCAATCATTCTTTGCTGTTGTTGGTGTCTCACCGAAGACAAAGAGACTATTTCTAATCACAAGTTCACATTAAAATTAATTTCTATTTTTTACAAAAAAATGTTACTTTCTTTGAAAATACGGATTATATAAGAGAAAACCTCTCATAAAATTTATTGAATATTTTATCAATAGATTACAAAAGATTGAGAAAGATTTTGAGAAAGACACAAATTTTATTTTCTTATTTGGCTATATTCTGTAAATTTACCATTACAAACGAAATTTAAAACAAAACAGACCTATACACACTAGCTATATTTTCAAAAGATATTAGCTCATACTATAAAAATTTATGCGAGTAATTCAATTTAGAGAAGCCTTACGTGAAGCCATGAACGAAGAAATGCGTCGTGATAAAAGCGTTTTTTTGATGGGAGAAGAAGTAGCAGAATACAATGGAGCTTATAAAGTCAGTCAAGGAATGTTAGAAGAGTTTGGTGAAAAGCGTATCATTGATACACCAATTGCTGAATTAGGCTTTGCAGGAATTGGCGTTGGAGCAGCGATGAACGGCTTACGTCCGATTATCGAATTTATGACTTTTAATTTTTCATTAGTTGCTATTGACCAAGTTATCAACTCGGCAGCCAAAACACTAGCTATGTCAGCAGGACAGTATGGCGCACCGATTGTTTTTCGTGGGCCAACAGGAAATGCAGGTCAGTTAGGTGCACAGCACTCTCAAAACTTCGAAAATTGGTATGCCAATACACCTGGTTTGAAAGTAGTTGTTCCAGCTAATCCGTATGATGCAAAAGGTTTGCTCAAATCATCTATTCGTGATAATGACCCTGTCATTTTTATGGAATCTGAGATGATGTATGGCGACAAAGGCGAAGTTCCAGAAGAAGAATATTTGATTCCTTTGGGCGTAGCTGATGTAAAACGTGAAGGAACAGATGTAACTGTTGTTTCTTTTGGCAAAATTTTGAAAGTAGCTCAACAAGCTGCCGAAGAATTGGAAAAAGAAGGGATTTCAGTTGAGATAATAGATTTAAGAACGGTTCGTCCGATTGATTATGCTGCTATTATTAAGTCTGTAAAAAAGACAAATCGTTTGGTAATTGTGGAAGAGGCTTGGCCATTAGCTTCTATTGCAACTGATATTACTTATAATGTTCAACGCCACGCTTTTGATTATTTAGATGCTCCTATTCGTAGAGTAAATTCTATGGACGTTCCTTTGAGTTATGCACCTACACTTATCGAAGCTGTTTTGCCAAATGTGAAACGTACTATTGAAGCTATCAAAGATGTAACTTATGTTAGCTAATTCTATTCTAAACCTATAAGGTTTGTCAAACCTTATAGGTTTAAACACTAAAATTATTTTGATTTATCAATAAAATAACGAAATTTACAGTCATATACTGAATTTCAAAATTTACTTTTCTTTTAAAACATGAAAAAACGAACCATTTTTACTGTTGTCTTTTGGCTTTGTGCTGCTGTACTTGGATATGCTCTTGTAGACACTATCAAAACAAGTATAGAACAAGAAGCTCTTATTATAGAATCTGAAGCTCGTGTCATCGAACGTCTCAAAATCATTCGTGAAGCTCAAAAAACATATCAATTACGTTATGGAAGATACGCTGCTAGTTGGGATGACTTAGAAAAATTTATGAAAGAAGGTGTCATTTACAACGTCAGTAAAAAAGAAATTGTAATTCCAAAAGACAAAATTCGTACTCTTGAAACGTATTACTTAGGTGATAGTGTTCGTACTATTTATGATACACTTGGTACAGTACCTGCAATTAATAGTGTTTTTGAAGATGGAAGACCTACTTTTAGCTTAGATAGTATGGAATATATCCCAGGAAAAGGTGACAAGCAATTCAAGATGTTTGTAGAGAAAAAACCTACTGGAAAAACAGATATTATGGCTGATTATATCGAAGTAATTGATCCTTTTCCAGTTAATAAAGAACGTTCTGACGAAAGCCTAAACCGTCGTACAAAATTCTTACGTTTTGGCTCTCTAAATGAAGTTTCTACAGTAGGTAACTGGGAAGATAAGTAAACAAAATAAATCTTTCTTGTATAGATATTTTATAAAAACGATTATCAATCTTTAAATTGGTAATCGTTTTTTTATGAAAAAAATAAAAATAATCTAATCTTTAAATGGATTGTTTACGTTCAAACTATAAGAGTTTTTATTGACAAACAAACTTTAAATGACAAAATTATGAATGCTACAATTCTTCAAAATTGGAAAAATAATAAGCAATTTCTGTTACTTTTTATTCCTGTACTTCTTTTAGTAAGTCTTATTTTTTTTATTCAATCTCCTTATTTTCTCCCTCAATCAGATAATTTAACTTTAGCTATCAGTATTGATTTTGTTTTGACAATTCCGATTATTTATTTTTTGGCAATTCGAAAAACTAAAATATCTAATCTGACAGCTATTACTTTGATGATTGCAGGTCTTTTTTTAGGATTATATTTCCTGCCAAAAGAAAACCAAGTTTATCTACAACTTTTCAAAACCTACTTTTTTCCTGTAATTGAACTAAGTATTTTGAGTGTAGTAATTTGGAAAGTTAGCAGAGCCATTAAGAAATATAGAGCTTTGAAGGCAAATTATGAAGTAGACTTAGATAAAAACACCACTGACATTTCTTTTGACTTTTTTACAGTTTTGAGAAACAGTTGTGAGGAAATTTTACCAAAACTACCTGCTTCTTTATTGGCTACAGAAATAGCAGTTGTTTATTATTCAGTTATTAACTGGAGAAAAATCAAAATAAATCCTCTAAAAGAATTTACCTATCACAAAAACAGTGGAACAGTTGGGCTTTTGGGAGCTTTAGTTTTTATTATTGCTATTGAAACGATTGCTATTCATTTATTGCTGACTCAATGGAGCGTTGTAGGAGCTTGGATTCTGACTATTTTAAGTATTTATACAGGGTTTCAACTTCTTGCTTTTGCAAAATCGTTTTCAAAAAGACCAATTTTGATAGAAAATGACACACTTTATTTGCGTTATGGCATAATGAGTGAAACCGAAATTGAAATAAAAAATATTAAATCAATAGAAGTTTCTGAAAAATCACTGGAAGAATTATTAGAAATAGAGGGAATAGAAAGTAAGGATCAAATCAAATTATATCAAAAACTTTCTCCTTTAGGAAATCTTGAACAACATAATATTATAATTCGTCTTCATGAAAAGGCAAAACTAAATGGTATCTATGGAATAAATAAAGAATTTGAAGTTTTGGCTTTTCATGTCGATGAAAAAGTAGAATTTATGAATCAGATTGAAGAAAAAATGGAATTTTAAAACTAAAAATGCAATGGAACACAGATTTTATAGATTAAACTGATAAGTAGTTGCTTATCACAATTAGATAAATAGCGACGAAGTTCCTGTTTTTGAAAAATACTTAGGGAAACTATAAAACGCCTCAGAAATATAAAATTATGTTTTTTGAAATAAAAAATCCAACTTAACAAAATTGTAGCCTATAATTACTTAAATAAACCCTAGATTCTCTAAAAATAGAAAAACTAGGGTTTAAATAATTGTGAAATAATCTTGCTGTTGTTAGCGTCTTACCAAATACATCACAATTTTACTCCACCAAAATAACTAAATCCTCTTGTTCTACCATTGAGCCACCAGCTAAAACAATCTTTTTAACTTTTCCTGCTTTTGGTGTACTGACAGTAGTTTCCATTTTCATGGCTTCAATCACAAAAAGAGAATCTCCAGCTTTTACAGTGTCGCCTTCTTTTACCAAAACTTCAGCTATTTTTCCTTGCAATGGCGAACCTACTTCTCCGTCTTCAGTGGTACTTGCTTTTTGATTAGAAATTTTTGTTATTTTCAAACTCTTATCCAAAACTCTGACACGACGAATTTGTCCGTTCATATCAAAAGTAACTGTTTTCATTCCATCTTCGTCAGGCTGACTGATAGAACGCAGTTTGATAATTAGTGTTTTTCCTTCAGCAATATCGACCATAATTTCTTCGTTAGGCTGAATTCCATAAAAGAAAATTTTGGTAGGCAGAATTGAAACATCGCCAAATTCTTGAGTTGTGTTATAAAAATCTGTAAATACTTTTGGATATAATAAATAAGAAAGCAAATCTAACTCATTTGCATTTTTGAATTCTTTCTTAAATGATTTCCATTCCTTTTCCCAATCAATTGGCTCTAAATGTGCATTCGGACGTTCTGTAAAAGGTTTTTCTTTTCTAAGAATAATCTTCTGAACTTTCTTTGGAAAACCTCCTTGTGGCTGCCCCAAATCTCCACGCATCATTTCTTTTATCGATTCTGGAAAAGACATTGTTTCGCCTTTTTCCAAAATATCAGCTTTTGTATAGCCATTTGCTGTCATAAACAAAGCAAAATCACCAACCACTTTCGAACTAGGAGTTACTTTAATTAAATCTCCAAAAAGCTCATTTGCAACAGCATAATTTTTCTTTATTTCTTGGAATTTATCTCCCAAACCTAACGATTCTGCTTGTGGACGAAGATTTGAATATTGTCCTCCCGGAATTTCGTGTTCATAAACCTCTGCTGTTCCTGCCTTCAAATCTGACTCAAAAGGATAGTAATATTCCCTTACATCTTCCCAATAATTTGAAAAAGAATTGAGTTTTGGTAAATATATTTTTTGCTCACGCTCGTGTCCTTCCATAGCTGCTACAACAGAGTTGAAAGAAGGCTGAGAAGTTAAGCCAGACATAGAAGCCAAAGCAACATCGACCACATCAACTCCTGCTTCAATCGCCTTCAAATAGGTTGCAGACTGAATAGAAGAAGTATCATGTGTATGCAAATGGATAGGCAAATGAACTGTTTCTTTGAGTTTGGAAATTAGTAATTCGGCTGCATACGGACGTAGAAGTCCTGCCATATCTTTAATTGCCAAAATATGCGCTCCTTCATCTTCTAGTTTTTTAGCCAAATCTAAATAATACTGCAAATTATACTTTCCTTGTGGATTGGTAATAATATCGCCAGTATAACAAATACAAGCCTCTGCTAGTGAATTAGTGTGTTTTCGAATAGTTTTGATACTTACTTTCATCGCTTCAACCCAGTTTAAGGAATCAAAAACACGGAAAATATCAATACCATTTTCAGATGCTTCTTCAATAAACTTTATGACTAAATTATCAGGATAGGCTTTGTAACCCACAGCATTTGAGCCACGAAGTAACATCTGTAAAAGAATATTTGGTGCAGCTTTACGGATGTTTTTTAGTCTTTCCCAAGGGTCTTCGTGCAAGAAACGCATCGAAACATCAAAAGTAGCTCCTCCCCACATTTCCAAAGAAAATACTTCTGGATGGTTTTTAGCAAAACTTTCTGTAACAGCAAGCATATCGTAGGGACGAACACGAGTAGCCAAAAGAGATTGATGAGCATCTCTTAAAGTTGTATCCGTATAATGAATGGCTTTGTCTTTTTTGAGCCATTTGCAAAACTCTTCTCGTCCTAATTTATTTAATTTATCTTTTGTTCCTTTAGGAAATTTATCTTGATATTTTTTATCAAAATCTGGAATTTTTGGCGTTCTGAATGTTTTTGTTGGGTCTAATTTTTTTACACTCTCATTTCCATTTACAGTAGTTTCGGCAATGTAACGGAGCATTTTTGTTCCTCTATCAAAACGACGAGGCATTTCGAAAAGCTCTGGATAGTTATCAATAAACTTAACTGTGGCTTCTCCTTTTTGAAATTCTGGATGAGAAATTACATTTAAAAGAAAATCAATATTTGTCTTTACACCTCTAATTCTGAATTCTCTCAAAGCACGATGCAAACGAACGGCAGCTCCCCAAAGAGTTCGCCCTTTTGCAGAAACTTTGATAAGCATTGGATCAAAAAATGGAGAAATTCGTGCGCCTGTATAACAGTTTCCTGCATCCAAACGAATTCCATAACCGTCAGCAGAACGGTAAGCGACAATTAACCCAAAATCAGGTTTGAAATTATTAGCTGGGTCTTCGGTTGTGATACGACATTGAATAGCAAAACCATTACAAGGCACATCGGCTTGACTATGAATATAAATTCGCTTATCTGTCAGTGGATAACCTTGAGCAATCAGAATTTGAGTGCGAACAATATCAATTCCTGTAACTTCTTCAGTAATAGTATGCTCTACCTGAACTCTTGGATTTACCTCAATAAAATAGATATTTTCGTCAGCATCTACTAAAAACTCAACCGTTCCAACGTTATTATACTTTACTTCTTTTGCAATTGATAAAGCATAATCATAAAGCGCATATTTTGTAGGCTGAGAAAGCGTAAGACTTGGGGCAACTTCTACCACTTTTTGGAAACGACGTTGTACAGAACAATCACGCTCAAACAAATGAACGGTTCTTCCATAATTATCAGCCATTATCTGTACTTCGATGTGCTTTGGGTTATCGATATATTTTTCTAAGAAAATTCTATCATCATTAAAGGCTTTTTTGGCTTCACTCTTTGCTTCTTTAAATGATTTTACCAAAGTAGGTTCATCATGACAAACACGCATTCCACGTCCACCACCACCACCAGCAGCTTTTATAATTACAGGATAACCAATTCTAGTAGCTTCTTTAACGGCTACTTCGGCAGAACTCAAAGGGTCTTTGCTATCTTCAATTACAGGAACTAGCGCACGACGAGCAATTACTTTTGCAGCTACTTTATCGCCTAATTGATTCATAACTTCTGGCAAAGGACCTACAAAAATAATCCCTTCTTCACGACAACGCTGTGCAAAATTTACATTTTCAGATAAAAAGCCATATCCGGGGTGAATGGCATCAATTTTTTTTGCTTTTGCAAGTGCAATAATTTCTTCAATGTCCAAATAGGGTTTCAAAGGATCGTCTTCTGCTCCAATTTGGTAGGCTTCGTCAGCTTTATAACGGTGTAAAGAATATCTATCTTCATAGGTATAAATTGCTACTGTTCGGATATTTAGTTCAGAAGCTGCACGAAGAATACGAATCGCAATTTCTCCACGATTAGCCACTAGAATACGGTCTAGTTTTTTTATGTTTTCGTTTTGCATATATCAGTTATCAGTAAACAGTTATCAGCTACTAGTAAGAATACAGTAAAATAATAAATGCTAATTGTGTAATAGGAAAGGTAAAGAATGCTTTAGTGTGTTGTGTTTGGTGTTAATTTATTTTTAAAATTAGATAAAAAAAGAGTTTTATCAAATCAAAATCTAAAACTACACAACTATTATTACAGAATTTACTTGATAAAAGAATTTGAGAAATAGTTTTAGGTAGTTAGTAAGACATTCACAAAGGTAAAAAATACTTCTTTTTACAAAGTGTTATTTATAAGCTCTATATTATGAAAAAACAAAAGTTATTTCTCTATTCTTAAATACAGTGTACTATAAATTTTTTGGCTCTTACGACAATTTAGCGAAATTATAAAAGGGTGTGCGTTTGTTTTAGCTTCGCTGAGGGGTACACTGTTCTCAGCGAAGCTAAACTGAACACACAATGTTTCGCTAAAAAGTTGGAAGAGCAAAAAATATTTTCCCACAATTAAAATCGTGGGTTTTGTTTTTTTGCAGAAAATGCTGTGGTTGGTGTTTTAGCGACACCAACAACCATAACTTGAGAACAAAGGTTTAAAGCATAATAAAAGACCTAATAGTTTTTATAAGAAAAACTTGTTTAGTTGTATAAAATATTCCAGTTTAATAAAAATAATTGTACTTTTGAAAATGCAAAAAAATATTTCTTCTACTTATTCTTCAAAAATTATAGAATCTATTATTTCTTCATTTTCGCCTTATCAAAAACGTTTTTTTCAAGATATTCTAACGCTTCATTATGGACAAAATGAAACTCAAAACCGTATTACGAGCAATCTTCTGAACGAATATAAAAACAAAAAAACTAACTTCGGTAGAGAAAAGTGGGTTTACTTTTCTTCTTATATTTCGCCTTATTCTATGCGAGATGTTTTGTTATATGCAAAACTGAATGGTTTTGATGAAGTAGTCTTAAGAATAATGGCAATGATAGCTTATTTTCAGAAAAATGAAGAAGGACAAAAAGATTTTTTTATAGAAGTTTTACAGACTCTTCAAGATGTAACTTTTTTCTTTGAGTTTTATACAGCATCTTTTGAAAAACCATTTCCAAATTCTCTCAAAAAATCAATTCGATTTTGTCTAGAAAATAAAACAAAAGAAGACTTTACTATTTTTTTTAAAGACTTTCCACATAAGAAAATGCTTTTGGCTGACTGTCTGAATATCTGTCGCCCTAGATTACATCAGGAAATTAATGCAGCTTTTTTGAAGAAAAATTTTAAAGCAAAAATTCCTGTAAAAAAATGGAAACAAGAACTTACAAAAGCACATTTAGAAAAAGGTTCATATCAAGAAAAACGAAATAAACAAAGTCAGCTTTGGAAAGATTTTGTTGTGAATGATAGACTTTCTAGCCAAGAAATTTTAGAAGAATTGCCTCTAATTTTCAAAAATTCGCCTAAAACTGTAAAAGTAGCTTTAGAAAAGCTACAAAGTAAATTAAACCAAACTACACAAGAAGAAAGTAAAAATATAGAATTAGCTAACAAACTTTCGCCATTTCAGATTCTTGAAAGTTATAATCAAATTCATAAAGCGTATGTAAAACGAGTACACAGAATTTTGTATACACAAGAATTTGTAGAAAGTATTGTTGCCGAACAAGAAGAAGAACTTCATCGTTTGCAAGTAGCTTCAAAACGCATTTTCAAAAAGTGGGAAGGTGAGCTTTTTTTTGGTGGCTATCATCGCCTAATGCTTATTTTTCATGAGTTAGACGAACAACAACGCCTATTTTTTACTCAAATCAATAAACCTGATTTGCAACAAGCACCTAAACAGATGGCGCAAATTATGCAAAGAAGCATACAGATTGAAAATTTACTTTCTACTTTTGAAGAAAATTATTTGAGTGAACTTCCTCCCTCTTTGGTTCAGCAAGAAGGATGGAGAAAAATTGAACGACAAGCACTCAAAAATTTACGTCGTAAAGTAGGCTTTTTTGGAGAACTAGCAGACGTTTTTTATTCTGAAAAGATAGAACAAATCAAACGCCTTTATTTTTATTCGCCAGAAGAAATACAAGATGTTTTGAAAGAAATTGCTATTCACTTAGAAGAATTAGAAGATACAATTTTGCACAGAATTCGTGGCAGAATTGCAGCCTTTAAAGATATTCAAGAGCTTTATTTGGAACAAGCACGTCCACCTATGCAGGCAGCTTTACAGGAAATGTTTGAAGTAGCTAAAGGAGTAAGCGAGCATTTGACAAAACAACTAAATCAGGCTCAAAAGCAACAAAAAGAACATTTAGAAAATAACTCAGATTCAGAAAATGATAACTCTTCTAATTTATTGGGGGAAGTAATCGAAAAGAATTTGAGTAAAAAACAGAAGCAAAAGGTGAAAAAAGGAGTTAGCTTAGAAGATTTTCAATCAATTTATGAGAATAAAGTGCGTCAAACCTATTGGGATAAAACGAAAGCAAACCAAAAAGAAGAATTATCTGTGCTAAGAAATGAATTGAGAAATCAGTTAGAAGATGCACGAAAAACTATTCAAAATATCATTCAGGTAACAAAAGAAGATATAGAAAATACACTTTCAAAGGCACGAAAACAACTTGCTTCTATTTACCAACAAACAGCACAAGAAGAACGAGAAATGATTCCTTTTTTTAAAGAAATTAGAGGAAAAGTAGAACGTATTTTCGAACGCAAACCTTTTGAAGAGGATTTCTTAACGCTTTATCCAGACCTTACAAAAGCAAATGATATTCAGAAAGGATTATTAAAAGAAATTTTGCCTCATACTATTCAAAATATTTCAAGGCTCAATAATAAGAAGGATAATAAAAGGTTTTCAAAGACACTGATAATTTTGGACGAAGCTCTGACAACAGAAGCCCAATCATTAGAAAAAGCAAGTTGGCTGAGTGCTTTTATTTTTCAAAACTCTAGTAGAAATTCGGTTAGCTCGTCCGATTTGATTCATCTAAAAATATTGAGTGAAGATGCTTTAAACACTTATTACACTCAAAATCAGAAAGATACAGCAGCATTTCAACACCGTTTGCAAGATGCTATGATGAATTATGCTACTTCTGAAAAAGGAAACCTGTCGGTGGCTCTTCGTCGACTTATTCAAGATAAAGAAGCCTATTCAAGAATTATTCTTTTGAGTAAATGGACAGAAAAACAACCTCCTTTTCCTTTTAAATTACTAAAAGAATATCGACAAAAGCATCGTATTTCGCCTTGTGTTTTTCTAGTAAACCTTCAACCTAACCTCTCGCCACAGCTTCGCCTACGTAGAAATGGTGTTTTTGCTGTACAAGGAATTTATGAAAATTTGGTAGACTGGATTTTAGAAATGGAATGTTTGTAATGAATTGCATTATTTTCTCCAAATCCTAAGCATAAACAGGATTAAAACCCTGTTAATTAAAAAAAAGAGTCGGAATTATAAATTGGACAGGGTTTTAACCCTGTTTTTATTTTTGTAGTACCCAAAAAATGTCTATTAGTAGGGTCTTAAAGATAGTTAGGATATAAAAAAGCAAATAGAAATACAAAAAAAAGACTTGCAAATAAGATAAATTATAAAATTTATAGTATTAACAAGTCCTAATTTATCTTCACTTTGGTTTAACTTTAGTTTATCAAAGTAGTAGAAACACTAGAGTAGTTAGAGTAATTCTTATTTGTGTGTACGTTCGTCAGAAACAGTAAGTTTATGACGTCCTTTTGCACGTCTAGCACGAATTACATTACGTCCTCCTGGAGTTTCTGTACGTGAACGAAAACCATGTTTGTTTTTACGCTTACGTTGCGAAGGTTGAAAAGTACGTTTCATAATGGTATAGATTTAAATAATTTAAGAATATTAGAAATTAGAATCAGAATTTAAAATCAGTAGAGCTAATTATAAATTTTGACAAATTTCAAAAATTATATTTTTATGCTATAAGCATTATTCCTAAATCGCTTTACAAATATTTTAAAATAATGAAGGGCAAAAGTACAAAAAGACTAGCGTATCTACAAGAATTATTTAAAATTATTTAGTTTTATCTTTCTACAAGCATTTTATTAACTTCTGTACGTTGTGCTGAACGAAAATGAACAAAATATTCTCCATTCTGCCAACCATTGATATCAATAATCAGAGGTGATTTATCAGCTTCTACCGAAAAATATAGAACTCCATCAGCATCGTAAATCTGAACTGTTGCATGCAAATCTGTACTTGGCAAATGAATTTTGATATATGAAGTTTCTACTGTAGAAGGCACAAATTGATTAGAAGCCAGTGTAAGAATTACATCAACAGGCATAATATCAGAATAAGTAGTTTTGCCAGCCGTATTAAGAATTTTTAAGCGATAATGCAGACGAGAAGCAAATGCTTTTTTATCTACAAAAGAATAATATTCTATATCGTTGCTCTGAATAGTTTCGATAGTTGTAAAATTACGTCCATCAATACTTCTTTCTACTTCAAAATAAGAAATAGGAACTGTTTCAGCAGCCGATTTTAATTGCCATCGCAAAATAACTGTCTGTGGAGAAGTGGCTTGTGCCTGAATACTCACTTCTTGTGCATAACTATCAGCGTGTGTATGGAAAGCACAAAATAGCAAAATCAGAAAACAGCCTATACTATGTACAAGAGGATTAAAAGAAGAATATATATATTTTTTTCGCATAGCCGTTTGGTAGAATTGAGAAACTAATTGATTTATTAAATTCAAGATAGTTTCAAATAAATAGTATTGAATAAGATAGCATTTTTTGAAGAATAAGTATTCTTACTCTAAACTAAAATAGTCAGAATTTATACCAATAACCCTATAAATCAGATTATAGTATAGTAAAAAACATATTTTTCGATAAAGCCATCTTACTCAGCTACAAAATAATCGTTTACTTCTGTAAAAAAGGAAACTTTTTTACCTCAGCTTTCATTCTTTTTCCTTCTCTTACTTCTACAAAAATTTCACTTCCTGCTTTTGTAAAATCTTTTTGGAGATATGCCATTCCGATAGACTTACCCAGTGAAGGTGATTTTGTTCCAGAAGTAACTTCTCCAATCTGATTTCCATCACTTTCTGCATCAAAAATTTTATGAAACTGACGGGCAATTCCTTTATCCAATACCTCAAAGCCTACTAATTTCTTCTTAACTCCTTCTTTCTTCTGTAATTCTAATGCTTCACTATTAATAAATTTTTTATTAAATTTGGTTATCCAACCTAGTCCAGCTTCCAAAGGCGAAGTGGTGTCATTTATATCATTTCCATACAAACAAAAACCCATTTCCAAACGAAGTGTATCTCGTGCAGCAAGTCCAACAGGAATAATTCCGTGTGCTGCTCCACTCTCTAAAATTGCTTCCCAAACGGCAACAGCATTTTCATTATTTACATAAATTTCAAAACCACCTGCACCTGTATAGCCTGTATTCGAAATAATTACATTAGGAACACCTGCAAACGTATCTTTTACGAAATGATAATAGGGGATTTCTTTTAAGTTGGCTTTTGTAAGAGGTTGAAGCGCATCAATAGCCACTGTACCCTGAACAGCAAAAAGACTAATGTTATCTGAAATATTTGTCATTTCTACACTTTCAGGCTTGTGTTTCATAAGCCAGTTCCAATCTTTTTCGATATTAGATGCATTGACAACCAAAAAATAATCATTTTCTGCCATCTTATAAACTAATAAATCATCTACAATTCCACCTTTATCATTTGGAAAACAAGAATACTGAACTCTTCCATCATAAAGTGTAGCCACATCATTTGAAGTTACATATTGTAAAAAAGCCTCAGCTTCTTCACCTTTTACAGAAAACTCGCCCATATGCGAAACATCAAACATACCTACTTTTTCACGAACAGCATGGTGTTCAGTAGTTTGAGAAGCATACCAAACAGGCATTTCATAACCAGCAAAAGGAATCAGTTTTGCACCTAAAGCTGTATGCACATCGTGCAAAGCAACACGTTTTAAGTCTGTTGAAATAGAAGAATCTTGAGCCATTTTAATTATATGTTTATTGTGTTAAAATCAAATGTCTATATATAAACACAAAAATAGGTATTTTTTTGGAATGGTTGATTTTGAAAATACGTTAATTTTGTAAGTCTTTGCTAGAATAAATTAGAATATAATCCTCAAATTAGGTAATCTTTGCTTTTATTCGTTTTTTTGCATTCCATTTAGACCAAAAGCAATTCCCAAAAAGTAAAACTATGCAAACTCCAAGCGACGATAACAACAGAAACGACGATTATAAAGATTCGAAAAGTAATTTTAAAGAAAAAAAAGACTATACTCATTCAAGACAGAATAGAAATCAAAGACAAACTACTTCTAATTTTATTTTTGGCTGGCATCCTGTTTTGGAGGCACTCAGAAGTGATAAAACTATCGATAAAATTTTAGTAGAAAAAGATTTTAAAAGTGAAGAAATGACAGAACTTATGCAGCTTGTAAGAAAGCAAAGCATTTATGTTCAGCGAGTTCCTGTTGAAAAGTTGAATAGAGTTACACGAAAAGCGCATCAAGGTGTAGTTGCTTTTGTTTCTGAAATTGATTTTGTTCCCTTAGAAAATATCGTTGCAGGAGCTTTTGAAGCTGGCAAAAATCCATTGATTTTGATTTTGGATAGAATAACAGATGTTAGAAATTTTGGTGCAATTGTTCGTTCGGCAGAATGTACAGGTGTAGATGGAATTGTAGTTCCGACACGCTTAACAGCTCAAATGGGTGCAGATGCAGTCAAAACTTCAGCAGGCGCACTTATGCACATGCCAATTTGTAGATATAGAAGTTTGGTAGGCGCAGTTAATTTTTTGAAAGAATCAGGTTTGAAAGTAGTTGCCTGTACTGAAAAAACAGACAAACAGATTTATGATTTGGAATTAGATATGCCTTTAGCCATTGTGATGGGTTCAGAAGAAGTAGGAATTTCGGAAGAAGTGCTAGAAGTAGTAGATGAAAGAGCTAGTCTTCCTATGGTGGGAAAAGTAGGTTCGCTCAATGTTTCGGTAGCAACAGGTGTAGCTTTATACGAGGTAGTTCGTCAAAAATCAATTACGAATTAAAAATTACGACCTAAAAAAGCAGCAAAGCTAATTTTCTAAAAAATAAAAATACAGTTACAGTAAATTAGTATTTTACTGGTAACTGTTTACTGATAACTGATAACTGACATGTGGAGTTTTTGGGAAAATAAATCATTTAAAAAGTACGACTATATTATTGTCGGTGCTGGCATCACAGGACTTTCGACGGCTACTAGTCTCATCGAAAAAAATCCAAAGGCTAAAATTGCTGTTTTGGAAAGAGGTTTTTTGCCTACTGGAGCAAGCACCAAAAATGCAGGTTTTGCTTGTTTTGGAAGTCTTTCAGAAATTGCTTCCGACCTAAAAACGATGAGCGAAACTGAGCTTACAGACCTTGTAACAAATCGTTTGCAAGGACTTGAAAAATTGCGTACTCGTTTAGGAGATAAAAAAATAGGTTATAAAAATTATGGAGGATATGAGCTTATTTTAGATAAACAAATTCCTTATATCAATGAGTTAGATAAAGTAAATCAGCTTTTACAGCCCATTTTTAACGGACAAAATGTATTCAAAACCAAAGACGGCTTAATAGAAGGCTTTGGCTTTAATGCTCGCCACGTCAGAAGGATTGTCTATAATCGCTTTGAGGGACAGATTCATACAGGCAAAATGATGAAGTCGCTTTTAAATTATGTCCAAAAGAGAGGCGTTACTGTTTTTACAGGCTGTGAAGTAACAGATTTTGAAGATGTACAAATAGAAGGAAAAGCAGGAAAAAACAATGTATCTGTAAAAATCAAAAATCCTTTACAAAATGAAGATGCAAATTTTCCAGACATCGAACTTACTGCCTCAAAAGTAGCCATTTGCACAAATGCTTTTTCTAAAAAACTCATTCCAGATTTGGATTTGCAAGCAGGACGAGGACAAGTTTTGGTAACCAAACCCTTAAAATATTTACGTTTTAAAGGTACTTTTCACTTAGATGAAGGTTTTTATTATTTCCGAAATTTTGGTAGAAGAATTATTTTAGGAGGAGGAAGAAATATGGATTTTGAAGGCGAAACAACCACAAAATTGGAAACTACAGAACTAATTCTTGAAGATTTAAAATCAAAACTAAGTGAGATTATTATTCCAAAACACAAATTTGAAATAGATACCACTTGGGCAGGAATTATGGCTTTTACAGAAAGTTCAAAAACAAAAATCCCACTCCTTCAAAATTACTCTAAAAATGTCGTTTTAGGAGTTCGTTTGGGTGGAATGGGAGTCGCTTTGGGAAGCAAACTTGGAGAAGAAATAGCTGAAATGATGGGAAATTAGGACTTAGAAAATATGACATGGGAATTGGAAAATACAGAAATTCAACTTCTATTTTAGAAGTAGGGTTTTCTTATAAAAAAAGAAAAATGCCCTTGTTGGTGTTTTAGCGACAGCGACACCAACAACCAAAACTTGACCATAGAGGTTTAAGATATAAAACAGAACTAAATAGTTTTTATAAGAAAACCCTGATTTTAGAAGTTACGCACCTTAAACTTACGTAATTTTTTTTTAACTTTAGATTGTATTTTTTTAGTATGTTTTTTTTATTACTTAAATTTTACTTTTGATGAGAGTGTTGGTACGAAAATCAACTGCATTGTGTAATTTATCTCTTTATAGTAATTATTTATTAGTAAATCCTAGAAATAAAGGATGTACTCAACTAGCTTTTGGAATGAAAAAAATGAGCCATGATAGTGTTCGCAATTTTTTAGTCCGTGAAGATTATACCCCACAGGATTTGTTTGAACGTGTTTGTTTACTGATTGTACTAGCAGGAGGCACTTTAAGTATTGATGCTAGTGTTTGAGATAAACCCTATAGTGATGCCAAATTAAATCCTTTTATAGCTCGTCAGTATTCAGGCAAACATCATGGTGTTGTAAAAGGTATCTGTTTAGTTACCTTATTTTATACTGATATAAATGGGGTTCGTCTTCCTGTTAATTATAGAGTATATGAGCCAACTTTAGGGGTTATAAAAAATGAACTTTTTCTTAAAATGCTTAGAGAAGTATTGGATTGGGTTTAGCTCCTGCACTTATAACAGGTGATAGTTGGTATTCTTCAAAGGAAAACTTGCGTTTTATTCGTTCTCATAAAATGGATGCTTTTTTTGGCGTCGAAAAAACTCGTACTGTTTCTACTCAAAAAGGAGTGTGTCAAAAGGTAGCTGATATAGAAATTGATGAAAATGGAGTACTTACTCACTTAAAGAATTTTGATTTTGTAACTTTGTTCAGAAAAGAACAGGCAGGTAAAGTTCGTCATTATGTCTATTAAAAATATTACAACCTAAAAGAACAAGAAAAACCTCAAAAAGCTACAAAAGAAGATTTTGAAAAATCACACCAACTACATTGGCACATTGAAGAATTTCATAGAGCTAGAAAGCAGCTTTGTAATGCTGAAAACTTCTTGGTGCGAACAAGAAAAGCTGTACAAAATCATATTTTTTCAGTCTATTGGGCATTTGTTACACTAGAAGAATATGTAATAAATAAAATATATAAAAATTGGTATAAATTTAAAAACAAAATTACATATCAAACTATCAAAACAAACCTTAGAAAGACTAAAAAAATAAATTTACATTTTTAGCTATCTATAAAACAGGGTTTTAACCCTGTTTATTAATGCGTGAATTTTTCAAAGTGTAAATTTATTCATTTTATATTCTTTATGTAGTATTAGGATGCGTAACTTCTATAGAATATAAGAAAAAAATAGCAATTTAGACTTGTGCCTAATCGATAGGGTTTGCAAACCTGTCGCTACGGAAAAATGAACATTACTAAATTAACCGTGATAACCTTTAATAAATAAACTGTAAATAATTTAGCTCAATTACTTATTTTCTTTAGAAGACTAAATACTTACCTAACTTTTATTTTTACGCAGTGTTTATAGAAATTATTTCAAAAATACATAAAAAGGAAAATAAGATAAGGTTTTTAGCTAAAATTTTTAGTATTTTGCATTTTATTTTTACATTTTCACTTGTTTTGTTTTAATTTATGTCTGATAGTCGTCAGTTTCAAGTGGCTTTATCGCTTTTGCCTCATGTGGGTGCAAAGACTGCCAAACTTTTGATTAGTTATTGTGGCTCTGCTCAGGAGGTTTTTAATGCTTCTCCATCCAAACTACTAAAAATTCCTAATGTAGGACAAAAACTTATTGCTTCACTAAAGCAAAATAAAACAGAAGTATTACATAAAGCTGAAAAGCAGTTGGCTATTGCTGAAAAACAAGATGTCAAAATTCTGATTTATACAGACAAAGGTTATCCTCAACGCCTTTTAAGACACGAAGATTCTCCTTATATTTTATACTACAAAGGCAATGCAGATTTGAATGCCCAAAAAACAGTTGGAATAGTGGGAACTCGCAAAGCCACTGAGTATGGCAAAGAAATGACACAGAAGATAGTTAGAGATTTAACGAAATATAATCCTTTAATAGTAAGTGGGTTAGCTTATGGAATTGATATTTTTTCACACCGAGCAAGTCTAGAAAGTGGATTAGATACAATTGGTGTGATGGCAAATGGTCTTGATCAAATATATCCTCCAGCTCATAAAAATACAGCTTTTGAAATGATTGATCAAGGAGGACTTTTAACTGAAGGTTGTTTTGGTACAATGCCTGACCCTTCTCGTTTTCCACAACGCAACCGAGTAATTGCAGGTCTTTCTGATGTTTTGATTGTAGTAGAAGCTGCTGCAAAGGGAGGCGCACTTATTACAGCTCATATTGCAAATGCCTATAATTGTGAAGTTTTTGCAGTACCAGGTAACTTGGATTCTGCAAGTTCGGCAGGTTGTAATCGTCTTATTCGCAATCATCATGCTCATATTTATACAGCAATAGAAGACATTGAATATATTTTGAAATGGGATTTGGACGAACAAAATATTCCTCCTATCAAAAAATCAAATGGTCAACTAACCATGGAAGAGCAAATTATTATCAATAAATTAGAAGATGTAGGAGGAACAATGGCAATAGATAATCTTTCTATCAAAACTCAAATTCCCCTTGGTCAGCTTGCAGGACAATTATTGATGATGGAAATGAAAGGAATCATAAAGGCTTTACCTGGAAAACAGTTTAAAGTAATTAGTTAAAACAAAACTGACTTATCAAAATTTTGTCAGAGTTATCTCCTAAATCCAAATAACTCTGACAATAGCTTGAAAAAATAGTCATTCTTAAACAACTTCTATATCTAAAAATAGTATTTCAAAAACGTATTTTCATTCTCTGCGTTCTCTGTAACTCTGTGTTTAACAAAACATACGTATAACTACTTATTATCTAGTTATTTCCCTTCTACAATTTCTTCTTTTATTAAAATGCCATTTCTGTCAGTCATTCTAAAATAAAATGTTTGTCCTCTTCCCAAATAATGTTTAAAAACAGTTGGAATAGTTCTATAACCGTGATGCAATCCACTATTTTCTAAAATATTGGCTACTTTATTTCCATATTGGTCATAAACATCAAGATTTACTCCTGACACAGGATCGACAAGGTTTACTTCAAAGTTATGTCTTTGAACAATCATTTCTTTGCGTTCTATCTTATGCCCATCTGTATAAACTCGCTCCCTTCCTACTTCTTTTCCATTTGTGTCTTTAGCTATCAAAAAATATGTTCCACTTTTGGGAATGAAAACATTATGACGAATATTTATGACCGTTTGTGAGCTTTTATTATATTCTTTATCTGTAAAATAGGATTTGAAAAGATGTTCTTGGTCATCATACAAAGCCAAATTTAGTTTTGTAGTTTCATCCAAAACAAAAACAAATTTATTTTCAGTTTCGATAAGTTTCATATCTTCATTGTGAGCAATGCTATTTTTATTTACTTCTTGCTCTGCCAACGTTCTCTCTTCATTTTCTTTTGCTGGATTAATTAATTTTATTTTGAAAGTTGCATCTTCTCCAATTTGTTGTGTAAACATAAAAGAACGATAAAAAAAACCTGCTTTTGCTGGAAAGTTTTTTACAATGGTTTTAAAAAACTTTCCTTGCGCATCATACACTTCAATATTTACTTTTTGGTCTTCTTCCAAAAAAGTCTGTAAATAACCATTAAATGTATAAGTAGGAATGTATTTTTCTTGTGCTGTGAATTTCATTTTATCAAAATCTTCTCCTTTAGCTTCACAAACTGCCTTTGCTAAATTTTCAAAAACTTCTTTTTTCGGATGAGAAAGATAAGATGTTTCTTTATTATTAGAAACACACCAAACACTAGATTGAGCAAGATATTCTTTTTGATAGTCATGCTTTGCAATCGTTTGAGCTACTTTTGAAAGTCCTTCATTATCTAATCTATCAAACTGATAAAGAGAATTTTTGTAAGGTGAGCCGTTGCTTGCCTGAATACAGGCTGTCATGACTGGTTGAAGTTTGGTAGCTCCTTTTTGAATGGCAAATTGATAATCTTCCAAAATCATTAGGTCTTGAATGCCTTCATCTTCGCTTCGAAATATTGTTCCTGCTGAAATCTTTACTAAAAGAGGTTTTGAGTATGTATTATAAATATTTAGCAAAAGACTTTCACCAAAATAACCTCCCAGTCCTCGTGCATTTATTTTGACTTGTTGTTTTTCAATTAGTTCTGCTAGTTCTATATGTGCCATTTGAGCAGAAGAAAAGCTAAAGAAGGAAAATAGAATAAATAGTGAAACAGATAAAATAGTAGTTTTCATAAAGTTTAAATAGTAAAAGTGGATAATTGGAGTTCTCTAATTTAACGAAAAAAAGTTATTTTATTTTATTAGTCTGTTTTTCAATTATCAAAATTGCTACTGGCTAGTTAATTTATCTATTTTCTAAAGATATAGCTAACAATTATAATTTAAAAAATTCATATATTGTAAATATAATTTCCTGTGAAAAATATTTCAGACTCAAAAAAATTCATGCAAAAGACAATTGAAGGCATTTTATCAATTATAGTGGCTGTTATTCTTCTTCAAACACTTTATTTTAAATTTGGGACAGCACCCGAATCTGTTTGGATTTTTTCTAAACTTAATGCAGAACCTTCAGGTAGATATTTGTCTGGTTTTCTTGAGCTTATTGTAGCTATCTTAATTTTGATTCCAAAAACTCGTCGTGTCGGAGCTGTAGGAGCAATTGTTATTATGTTGGGAGCAATTGCATCTCATATTTTTATTTTAGGTATTCGTATTCAAGATGATAAAGGACTTTTGTTTGCGCTTGCTTGTATTACACTTGCTTGCGCTATTAGTGTGTTGATTATGAGAACGATACGAAAAAGATGATATAAATTTCAAGTATTCTTTGTCTAGGGTAGGGTATTCAGAATTTCAAAAACAACTCTACAAAAAATGATTATTTTAAATCATTTTATTTTCTTTGAAATTTAGCTGCGTAATATTGTTGTTTGAAAACTACATTTTTGAAAATCATAATTACACAACTGTAGGAAAAAATAAACTAATTCTGCCCCCCTATTCTTACGATTTAAATTTAAAAACAAGGAAACTAACCAAACCCATCCATGCTAAAGCAATACCATAAGT
Organism: Bernardetia sp. MNP-M8; assembly: GCF_037126285.1. Classification (NCBI taxonomy): domain Bacteria; kingdom Pseudomonadati; phylum Bacteroidota; class Cytophagia; order Cytophagales; family Bernardetiaceae; genus Bernardetia; species Bernardetia sp. MNP-M8. Next base: position 4,444,519 of record NZ_CP147012.1, read on the forward strand.
AATTAGAAAATAACCTTTTTTTTGGTTTTTATGCCTAATTTGATACATTAAAAATAAAATACTAAATGCCCCTCCTAATAGTTCATAGAAATGTAAAGTACGTTCTTTTATTCTCTTTTTAGATTGTATTGCTTTACGCTTGTCCCACCAAAAAATAATACCTGAAGCAATATTAATCAAAAATAAGTATACAAATAAATAGTTCATTGAGCTATATTTTATAGTAGAGTACTGGACAGTTGTCAAAATAAATCAGATTGTTTTTATAAACCTAAACAAAAAAAGCCTATCCAACCAAAAAGATTGAATAGGCTTTTGCTTTTTTAAACTAAACTATTGTTTAATTTATTCTTGTTCTAAAACTGCACTAATTGCTTTGTCAGCTTGGATAAAGTTACCTGCTTTTTCACCAGCTTCTAATTCTTTACCTGTTGATTTCAAGATTTCAAAAGCAGTTTTTGTATCTAGTTCTGGGTTTAATGCTTTCATTACGCCCAAAAGACCAGCTACATAAGGAGTTGCCATTGAAGTACCGTTTAAGAATTTGTATGTTCCTTTAGGATAAGTAGAAAAAATCTGAACTCCAGGGGCTGCAATTCCCATTTTCATATCTTGTACGTGGTTAGAGAAAGGAGCTATACTCAAATCAGGAGAAATAGCTGAAACAGTGATTACACCATCTGCATTAGCTGGAGAAAAATCTTTTGCATTTTTGTTAGAATTTCCTGCTGCTACTACTACAATTGCACCTGCTGCATTTGCGTATTTTACAGCTTCTGAATATGCTTTTTGATGAGCATCATTTGAAGGACCTCCCAAAGAAAGCGAAATTACATCTGCTCCTGCGTCTGCTGCTTTGATAATTCCTGCCAAAACAGTTTCTTGAGAACCAAAACCAGCATCATTTAATACTTTAATACTAGAAACCGTTACAAATTCAGAATTTGGAGAAAAAGAAGCAATTCCTTTACCATTGTTAGTTACTGCTGCAGCAATTCCTGCACAATGTGTTCCGTGTCCTAGTTTGTCATAATCACTTTTCTTTTCAAGAGAAAGATAATTTGAAGTAATATCTTCGTGGTCAGCTTCTACACCTGTATCTAAAATAACAATTTTAGCTTTTTTCTTAGGCTTTTGTTCTTTCAAAGAAGCATACATTTCTGCTACTCCCATTTTCTCAAATCCCCAAAGGTCTTTTAAGTTAGGGTCATTGATTCCAAAAGAAGGTTTGTTTGGAGCTACATCAAAAGAAGTTGTTGGATTAGTTGGAAGCTCTAAAATTTCGTTGTTTTCTAAATAATCTACTGCACCTGAGTTTTGAAGTTCGCCAATAATTACATCAATATTCTTTAATTGGAAAGTAGGAATATCTAAAATATAATATTCTTCTAATTCAGAATATTCATCATGCTGTAAATCTGGAAATGCTCTACGAATAGACATACTGTATTTTTCCAAAATTGGAACAATAGCATCTTTGTTAGCCATGTTCAAATCCAAAAGAAGTTCGCCATTTGCACTAAGGTTTGAAGGCAAAGTAGTAGTTTCTTTACTTCCAATTATAGTTTCAGCTTCATTTGATTCCATTCCACAAGTAAAGCCATTTTCGTAAGCATCTACTACTGCATCTCTACCTGCATCAAAAAAGAATAACTTTAGTCCTGCAATAACTGCAAAAATAGTAAAGTAAAGAACTTTAGGACGAGGTGCAAAACGATTGAAAATCAGAATGACAATAGTAAGAATTGCCAAATCGGGAGCAAGAACACCCAAAAGGTCGTACATTACTCCACCATCATTAAAAAATAATGATAGAATATAAAGGAGTGAAGAAACAAAAAAGCTGTTTCTTGCAAAACCTGCTGCATGTTGGCGTTCTTTCAGGAAGAAGTAAACTGCTGCTGAGAGCAGAATTCCACCATACGCCAAAGGATATAAGAAATTGAAATTTTCCATAAAATTAGAGTTGATTTATTTTTAAAATGAGAATTTATTACAGATTGAGTTAGTTTTGAACTAAATAATTATCAAAATACACTTTTTTTGAGCCATTACAAAATTGATTAGCTTTAATTATTTATAATTTACTGTTTTGGTTTATTTTCTTTTATAACATACCATCAAAACTACGTTAAATAGGAAATTAAAAACATATCTAATTATCATAACGTATTTTCTATCTGTCAAGGTTTCAAATCCAAATTCTTTTAACCTTTTTATCTAGTTTTAAAATAATACTGTTTTTATTTTGATTAGATTTAAAATTAATTAGAGTACTAGATTTAAAGAGCGTGATAGAGCAGATGGAAAAAATATTTTATCCAATGTCCAGTACTTTTTCATTTTTATTCTTTCTTTTTGTTCAGATTCCAAAACATATTAATTTTATGCAGAAAGGTAGTTTATGCGTTCCTTATAAATCTTATATAAACACATAAATAACTCCAAACTAAACCAAATACCAAACTTTAGTGGTCTAAATCTTAAACAAATTATTAAAACTTATCACAGTTGGTAGTTCAGACTGCCGTTCTGAACATCACAAACAGTATTTTGTCAAATTCAATAGTCTGGAAGACTGTTATACAAAACTAACCGTGATAACTTTTATTGTTAAAACAAATTTTTATAAAAAAATGAACAATAATTTTAGCTAAAAAGGATATGTTTTTCTGTTAAACTTCACTAAACAATGTCATTTCGTAAAACGAAATTTCTTTTTTTTCTGTATATTAGATAAACAAATAGAAAAATGGTCATGTATTTGTGCCTACTTAAGTCAGTATACAATTATCTGAATAAAAATAAAAAAAGAAACTCATCAAAAAACTTTATATATTCTTCCTATGAAATTAAAATTGCCTAAACTAAAGCTTCCAAAGTTAAAAAAACGATTCAAATACGGCATTGCAGGACTTTTAATTGTCTTCATGACAGGTTCTGCGTTCTATAATCCAAGTGAAAAATACTTTGAGATTGCTAAAAACCTAGATATTTTTGCCACTCTTTTTAAGGAAGTAAATACATGGTATGTAGATGATGTAACGCCTTCAAAACTTATGAAAACAGGTATTGATGCCATGCTTGCGTCCCTTGACCCTTACACAAATTATATTTCAGAAGACCAAATTGAAGATTATCGAACCATGACTACTGGTGAGTATAGTGGAATTGGTGCAACTGTAGGAACTAGAGATGGAAGAATACTTATTATGATGCCTTTAGAGGGGTTTGCTGCCGATAAAGCAGGAATAAAAACGGGTGATGAAATTATAGCTATAGATGGAATTTCATTAGATGGAAAAACGTATGATGAAACTAGCCAGCTTTTGAAAGGACAGGCAAAAACAGATGTAATACTTTCTATAAAGCGTTATGGACTGGAACAACCATTAGATATTACGGTTACAAGAGAAAAAATTCAGACTTATAATGTTCCTTATTATGGAATGGTAACCTCAACTATTGGAATGATAAAACTGACTGATTTTACTCGTGATGCTAGTAAAGAAGTAAGGGATGCCTTATTAGATTTAAAATCACAAGGAGCTGAGAAAATTATCTTTGATGTCAGAGGAAATCCAGGTGGACTTTTAGATGAAGCAGTCAAAATTTCTAATATTTTTGTAGAAAAAGGAAAAGAAATTGTAAGTACGAAAGGAAAAGTAAAAGATTGGAACAAAACCTATAACGGTCTTTCAGATGCTACAGACACAGAAATTCCTTTGGTTGTCTTGACAAGTGGTACAAGTGCATCTGCTGCTGAGATTGTATCTGGAGTGATTCAGGATTATGATAGAGGAGTTTTGATTGGAGAAAATACGTATGGAAAAGGACTTGTACAGGCTACTCGCTCACTTTCTTACAATTCAAAATTAAAAGTTACGATAGCAAAATATTATATTCCAAGTGGAAGATGTATTCAAGCAATTGATTATGCCAACAGAAATGAAGATGGAAGTGTGGGCAAAATGCCTGATTCGCTTCGCATGCCTTTTAAAACGGCTGCTGGACGTATAGTGTATGACGGGGGTGGAGTGAAGCCAGATATTGCTATTAGTCATGATTTTTATGCGCCAGTTACACAAACTTTAATCTTAAAAGGACTTTTATTTGACTATGCAAACAAATATTATTTTGAAAATAAGACGATTGCAGAAGCAAAAGAGTTTAATTTGACTAATACTGAATATGATAGTTTTATCAAATGGCTTTCTACTAAAGAATATGATTATACTACTAAAGTAGAAAAAATGATAAAGCATTTGGAAGAAACTGCTCAAAAAGAGGAGTCTTATGAAGCCTTAAAACCTCAAATTGATGAGTTTAAGAAAAGCATTGCTCACAATAAGGAAAATGATTTGCGTAATCATAAAGTTGAAATTATTGAACTTTTAGAGCAAGAAATAGCAAAACGTTATTATTTAGAAAGGGGAGAAATGGAAGCTACTTTTGATGATGATCTAGATTTGAAGGCAGCTATTGAAGTTTTGAATGATGAAGCTAAGTATAAAAAAATATTAAGTAAGTAATAATCAATTCAAGTTACGTATCACAGACTGATAAGTCTGAAATACTTATATCTTTAAAATAAAACCTAAACAAAGACGGTATTTCGAAAGAAATATCGTTTTTTTGTGGAATAAAAATTACCAAAATAATTTAAATAAAATATAATTTGAACCAACTCACAAAAAGTCGCAGTCCTTATTTACTCCAACATGCTCAAAATCCTGTTCATTGGCAGATGTGGAATAATGAAACTTTACAGAAAGCAAAACAAGAAGACAAGCCTATTTTGGTCAGTATTGGTTATTCGGCGTGTCATTGGTGTCATGTGATGGAACACGAAAGTTTTGAAAATGAAGCTGTCGCAAAAGTGATGAATGAGTATTTTGTGTGTATAAAAGTTGATAGAGAAGAACGCCCAGATGTAGATGCAATTTACATGGAAGCTGTACAAATGATGGGTGTTTCGGGTGGTTGGCCACTGAATGTTTTTTTGACTTCTGATGCAAAACCATTTTGGGGAGGAACTTATTTTCCTGCTAATCAATGGTTTGATATTGTGCAGCAAATAGGAAAAGCCTATCAAAACCAAAGAGAAGAAGTAGAAGAGTCGGCAAATAAAGTAACCAAAGTTTTGTCTATTTCTACATTAGAAAGATATAACTTGAAAGATGTTTCTGAATTTGATATAACTATTTTAGAAAAAGCCTTTGCTAGTTTAGAAAAACGTTTTGATAAAGAGTTTGGTGGAATCGGAGAAGCTCCAAAGTTTCCTATGCCGTCTTATTATTTGTTTTTGCTTCGTTATTATGATTTTCTGAATAGCAAAAGTGAAGAAAATAATAGTATAACAAATCCTATAAAAGAAAAAATACTAAGTCAAGTAAATCTCACTCTCAATAAAATGGCTCAAGGTGGAATGTACGACCAAATTGGAGGAGGTTTTGCTCGTTATTCAGTAGATAGAGAATGGTTTGCGCCTCACTTTGAAAAAATGCTTTATGATAATGCTCAGTTGCTTTCTTTGTACGCTGAAGCCTATACAATTACAAAAAATAATACACAAAGAGAAGTCTATAGACAAACAATTGAACAAACAACCAAATTTTTAACACGAGAATTACAAGACAAAAATGGGGGCTTTTATTCGGCTTTAGATGCTGATAGTGAAGGAAAAGAAGGGAAATTTTATACATGGACAATAGACGAAATAGAAAAAGTCTTTACAAACCACACATTTAAAAATTCTACAAACCCAGAACAGGATTTACAGCTTTTTAAAAAATATTATTCCATTACTTCAATAGGAAACTGGGAAAGCCCACACGCAACGGAAGGAGCAAATATTTTATATAGAAAAGATACAGATGAAGTTTTTGCTAACCAAAATGATATTGATTTAAGTATTTTGAAAGGCAAAGTTGATGAGTGGCAAAATTATTTTTTAGAAGTTAGAAAAGAGAAAGTTCGTCCTAGTTTGGATGATAAAATCCTGACTTCGTGGAATGCACTTTTGATAAAAGGTTTTTGTAATGCCTATTCTGCTTTAGGAAATGAAAACGAAAGTGAGAAATATTTAGCTTTAGCTTTACAGACGGCTGAATTTATAGAAGGTAATCTTTTTGATAAAGAAAATAAATCTAAATTATATCATACTTTCAAAAATGAAACTGCTGAAATAGATGGTTTTTTAGAGGATTATGCACTTTTGATTGAATCTTATATTACGTTGTATCAAGTTTGTTTTGATGAAAAATGGATTCTAAGAGCTGATGAATTGACAAAATATGTTTTTACTAATTTCTATGATAAGGAAGAAAAATTATTTTATTTTAGCGACCAACTGGGAAGTGAAAAATTAGTAGCTCAGAAGAAAGAAATTTTTGATAATGTAATCTCTTCTTCCAATTCTGTAATGGCGACCAATTTATATTTCTTAGGAATTATCTTAGAAAATAACTTGTATAAAGAAACAAGCAAAGAAATGTTAGGAAAAGTAGCATCTTTGATTGCAGCCGAACCAAGACACGTTTCGAATTGGGCATCATTGTTTACATATTTCTTGACCCCAACTCCAGAAATAGTAATTGTTGGAGAAAATTATAAAGAAGTTTTAAAAGAAATTTCTAGTTTTTACATTCCCAATAAAATAATTATTGCTGCAAAAAGTGAAGAAGAAGGTCAAAAATCTGCTTTGCCACTTTTGGAAATGCGTCCAGTTATAAATAATCAAACAACGATTTATGTTTGTAAGAATAAAACGTGTCAATTACCTGTCAATAGTGTAAAAGAGGCTTTGAAACAGATTTGATACTGGTGCTATACTATAAATAAGATGCCTTTGTCGGTGTTTTAGCGTAGCGACACTGACAAAGACATCTAAAATCCATTCTTAAACAACTTGAATATTTTAATTTTCAGGTGTTCCATCTGCTACCCAACATTCAATAGCTTTTATTTCTGCATCAGTTAGTTCACGACCAGAAGAAGCTGGAGGCATAGAACGAGCAGAAGCACGAGCAAAAACTCGTGAAGAACTTTGAGAAACGCCTTCAAAAGTAGATAAGTTTGGAGATTGATTACCTGAATGACAGCCTGAAATAGCACAGTTTGTATTGATTATAGAAGCAATATTGTCTGTATAATTTATACCTGTTTTTAGTTTTGTTTTTGCTGTTGCTTCACAGTTTTCTGAATCTTTTACTGTAATTGTATATTCTTTGGCAGTTAAGTTTTCAAAAATATTGCTGTTTTGGAATGCGCCCTCATCAATTTTATATTGTAAATTACCACTTCCACCAGTTGCTGTAACTGTTATTTTTCCATTATCAGAATCACAACCTGTATTTTGAGAAGCCAAAGAAATAGTAGGAGCATCTGCATTTTCGACAGTAGTTTTACTTTCTTTAGTACAACCTTCATTATCTTTTACTGTAACAGTATATTCTCCAGCAGCTAGATTTTCAAAAATATTACTACTTTGAAAATTTCCACTTCCTAGTTTATAAGTCAATGCGCCTGTTCCTCCTGCACCTGTGGCAGTTATTGAGCCTGTATTACTTGAGCAGCCTGTACTTTCAGCAGTCAATGATAATGTTGGAGGAGAGCTACAAGGAGTTGTATCTACTGGGTCTGGTTTTGGGTCTTCTTCACTACCTCCACAAGAAAAAAGAAGAATACTAGAAAAGAGCGTAAAAAATAGAAGAACAAATAAATAATTAGTTTTCATAAAATGGAATAATTCAGGATAAGTGTAAAAAAGTAATGATTAGAAGGGTATTTTTTTCAATATAATAATTATAATTGATTTATGGTTCTACTTTGTTAATCTCATTTAAGAATGTTACTAATTTTCTTGTTGCGATGGCTCTATGACTAATTTTATTTTTTTCTGATAAACTCATTTGCGCAAAAGTTTTTTCATAACCATTAGGAATAAAAATAGGGTCATAACCAAAACCATCTTCTCCTGTGGGTTCGTTTATGATTTTCCCCTTTATTATTCCCTCAAACTGATGTTTTTTTCCATCTATGACAAGCGTAAAAACAGTTTTAAATTGTGCATTTCGATTTGTATTTCCTTCTGAAGCTTTTTCACTTAGATTTTTCAAAACTAATTTCATATTTTCTTTTGAATCTCTATATGAACCAACAATTTTGTCTGCATACATTGCAGAATCTACCCCCGGTTCTCCGTCTAAAGCTTCAATTTCTAATCCTGTATCATCTGCAAAGCAATTTGTATTATAATTTTCATAGACATACATTGCTTTTTGTTCCGAATTTCCTTCAATAGTTTGTGTAGTCTCTGGAATTTCCTCTGTACAACCAATTTCCTTCAAACTAACTAATTGAATAGTAGAAGGGATGGCAGCTGTTACTTCTTCTATTTTTTTTGCATTATTGGTAGCAAAACATATTTTCATAATTTTGATATTTTTGTTAGATAATTTTTTACAAATCTAATTATTTCTAGCTTAGGTAAAGTTAAAAAAGAAGTAAATGAAAACATATCTTCAGAATTTCGTTAGACTAAATAGTTTTAAAAATCTGTATTAAAAAAGACATGCACATCCACAAAATAAATTCAAACTCACAAGAACATCGAAGTTTCTTATCTCAAAATAGAAAAGACCCAATTACTGGAGATTCTATTTTAGAAAGTGATGAGGTGGTTTTTTGTGCAGGTTGTAAATCTGTATTTTTATGTGATACGTGGGAGTATTTGGGAAAACGACATTGTGGACAGAGTGGAACTTTGATTGATTTTCCTTTACAACAAGCTATTCATATAAAATTAGATAACGAAATTCTATTTTATAAATCATTACTTACAAACGGAGAAAGCCTATTTAACATACCTAGTAAGGCTAAGAAAAAACCTTGGTTGTATGAAGAAAACTTTTTATCAGCTTATGATAAGTTTCAAGAGAGTAATATTAATACAGGTTTATTTATATTTTTAGTTAGTCTTGTTTCTCTAGCTCTATATTTTTTCACAAGTAACTTCTTCATTTTTCTATCAATACTAGTAATATTGTTGTTATTACTAATTGTAGGAAGAATTCACGATTCATATTATATAAAAAAGGTAAATCTAAAGTATAAGAAATTCTATAGTAATACATTTTATATTTCCAAAAAGACAGTAGGTTTTGTAACAAAATATGGTGAAAAGCAATATACTTTACCTGTAAGATATATTGAAAAGGTAGTTTTTCGTCATACAGGACACAAAGCTAAAAACAAATATTTTAAAATTTATTATAAGGTGGAAGGCGTTGAAAAAACTGAACATGTTACTTGCTACTTATCTGATGATACATTTGAAGACCCATTTTCATTATTTGATTCTATACGTTTTTTATCCCAAAACAAAGATATACAAGTTAAGATAGAGAGCATAGAAGAGGATACAATTAATCATCTTAAAAAATTAAATCAAAAATGGAGTACGAACTTTTCTATTTCTTATTTACTTCATAACAATTTATTTTTATAAATGCACATTCACAAAATAAACCCAAACTCACAAGAACATCGAAGTTTCTTATCTCAAAACCGAAAAGACCCAATTACAGGCGATTCTATTTTGGAAGGCGATGAGGTAGTTTTTTGTGCAGATTGTAAATCTGTATTTTTACGTGATACGTGGGAGTATTTGGGAAATCAGCATTGTGAGCAGAGTGGAACTTTGGTTGATTTTCCTTTTAATTTTACTAACCTAACAATTCAAAAGACAGATCTTATTTTGTTTTATGAACAATTGCCACTAGAAGGACAAAAGAAAGGAAGTAAAATTCCTAGTAGATTAGATCCGACTATATGGAAATATAAAGAAGGAGAGTTAGCTAGTTATGAATATGATTTTTATCTTACTCCTATTTTTTATGCTGTTATTGCCTTTGGATTTGTAATGGGAATTATTGGTTGTATATTATTGGAATCATTTTTTCCTATTAGTGGTTCAGTTATTTTTTCAATATTATTGACGTTAATAGCAGCACAAGAAGAAAATACACAAGCAAAAAAACTCAAAACAGCTCACAAATATTTTTATGATAATGTTTTCTATATTTCTAAAACAGGAATAGGTTTTAGTAGGAGATATGGACGACAAGAATATATTTTATCGATTGCTTATATTCATTCATTAGAATTTCAATTTTCTTATTCTTTTTTTGCTTCTAATTATTGCATCATTGAAGATATAAACGGAAATAAAACAAAGTTTTTGATTACTAACTATTTAGAAGAAAATAAAACCACACAATTTTTAGAAGCACTACACAGTATGAATCAAGAAGCTATTTGTTCTATCAAAATACAGATAGAAGATAATGCGCTGCTTTGTAATATATTAGAAAATGAAATACAACAAAATGGTTATGCTATTTCTATTTTAAGAAAATAAAATCAAATGCACATTCATAAAATAAATCCAAACTCACAAGAACATCAAAACTTTTTAGCACAAAACCGAAAAGACCCAATTACTGGAGATTCTATTTTGGAAGGCGATGAAGTGGTTTTTTGTGCAGGTTGCAAATCTGTTTTTTTAAAAGATACGTGGGAGTATTTGGGAAAACAGCATTGTGAGCAGTACAAAACATTGATTGAATTTCCATCTACAATTATAAAAATAAATTTAACATCGAAAGAAGATATTCTGTTTTATGATTTTTTACCTCTTAAAAAAAATGAAATAAATAATGTACCACATACTGTAAATTCAAAATTATGGAAGAAAAAAAAAGGAAAGCTATCTAATTACAATTACTTTTTTCATAAGAGTCCTCTTTTTCTTGTATTAGTTTTATTGTCTTTTGTAGTTGCTTATGTATTTTATTCTATGATTAGTAGTTTGTTACCTTTTTTAGGTTCTGTTATTTTCTTGATAATTATTTATTTTATTGGAGAAATAGAACAGAACATTCAAGGTAAAAAGTTAGACAGTGTTCATAATGAATTTTCAGATGATGTTTTCTACATATCTAAAAAAGGCATAGGCTTTAGTAAAAAATTTGGAACGAAAGAGTTTCTATTAGGATCTGATTGTATTCATTCTTTAAAATTTTATTTCTCTTCATTTTATGAGGATAATTTTTGCGTTATTCAAGATAAAAGTGGAGAGATAACAAAATTTGCAGTTATGAATCCACTAAAAGAGGACAATGAAACTATTTTTTTAAAAGCATTAAGTATGTTAACTGATAATTTTTCAATTTCAATTTACCTAAAAGTTTATAGTGATTATACTGCTTATAATAAATTGGAATTTATAATAAAAAATAACAATTATAAGATTAATATTTATAAAAAATAATCGATGCACATCCACAAAATAAACCCAAACTTACAAGAACACCAAAGTTTCTTATCTCAAAACCGAAAAGACCCAATTACTGGAGATTCTATTTTGGAGGGCGATGAGGTAGTTTTTTGTGCAGGTTGTAAATCTGTGTTTTTACGTGATACATGGGAGTATTTGGGAAATCAGCATTGTGAGCAGAAAGAAACATTGATTGAATTTCCTATTTATAATACTCTTCATTTAGAAATAGAAGATGAGATTTTATTTTATCATACAAGTGGTTTGAGAAGTGATGGAGTTGATATTCCAAAATTAGTAAAAAAAAGTCCTTGGCGCACTAAGCGTAGAATACTTTCTCCTTATCAATATTTCTTAACAGGTTGGAGACATATTTTGCTTATTGTATCAAATTGGATTTTGATTCTACTTGTAGCTATTTTATCTGCTAGTTTTGTAATAACTTCTATTATGCTTCTTCCTTTGGCTATATCTATGTTTTTACCTTTAATTCATGATAGTTATTACGGTTCACAACTTTCGTCTATTTATAAAAATTTTAAATACAACACTTTTTATCTAGCAAAAAAAACAATAGGTTTTTCAACTCCTTATGGTCAAAAAGAGTATATATTATCTGCTGAACATATAGAACAGATAGTTTTCTATCAATCTACAGGTTTTCTTGCTGATAATTTTTTTGAAATTCATTTTAAAAATAATGAAGTCTATGAAAAGGTAAAGTGTAGATTACCAGAATCAGTATATAAAAATTCAGCACAAATTTTTCAAGCTCTTGAAGCCTTGTCTATGTCTGCATCTTTTACTATTAGAATAAAAAGTACAAATGAAGATATAGTTTATCATGCACAAAAAATGGTTGATGAAGGAAATAAGAACGTTATCCGAACAAATACGTAAGAAATATAAATGCACATCCACAAAATAAACCCAAACTCACAAGAACATCGAAGTTTCTTATCTCAAAACCGAAAAGACCCAATTACTGGAGATTCTATTTTGGAGGGCGATGAGGTAGTTTTTTGTGCAGGTTGTAAATCTGTGTTTTTACGTGATACATGGGAGTATTTGGGAAAACAGCATTGTGAGCAGTACGAAACATTAGGCAAATTTCCTATTCAAAAAGAAATTCGTTTAAAGGTAGAAGATACTGTTTTGTTTTATACTGCGCTACCAAAATCAGGGAAATCTCAAACGAGTATTCCAAGAAAAGCAAAAAAAGAACCTTGGATGAAGAAATCTCAAAATATATCTCCTTACCAAGAGGTTTTGCATCATCCTTTTATGAAGTTTGGTAAAATTGCTGCTTTTTTATTGTTTTACGTCCTATTTGTCTCAAAACTAAACTCCTCTTTTTTTCCATTAATTTACGTGCCTTTTATATTAGAAGCTATGATTTGGATACATGATTGGCACTATGGAAAAAAAATAGAATCTGTCTATCAACATTTTAAAAATAATACATTTTATATTACCAAAAAATCAGTCGGTTTTTCAACTCAGTATGGAATAAGTGAGTTTGTATTGCCAGCCGAACAAATAAATGAAATCGTGTTTCATGAGAAAGATAATTTTTTGTCAAATAGCTATTGTCAGATATATTATCAAAAAGATGGAATGATTAAAGATTTAAAATTCAATATAGATAGTGGTATTTTTACTAATTCTAGTACTCTTATTTCAGCTCTCAACTCTTTATCTATCAATCGGAATGTGCCTGTGCGAATAGAAAGTCGCAAAGAAAATACATTATTTTATGTAAACAAAATGATTGCAAATGGGAATTCTAATTTTCTGATTTCAAATCGATAATCAATTTAATTTGCTATATTCAAACTAAAAAATAATCACAAATTTATCACAACTCATGAAAAAAATAATTTTTCAATTTATCTTCATATTTCTTTCTGTTTTTTGTTGCCAAACTGTTTTTGCACAAAATAATTTTCTCTATAAAAGAGAACTAAAAGGAATACAGCAAAGCAATCAAACAGAATGGTACAAAATAAATGTACCTATCCAAGTCATAGAAAAAATAAATACTGATTTTTCAGATATTCGAATTTTTGGTGTAACTAATTCTGATACATTAGAAGCTCCATTTCTTACTAGAAAAATAATGCAAAAGTCTGAAAATCAGGAAGTTGATTTTAAGATAATTAATTCTTCCAAAAAAGAGAATGCCTATTTTTTTACTTTAGAAAAAGATAACACTACACGTCAAGAAGAAGCAACAAACTTAATAAAACTAGATTTTGAAAATACTAATTTTGACTGGAGAGTAAAATTAGAAGGAAGTCAAAACCAAAACGAATGGTTCGAAATTTTGAATGATTATCGTATTGTTTCTATCCAAAATGAATTTACAGAATACAAATTTACACGCCTTATATTTCCAAACTCAAAATACAAATATTATAGAATTAAATTATCAGATAAATCTGAAAAACAAAGTCAAAATGGTTTTAAGAATAATGAACCAAAGCTGAATTCAGCAAGCGTCTTTTTACAAAAAACAATAGAAGGAAATTTTGAAGGTTTAGAAATTAGTTCTAAAAATATTGAAGTAAATAAAGATAAAAAACAAACTATAATTGATATAGAATTAACTCATTCTGTTCCTATTGATTTTCTTTCTTTGGAAGTAAAAAATGATTTTGATTATTACAGAAATATTCAAATTAAATATTTGTTAGACAGTACCATAACTGAAAAAGGTGTGATTTATAATTTTGTTACGCTTCACACAAGCACTCTTTCATCAATAGAAAAACAAAATGGTAGTTCAAGTTTTTTTATTAATTCTAATGAAAAATCTAAAAAATATCAAATCATTATTGATAATCAAGACAATCAACCGTTAGATATTGGACAACTAGAGATTAAAGGTTATATCAATCAGATTTTTACACGAGTGAGTCCGAGCGACAAAACAATTTCTTATTTTTTAATGTATGGAAATGAAAGATTGCAAAAACCTAATTATGATATTGTTCGTTTTCAAAATACAATTCCTACTGATGTCACTTTGTTAGAATTGGATTCAGAACAAAAAATACCACAAAAAGAAGTAGAAAAAGTAACACCACTTTTTGAAAATTCGCTTTGGTTGTGGGTACTTATGGGAACAATTATTTTAGTTTTGACAGTCTTTACTTTCAAAATGATGAAAAAATAAACTTTAAATCCTCGTTTGACGGTTATAAACCTCAACTACGGTTACAAATAAAATTATGGAAAAAACACTTAATAAAGTAGTCAATTCGTCAGTCGTTACCTTTGATTTGGAAGATTTATATCCAAAAGGGGAAAGAATTACGTATGATTTGAAAATGAATCTTTTTCAAGAACTTATCTTGAGAGAAAAGGATTTTAGAGAGTTTGTCAAAAATCATGATTGGAAACAATATGAAGACAAGTTTGTAAATATAGTTTGTTCAGTAGATGCAATTGTGCCGATGTGGGCATTTATGGTTGTTGTTTCAAATATTCAACCTTATGCCAAAAAAGTAGTTATAGGAACAAGCGAAGAACTAGAAAGCGAGCTTTATAGAGATATTTTTCAAACTTTTGATTGGCAACAATTTGAACAATCAAAAGTTGTTATCAAAGGATGTAGCAAAATTCAGATTCCGAATTATGTCTATGGAGAAGTTACTCGCAGACTTGCACCTATTGCAAAACTGATTATGTTTGGTGAGGCGTGTAGTAGTGTTCCTGTTTATAAGAAACCTAAAAAATAATTACGAATTACGAATTAAAAATTACGAATATTTCAATCAAAACGAATTGTGTGCCTGTAAATTTATAGTTTTTAAATCGTATAAAGCATTTTTTATTATTTCATTTTTTTAATCATAAATTTCAATTTTTATTATGACACATTTCAAAGGAAAAGTAGTTTATCAAGATTTAGAAGGTGGTTTTTGGGGAATTGTTGCCGAAGATGGCACAGAATACAAACCTGAAAATTTAGCTCCTGAATTTCAAAAAGAAGGCTTAAAAGTAGAAGTAAAAGCTGAAGAAGCTATGGGGTTTGGCATTTTTATGTGGGGAACACCTATACAAATCAAGGAATGTAAAAAAATATAGATTTTATTTTTCTAAACCCTAAGGCTCTTCAAGAACCTTAGGGTTTTTTTAATTGCCATTTCTTGGGTCTCCACAAGCTAAATTATTAATACATAATAATTTATACTTTCAAAGCTCTTTTGTATAGTCCGATTGTGTTTTCTAGTCCTAGATAAAGAGCATCACAAACAAGCGCATGACCAATAGAAACCTCTTGTAAATAAGGTAAATGTTTGGCTAAATAATTTAGATTATCTAAATCCAAATCGTGTCCTGCATTGATTCCTAAACCTAACTTGTGAGCAAACTCTGCACAGTGAACATACTTTCGAATTGCTTTTTCAGGACTTTCTTGAAAGTTTTTTGCATAACTTTCTGTATAAAACTCTATTCTATCTGCACCTGTTGAGGCAGCAGCTTCAATAAACTGGTCTATTGGGTCGATAAAAATAGAAACCCGAACTCCTAGAGCCTTCAAATCAGTAATTACTTCTTTGAGATAATCTTGGTGTTTTATAGTGTCCCAGCCTGCATTAGAAGTCAAAACTCCATCTGAGTCAGGAACTAAAGTCGCTTGTGTAGGTTTTATTTCTTTTACAATTTCTAAAAAACGTCCTTGTTGTGGATTTCCTTCAATATTAAATTCTGTTTTGACAATTTTTGCAAGTGCAAAAGCATCCTCATAACGAATATGACGCTCGTCTGGACGTGGATGTATTGTAATTCCTTGCGCTCCAAAACGCTCACAATCTTGTGCTACTTGTATCAAATCTGGATTGTTGCCTCCTCTTGCATTTCGCAGAGTTGCAAATTTATTGATATTTACGCTTAATTTAGTTGAGTTCATTTGGCTATATTTTATTGTGATTGAGTTGTAGCTTTTTTGATAGAGAGATAACTATTCTGAATTATACTGATGTTCAAAATTACTCTTTTTATCTGCATCAAACAATATTTGCATCAGACAAAATACTTGTTCATGAACTATGTAGAGAATTACTAAAAGAGTTAAGACTTTTTTGTATTTTAGAGATTCAAATACTCATCACTTCATAATGCTTAATTCTCTTGTTAAAATACCATATTCGTCTTCATTTTGTAATTTGGCTTTCTAGTCTTGTTCCTTTGGTAGTCAATCAAATTCATTTATCAGCTACTGAACTTGTTTTTTATCGAACTTCAATGGCTGTAGTATTTTTGGCTATTTGGCTTTTAGTTATTAAAAAGTTTAAATGGACAGGTAAAAAGACTTATTTTTTGATGGGAACTGGAATCCTAACTTTTGCTTATTGGACATTAATTGTTCTTTCGGCAAAACTAGCAAATGAAGCTGTTTGTTTGATTGGACTTGCTACAATTCCTCTTTTTGTTAGTATTTTGCGACCCATTTTGGGAAAAGGAGCTTTATCAGTGGGTGAAATAATTACAGGACTAAATGCTATTTTTGGAATCTATATAATTTATAGCTCTGATTTTGATTATGGTTTAGGCTTTTTTTTAGCTCTTTTAGCTGCTTTTTTTGGTGCATTGGTTACTATTTTTAATGCAGATTTAGTAAAGCAAGAAGACTCTTTAGTTATTACCTTCTATCAAATGTTAGGAGCAAGTATTACAGCTTTTCTTCTCTTGCTTTTTTCTACGTTTTGGGGAGGAATAGTAAGTGATTTTATTCCTGTAAAATGGAGTTTGACTTGGCGAGATTTTATATTGATATTTAGTTTAGCACTGGGAGTTTCTGTCTATGCGTATAGCGAATCAGTACGATTAATGAAGTTTTTGAATCCTTTTACAGTAGCTATGGTGGGAAATTTAGTTCCTCTATATGGTATTGTTAGTGTAATTATTTTATCTTATTTCATTAGTTCTGTTGAGGCTTCAAAAATGGATATTTATTTCTATGCAGGTGGCATAATACTGATTTCGGCTGTTGTAGCTCGTCCTTTGGTTATATGGTATTTTGAAATATATGAGGTTGATAAAAAAAATAAAATAAGTAAATAATCATTTGATTAACAAAAAATGAAAGTTTATCTATTTCATAAATCTCATTATAAAAGTTGTTTCTTTATCCTGTTTGCTTTCTACCCAAATTTTGCCATATTGTTTCTGAGTTGTGTCATTTTTGTCTTTACTTTCTACAAAATGTGCCTCTACAATTCGTTTAGCGATGCTTAATCCTAAACCTGTTCCTTTGGGTTTTCGATTATTTTTGTCTCTAATTTGATGGAATTTTTCAAAAATAGAAACTTGATTTTCTTTTGAAATTCCTTTTCCATTGTCTTTGATGCTTATTTGCCAAAAGTCAGATTCAATTTGGGTTATTATTTTGATAGTATAAGGAGGAAATGCTATGTTATTTTTTTCATTTACTCTTAAATCTATTCTATCAATAGGAATTTCATTTTCATTAAATTTCATGTGGCTAATTGCATTTGAGACTAAATTAATTAGAGCCTGTTCGATACGCTTTTCGTCTGCTTTTACTGTTGCTTTTTCTTTTAATGAATTTTGTGGCATAAAAATCATTTCTAAATCAATGTTTTTTTCTTTTGCCAAAGGTTGCATTATCGTATAGACACGAGAAATCAATTTTATCAAATCAAATTCCTTGAGTTCTAAAGGCAACGTATTATTTCTAGCATGATTATCAAAACTTTCTATATCTAAAATTTCATTTATCAAAAGACTAAGCCTTTCGCATTCACCTACTACATTTTCCAAAAAGTTTTGTCTTTCATCTTGTTCTAAATCTGGATTTTGATGAACAATTTCGGAAAGCGCACGAATTGCTGTAATGGGTGTTCTGAGTTCATGTGTAACCGTTGAAATGAAATCATCTTTTATTCTGTCTTGTTCCTTCAATTTTTGATTTGAAGTTTCTAATTCTTGTGTCAATCGTTTGAGTTCGTTTGATTTTTGACGCAATTCTCTATTTGTAGAAAGAACATTTTGAGATTCTTTTAAAATGGTAATTACTTCTTCCATCGCCACCGTTTCTTGTTCTTGCAGAAGCGAAGAAACCAAAATACGAGCTGAAACCGAACCTACAACACTAGAAAGCATACGTTCGGCAAGAGTCAGAAGGCGAGAGTCTGCCAAAACAATTTGTGCTTCATTTAGAAATTCATCAGTTTTTATTTTTTTTTCTTCTGTATTCGTTTTTTGATAATTTTCTAATAAAAAAGTAGTTCGTTTTTCTCCTAAAAAGCTATTCAATAATTCTTTTACCTCTGAAAAATAAGCCTTTCCTTTCCATAAAACAGCACTTTCAAAACGATTGGAGTATTTAAAAATATCGACAAAAATTTCAGCTTCATTTCGTTCTGTTGCTGATTGAACACTCATGACTGAAACAACAACATAAAAAAAACTATTTAGAAAAAGTGACCAAAACACACTCTGAGAGATAGAATCTAAATAATCCATTCCAAAAAGAGCATTCGGATTTAATAATTTTAGAAAAGCAGAATCCGAATTCCAATAAATAGGAAAATAACCACTTTGAGCAAAAGAAGGCAGAATTAGTGTATAAGCCCAAATCAAAAAACCTATAACAATTCCTGCAAAAGCACCATTTTTAGTTCCTCTTTTCCAAAAAATACCTCCAAAAAAAGCAGGAGCAAGTTGAGCTATGGCAGCAAAAGAAACCATCCCCACCGAAACAAGCGAAGAAAATTCGCCAATTACTCTAAAATAAAAATAGGAAAGAAATAGAATAAATAAAATTCCGAGCCTTCGAAACCATTTTATAGTAGTAATGGCTTTAAAATTAGGATTTTTCCAGTCAAAATCTGAAACCCAGTTTGGAAGCAATAAATTATTTGAAATCATTGTACTCAATGCAGCCGTAGAAACGATAATCATACTTGTTGCAGCTGAAAAACCACCTATATAAGAAAACAAAGCTATTTGTGGAAACTCAGAAGCTAAAGGCAAACTTAGCATGAACATATCGGAATTGAATACAGAACTTGTTCCTTCAAACCAAATTCTGCCACCTAAAGCAATCGGTAAAACCAAAAAATTGATAACCAAAAGGTAAAGTGCAAAAATCCACATGGCAGGAAGAATGTGTTTTTCATCTTCATTTTCTACTACCGAAACTTGAAACTGACGAGGCAAGAGAAAAATAGCTAAAGCCGATAAGAGCAAATACCAAAACCATTCTCCACTATTTTTTTGATGTTGAATAGTAGTGAGTTTTTGTAAATCTACATGCAGTGCTGTTTTTTCAAAAATATCAATTATTCCGTCAAACATTCCATAGACAATAAAAATACCTACTCCTAAAAAAGTCATTAATTTAATAATAGATTCGAAGGCAATGGCAGCTATCATTCCTCTATTTTTATTGTCACTTTGTAAGTTGCGAGTAGTAAAAAGCATCGTAAAAAAACCAAGAATAAGGGTGGCATAAAAAGCAGTATCGCTTATCCAAAATTTAGTAGAATTTTGACTAGAAGTGGTAAGAACTTCAATACTCATTGCAATAGCTTGTACTTGAATTGAAATATAAGGAACAATTCCAAACACACACAAAATAGTAATCAGACGACCTAAAGCAATACTTTTTCCGTAGCGAGCCGAAATAAAATCAGCAAGTGTAGTAATTCCTTTTGCTCTACTAATTCGGATTATTTTACGCAAAACAAGCCACCAAACAGGAATAGTTAGCAAAGGACCTATATAAGTAGTCAGAAAACCCAGTCCAGAAGTTGCTGCTTGTCCAACACTTCCATAAAATGTCCAAGCCGTACAATAAACACCCATAGAAAGGGCATAAATAATAGGTTTGAAAAAACTACTTCCTAATTTTTGGTCAGAAGTAGAAGTTAATTCTTTATCTTTCTTTGTTGCCATTGTCCAAAAAAATAGACTTCGGTATTCTGTCCAGTAAGCCACACCAAACAAAAGACCTAGATAAGCAATAGAAATAATAAAAAGTAGAAGTTCGGAATACACGATAAAATATAATTTATTTTGCTCAAAATTTAATTATTCATTGAATTACTATAGTAATACAAACAGTTTTCCAATCAATACGTTTGATTTAGATAGAATTACTATTAAATTGAATATCAATTTATAAAAAAACTCATTAAAATTACTTTAAAACACCAAATTTTCCTAAATCTATGAAACGTATTTTAATTGCTGACGACGAACCTAATATTTTACTGTCTTTAGATTTCTTGATGCGAAAAAGTGGCTATGAAGTTTTTGTAGCACGAGATGGAAAAGAAGCTGTTGAGATTATCAAAAATAAAAAACCTGATGCCGTAATTTTGGATATTATGATGCCTGAAATGGATGGCTATGAAGTTTGTCAGTTTATCAGAACTCATGAAGAATTAAAAACTACAAAAGTAATTTTTCTATCAGCCAAAACCCAACCTGTTGATATTGAAAAAGGACTTAAAATGGCAGATTCGTATATTACAAAACCATTTTCCACGAAAGATATTGTTAATGAAGTGAAGAAATTGGTTTGATTTTGTGTAGTTGGTGAGACACCAACAACGGCAAAAGATTGAAAAAATATCAAATACTAAAAAAGCAAATGCAATCTACGTTTAAAATAGAAGACAAATTTACAGTTAAAAATGATGTTTATATACTTGCAAGTATTGTTGGAGACATTTCAGAGTATAAACTGACGGAAAATTCAACATTAGGAGGTATTCCTATAAAACCCTTTCTTACTATACCAAGAGTAACAGATAAAAATGGAAATCCAAGATTTGATTTATTCGGCTTTTGTCTAAAAAGTAAAAATGATTTAGAAAAAGTAGAAATTGGAAAAGTAGTACAGCTTATTTTCTAAAAAAAGGAAGAACAACTCAAAAAGAGCGTTCTTCCTCAATATCCGACATAACACAGTTTCAGCGTTTCCAATGATAAATAATAAATATCAAAAGAATAACCGAAACAAACCACACACCAAATAGGTAAAAGAAGGCTGTCGGAACTTTCTCCACCCATTTTATCTTATTGAACATTCCCAATAGTGGATAATTGAAAAGAACAACCATTAGTGCAGTCAAAATCAATAAATTGCGTGTTAATTTCATTCAGTTAGCAGTTATCAGTAAACAGTTACCAGTTAAATACAATTTCTTTAACTGCGTAATAAATTTTATTATAAAAACATTCAAATTATCAGTTACCAATAAGCGTATTCAACTGATTACTGGTAACTGATTACTGATAACTGTCTAGTGGTCAACGGCTGCACCAGCACCACGAGGCAAACGAATATCTTCTACAATGTCCTGTACTTCTTGTGGAGGTGGAGGTGTAAATTTACTTACAGCTAGAGATACAATTACATTGAGTATCATTCCAACTGTTCCAATTCCTTCAGGAGAAATTCCGAAAAGCCAATGTTCAGGAATATTTAAGTTAGGGGAAATAAATTTGAAATAAACGATATAAACAATCGTAAAGACAAGTCCTACTACCATTCCTGCAATTGCTCCTTCTTTATTCATTCTTTTGTAGAAAATCCCCATTACAATAACAGGGAAGAATGAAGCTGCTGCTAGTCCAAAAGCAAAGGCGACTACTTGTGCTACAAACCCTGGAGGATAGATTCCGAAAAGACCTGCAATAATAATAGCTACAGCTGCTGCAATACGGGCAGCTACAAGTTCACCTTTTTCAGAAATATTCGGCATTACTACTTTCTTCAATAAATCATGCGAAACAGAAGAAGAGATTACTAAAAGAAGTCCTGCTGCTGTTGAAAGTGCTGCTGCTAATCCACCTGCTGCTACAAGAGCAATTACCCAGTTGGGAAGATTTGCAATTTCAGGGTTAGCAAGAACCATAATATCTCTATCAATTTCCATTTCATTTCCTTTGTATCCTTTTGCAGCGACTTCTGCTAAAAAGGCTTCATCTTTACTTTTGTCATTGTAATATTGAACAATTCCATCACCATTTTTGTCATCGTATTTAATAAGACCAGTCTTTTCCCAGTTTCCTACCCAAGCAGGCATTTCAGAATAGGGTTTATTACTTATCGTATTAATTAGATTTGTACGAGCAAAAGCAGCAATGGCAGGAGCAGTTGTATAAAGAATAGCTATGAAAATAAGGGCATAACCACCTGAAATACGAGCATCTTTTACACGAGGAACAGTAAAGAAACGAACAATCACGTGTGGAAGTCCTGCTGTTCCTACCATTAAGGCTGCTGTAATAAAGAAGACATCTATAGTACTTTTTGAACCATCAGTATAAGCTGCAAAACCAAGTTCTTGATTGAGTCCGTCTAGTTTATCTAAAAGATAGGTGTCTGTTCCTGCTAAAGTCCCTCCAAAACCGAGTTGAGGAATTATAGTATCTGTCATTTGAATTGAAATAAAAATGGCAGGAACCATAAAAGCGAAAATCAAAACACAATATTGGGCTACTTGGGTATAAGTAATTCCTTTCATTCCACCCAAAACAGCATAGAAAAATACAATACACATTCCGATAACTACTCCCCACTCAACAGAAACTTCTAAGAAACGAGAGAATACTACTCCTACTCCACGCATTTGACCAGCTACATAAGTAAAAGAAACAAAAAGCGCACAAATTACGGCTACCAAACGAGCTGTATCTGAATAATATCTATCTCCTACAAAGTCAGGAACAGTAAATTTTCCAAACTTTCGTAGATAAGGGGCAAGTAATAATGCTAACAGCACATAACCTCCTGTCCAGCCCATTAGATAAACTGAACCATCGTAGCCACTAAAGGAAATAATTCCTGCCATAGAGATAAATGAAGCTGCCGACATCCAGTCTGCTGCTGTGGCAATTCCGTTAGCAAGTGGAGAAACTCCTCCTCCTGCTACATAAAACTCTTTTGTCGAACCTGCTCTTGACCAAATGGCAATACCAATATAGAGGGCAAAAGTAATTCCGACGATAATATATGTCCAAACTAGAATACTCATAGTAATTGAAATTTATTTTGTGTGGTGTGTATTTTTTTATAATTAATCTCGTTGGTGGAGAGACCAACAACGGCTAAGAAAATATTGCTTGTGAGGGTACAAACAAAGGATAAAAAGAGGACTTGAATCGTAAGTTAAGAATGGTAATTTGTATTTAATTTATAATTTACCATTCATCATTTACAATTACTTCTCATCTACATCAAATTCTTTATCTAGCTTGTTCATCAGCCAAACATAGACAAAAATCAAGACGACAAAAATGTAAATTGAGCCTTGTTGAGCGAACCAAAAACCGAGTTTGAAACCTCCTATTTTTATTCCATTAAGTGCATCGGCAAACATAATTCCTGCACCATAAGAAACTATAAACCATATAATAAGTAGAATAGTCAGATAGGAAAGATTTTTTTTCCAGTATTTATCCATACTTGCTTTGCTGTGGTCTTTGTCATTTTTCATAATTATTTTCAGTTATTAGTAAACAGTTACCAGTCATCAGTGAAATACAAACTGAAACCATTTATTTTTGTGTGTGTGAATTGATTTTTAAAAAATAGAGTTAAGGTAAGTTATAAATTATTAATTGTGAATGGTAAATGAAATATTTTCTTGAATGGTGAATTATAGATAAATTAGTAATTTGTATTCATTCATAATTTACCATTCACAATTTACAATTAGCATTTTATAGCCAAATATGTGTTTGAAGGATAATTTCTCCTCGTGTGGTATCTAAATTTCCTGCTGCATAAACAGGACGTTGAGAATATTGTAGCGTAATTTTGGCATGATGAGAATTAATGAAATAATTTGCTCCAATATCAAACTGTGAAGAAGGGTCGTTTAAGGCTTCAAAGTTTTTGTAAGTAAAGGCTGCAAAAGGTTGAAATTGCGCTCCATTTTTAAATTTTGCAAATGCATAACCAGCTTGTGTATAAGAAATTGTACCTGTTCCGATGGTAGGTTGTGTATTTCCTCCCCCTCCAGAAATATTCATAATTCCTACATTGCGAAGATAATTATCACCAAAATCATAGCTATAAAAAGCTGAATAAGCTGTAAGTCCACCTTTTCCCATTGGTAACTCTAAGAAGGCATCAACTGCAAAAAGTGAAATGTCTTTTAATTGAGCTTCTGTTTGTCCTGCTTTTTTTACGGCTGTTGCTTCTGGGTGATAATGAAATCCTGCTCCAATATTAAAAATCTTTTTGCTTCCCATATATGTTCCTACAAAATAAGGTAGCTTATTAGATTCTTTATCAAAAAATTGATAATTAAAATATCCTTGTACGGCAGTGTTATCATTCAAAACATTTCTTGCAATGCCATCATCTGCCAAATCATTTGCTAATCCACCTGATGCAAAAGGTTTATTAAGTGCGATGCGATAGTCAAAACCACCAATTTTTCCTTTTGCATAAATTCCAAACTGACGAGCAAATTGGTCTGTCAATTCAATCGTTGCCCAGTTAAAAATAGGTGCATCAATTGTTAAAAAATTGAGTGTACTGGCATTTGTCATTCTTGAAATGCCATTCCAATAATGAAGTCCTGTTCCAATATAAAGTTGGTCAGCTACTTTGTATTCTGTCCAAGCATCATGCATAAAAATTTGTGGTTTTTTTCCTGTACCTCCTGTAACTCCTCCATTTACAAAGGTTTGATTATTCAGTCCAAAATGAGTAAGTATTAAAAAACGAGGAGAAATTTGAGCGTACATCAAGACACGAGAGCGACGAAGACCAATATCAAATGTATTGTCTGAAGGGTTTCCTGCTAAATCCACGCTATTAGGATTATTTTGAGTAGAACGAACCCAGAACTGATGCCAAGTAAGAAAACGTATATATTTATTCCCACTATCATCTAATTTAAGAGTTAGAGGTTTATAAGAGTGGTCAATTTCTTGTTTTTCTTCTGTTTTTTCTTGAGCGAATAAATTTTGGCTAAAACAGAGTAAAACCAAACAAAATGCAATCAATATTAATTTTAATAGTTTCATTATGTGGTAGGTTTGTGTGTATGTGAAATTTTATTTTGTGTTTTGTTCCTCAATGATACACACAAGCCGACCTAATAGCCAAATGGTGGGTTGTTTTATGTTAAATGAAAGATAGCTAAGTAATTAAATTGTAAATGATAAGTGGTAAATTATAAATGGAATACCTTTTTGAGTTATGAAGAAAAATTTAGTAATTTATATTTTTTTATAATTTAATTCATCACTTATAATTATTTTATTATGCATTCTAATAATCCTGTTAGAGATAAAAGTTTTAAATTGGCTGTCAGAATAGTTAAATTATATAAGTTTTTAGTAGAAGAGAAAAAAGAGTATACCTTATCCAAACAACTATTAAGAAGTGGAACAAGTATAGGTGCTATGGTAAGAGAAGCCGAACATGCAGAAACAAAAAAAGATTTTGTTCATAAAATGTCAATTGCTCAAAAAGAAAGTAATGAAACATTATACTGGTTAGAACTACTTAGAGAAACAGATTACTTGACTGAACAGCAATTTGAAAGTCTATATAAAGACGCAAAAGAAGTAATTAGCATTACCACAAGCATAATAAAAACAACGAAGAAAAATATAAATAATAAATGAAATACTATGATAATATGGCTTTGTATTCGTTTATAATTTATCACTTACAATTTATCATTTGTTTTAAAGGCGTTCCCACTTGATTATCATAAACTTATCTCCCAAAGGGGTTATCAAAATACTAGAATCTTCTAACGCATTTTTTTCGGCTAGAAATTCTAATAATTCGCTGTGTTTCAATATTTTATAAGTAGGACGGTATTCTCTCATTTTTGGACGAGAAATTTTATATTCTTTCACCCAGTTCATTACAGATACATGACTTACTCCAATAATTCGTTCTATTTCTCTGTATGAAAGTCCTTCTAAATAAAGCTGTAAAGCCTTGACTACATAGTAATTATCGATACGTTTGCCGTCCTTCTGAACGGTAAAATAATAAGTACATGATTTACATAAAAAACGCTGTTTTTTGCGTATTGTGCCACTTTTTATAACTTGATTGCTTTGGCAGCGTGGGCAATCTGGAACTTTGAAAGTATTCATAATATAGTATTTAAACCCTAAGGGCTTTTAAAAACCCTTAGGGGTTAGTACAATTTTATACAATTTAATCAAAAAAAAAGAACTATCTAAAATTTACTTTGCATAGCTATATCAATTTTGCATAGCTATATCATTTTAGCAGAGTATGTTTTGTGGCTTTTAAGAAAAACTATACTTTGCTAAAATACTATATTTTTTTAGGGAAACCGTTTTTATTTTTTTAGATTGTGTAATAATTTGTATTACAGGCTTAACCAAGTCTGTGATAAAGTAAAAAATAATTTCAACTCACAGACTAGAAATCTGTGCAATATAAACCACACACAATCATGAGAATTAGAACCTTAGAAGATTATAGCACAGCCTATCGAAAAAGTGTAGAAAATCCTGAACGTTTTTGGGAAGATGTAGCAGAAACTTTTTCTTGGCACAAACGCTGGAACAAAGTTCTGGATTATAGTTTTGAAGATTATTATGTAAAATGGTTTGAAGGTGCAAAATTCAATATTACAGAAAATTGCTTAGACAGACATTTACTCACAAAGGGCGATAAAGTAGCCTTAATATGGGAACCTAACAGTCCAGATGAAGACGAGATAGAATTTACTTATAAACAGTTACACGAAAAAGTATGTCAGTTTGCCAATGTTTTGAAAAATAATGGAGTTGAAAAAGGAGATAGAGTAGTTTTATATATGCCAATGGTGCCAGAGTTAGCAATTGGTGTTTTGGCTTGCGCTCGTTTGGGTGCTGTTCATTCAGTTGTTTTTGCAGGATTTTCTTCTTCTGCTTTGGCTGATAGAATTAATGATGCACAAGCAAAAATAGTTTTGAGTTCGGATGGAAATTTCAGAGGAAATAGAGTATTTGAAGTAAAAAATGTAGTAGATGAAGCTCTTTCAACCTGTCCTTCTATCGAAAAGCAAATTGTTTTGAAACGCACCAATTCAGATGTAACTATGAAAGAAGGTAGAGATATTTGGTGGCACGAACAAACAGAAAAAGCTGACCCATTTTGTCCTGCAACTATTATTGATGCCGAAGATCCTTTATTTATTCTTTATACTTCAGGTTCGACAGGAAAACCAAAAGGAGTTGTTCATCATGCAGGTGGCTATATGGTTTATGCAAAATACAGTTTTGAGAATGTTTTTCAGCTTCAAGACGATGATGTTTATTGGTGTACAGCTGACATTGGTTGGATTACTGGTCATTCCTATATTGTTTATGCACCTCTTTTGTCTGGCTCAACCACAATGATGTTTGAAGGAACGCCTACTTTTCCAGATGCAGGTCGTTTTTGGGAAATTGTAGATAAATATAAAGTTTCTATTTTTTATACTGCTCCAACAGCTATTCGTGCGCTACAAGCACAAGGTTTGGAATATGTAAATAAATATGATTTGTCTTCTTTGCGTGTTTTGGGGACAGTTGGCGAACCTATCAATGAAGAAGCGTGGCATTGGTATCATCAGCATATTGGAAAGGGAAATTGTCCGATTGTAGATACGTGGTGGCAAACTGAAACAGGTGGAATGATGATTTCTAACATGGCAGGAGTAACACCAAACAAACCGACTTGTGCAACACTTCCACTTCCAGGTATTCAGCCTGTTTTATTAGATTCAGAAGGAAATGAAATTGAAGGAAATAACGTAGAAGGAAATTTATGTATAAAATATCCTTGGCCTAGCATTTTGAGAACCACTTATGGTGACCATGAACGCTGTAAGCAAACTTATTTTTCTACCTACAGAGGTTATTATTTTACAGGTGATGGCTGTAAAAGAGACCATGATGGAATGTACAGAATTTTGGGAAGGGTAGATGATGTAATCAATGTTTCTGGACATAGAATGGGAACGGCAGAAGTAGAAGATGCCATCAATCAACACGAAGATGTCATTGAATCAGCAGTTGTGGGTTATCCTCATGACATAAAAGGACAAGGAATTTATGCTTTTGTGATTTGTGATGAAAACTCTAGTAAATCTCATGAAGAATTAAGAACCGAAATCTTACAAACAGTTTCACAAGAAATTGGAGCGATTGCCAAACCTGAAAAAATTCAAATCGTTTCTGGGCTTCCAAAAACTCGTTCTGGAAAAATTATGCGTAGAATTTTGAGGAAAATTGCAGAAGGAGATATTTCTAATTTGGGAGATACTTCTACACTTCTTGACCCAGAAG
Organism: Bernardetia sp. MNP-M8; assembly: GCF_037126285.1. Classification (NCBI taxonomy): domain Bacteria; kingdom Pseudomonadati; phylum Bacteroidota; class Cytophagia; order Cytophagales; family Bernardetiaceae; genus Bernardetia; species Bernardetia sp. MNP-M8. The sequence goes on from NZ_CP147012.1 coordinate 4,473,170, forward strand.
TTGTGAACGAAATAAAAGAAGGCGCAGGATTAGCTGTATAGGCATTTATAACTTACAACTCATAAAAAAAGCAACTTCTAAAAGAGGTTGCTTTTTTTGTTCCAACAATTAAAAAAGTAATTAGAATTACTAATTTAGAAACTAGATGAGAAAAATGTATTTTAGGTTGCTTTTATAACTTAAATAAAATTATTTCTAAAATAAAGATAATATTTAGTATATTTATGCTATACTTACTACTATAAAAAAATGAAATTTTATCTTTCCAGTTTTTATAAAATATTTTTATTCTTTTTACCTATTTTTTTCTGTTGTGTTCCGACAACTATTTTTGCTCAAACAATAGTTTTAGATGATGAAAAAGAAATTTCTAGCCTAGCAAGTTCACTTTCGTATTATGTTGAAGGACAGAATGAAAACTATACAATACAGGAGGTGTCAAGTCAAAGTTTTAATCAAAAATGGCTTCAAAATCCTGCTGAACATCTCAATTTGGGTTATAATTCTAAAGTAATTTGGCTCAAAATAGAAATAGAAAATCACAGTAAACAAGAAGATTGGAATCTTATATTGGACTTACCTTATATTGATAGTATTTATTTTTATGAGCCAGTTATTAAATCTGATACTAAAGTAGAGAATAACACTTCTAATTCTAAAAGGAAAATTATACAGACAGGTTGGCATTACCCTTATAATACCCGTACTAATTTAGAATCTAACGGTTTCGTATTTCCTTTATATCTTTCTCAAAATCAGAGTGGAATTTATTATTTGCGAACTCAGTCTACCAATCCTGTTCTTTTCCCCATTTCTATTACCAAACAGAAGCAAGCAATCCAACAAAGCCAAGATAATCATATTGGATATGGTATCTATTTTGGAATCTTGTTAGTTATTTGTTTGTATAATCTAATTATTTTCATAATGGTTAGAGATATAAGTTATTTATATTACGTAGCTTCTATTGTATTTACTTTTCTTATATTTGGTGGAGTGAGTGGTTATTTGTTTAAGTATATTTATCCTAATTATCCAGAAGTAAATTTCTATTTAGTGCGTCTTGCTATGATAGGAATCGTTTATGCGACAGGCTTATTTGTACTCAAGTTTTTAGAAGTTAAAAAATATAGTGTACTATTTTACAGGTATTTTCTATTCATTTTTGTACTTGCTTTTGTAGCTCTTATCTTAGATTTTTCAGGATATAGCTCTTCTATCAATAATATAGTCAAATTACATTCTTTTTCTTTGTTAGTTGTCGGTATTTATTGTTGGGTAAAAGGAAATAAAGTGGCTTATATCTATACTTTTGCTTGGATAGGATACACAACAGGAGGTTTAATGATTACACTCCGAAATAGTGGTTCATTACCTATTAATTTTTGGACGACACATGGTGCTGAAATAGGTTCAGCTTTAGAAGTGGTTTTGCTTTCAATTGCACTTGCAGAACGCTACCGAATTATGAAGAGAGAAAAAGAAATTGCTACCAAAAAAGCATTGGCATTAGAACAAAGAACAACTCAAGAATTAGAAGAAAAAGTAAATGAACGCACCTTAAAACTCAATGAAAGTAATGAAGAATTAGCACAAATCAATGAAGAATTATCTATAAACATTGAAACTGTTGAAAAACAAAAAACAGAAATTGAATCCAAAAATCAAGATATTACAGCCAGTATAAATTATGCTAAACGTATTCAAGATGCTATTTTACCTTCCCAAAGTTCTATTCAATCAGCTTTTACAGATTCTTTTACACTTTATTTGCCCAAAGATGTAGTAAGTGGAGATTTTTATTTTTTCTTTAAGAATCCAAAATATATTTTTTTAGCTGTGGCTGACTGTACTGGACATGGCGTTCCAGGGTCTTTAATGGCAATGATTGGAACAAATCTTTTGAGAGAAAGCATTGTAGAAAAACAAATGATTTTACCCTCTGAAATTTTGATGAATTTACACGAGGAAATTGTATCTACACTAAAACAAAAAGAAACAGGAAATCGTGATGGAATGGATATTTCTCTTTGTGTGATTAACAAAATGGAAAACAAAATCTATTTTTCAGGAGCTAAAAACCCACTCATAAGTATAAAAAATGAGGAAGTTACAGAACATAAAGGAAGCCGATTTAGTATTGGAGGTTCTATCAAAACAGAAGGAATTAATTTTGAAGATAAAATAATAGAAATTGATAATCAAACTTCTTATTATATGTATTCTGATGGATATCAAGATCAGTTTGGAGGAGAAAGTAATAAAAAATTTATGCGAAAAAATCTTAAAAACCTTTTGCAAACCATTCACAAATTACCTTTTCAAGAACAAAATAATATTTTAGAAACGACACTTTCTAAATGGAAAGAAATTGCTCAAGCTCCCCAAATTGACGATATTTTAGTAATGGGATTCAAAATCTAATGTAAAATGCTATATGGTAGAATCTGCAATAAATTGTAATGCTAAATCTCTTCCTTTTTTAATACAATCACTTACCGAAACACCTCCAAACCAGTTTGCACAAATATAAATATCTGATTTTTTGAGTCGTTTTAATTGTTTTTCTACTTTTAAAAGCTGTTCATCATATTGTGGTACAGATTTATCCCAGCGTGTAAATTGCTGAATAATAGGGTCATTTTTTATTCCATAAATCTGTTTTAATTCTTCTGTATGTCGTTTCAAAATTTCCTGTTTGGGTAATTCTGCATTTTCTTGCCACTGTCTTCCCCCCACAAAACCAGTAAATAAAACTTCATCTTTGGGCGCACGCCCCTCAAAAACACTACTACTCCAAATTGTTCCTGCCGAAAAAAGGTCTTCTACTTTTGGATGTAACGCTCCAAAACCATCTAAATCAAAATCTACATCTTCTTTTTTGAAAATACTATGAATCAAACACATAGTCGGATAATGAATATCTCTAATAGTAAGAGCAAGTTTTTCAAAATGAGGTTCTAACAAATTAGCTGTTATTGAGGGAGGAGTCGTTATAAAAACTTTATCAAATTCTAGACTTTCAATTTCTCTTTTCCCTCTTTTTTCGCTTTCTATTTCTAAAACCCAACGTCTATTTCTGCGTTCTATAAAATCACTATTTTTGATTGAAACAACAGTATGATTGAGTTGAACATTCAAATTCTTAGCTATATGTTTTGCCAATGATTGCATTCCATTTTTGAAAGAAACGGATTGTTTTCTGCTTCCAGATTTATTTTTTATGAATCCTTTCAATACTGAACCATGATTTTGAGCATATTCTGTTAGTTGAGGAAAAGTATATTTGAGCAAAAGTTGATAAGCATCAGCTGCATAAATACCTGTTACAAAAGGACTGACAGCATAATCGACAACTTCTTTTCCAAAATGATTTTCTAAAAATTCGCCTACTGTTGTTTTTTCATCTAATTCCTCTTTTTTATAGGATAGTTCTTTAAAAATTTTAGCTTTTGTCTTTGTAGAAAAAAAAGAGCCAAATAACAATCCTTGTGGAGAAGTAGGTAATTTTTTTGGTTTTCCATCACGCACAATAAAGCGGCTTTTACTTACTTTATTTGCATAAACAAGTTCGTTTGCAAAACCTGAATTTTTGATAAACTCAAAAATTTCATCATCCATTAATAATGAATTTGCCCCTCTTTCAAGCAAATAGGCTTTATTTTTTCCCATCTGTATAGTTTTCAAATAGCCTCCTACTTCGTTGCTAGATTCAAAAATTTGATAAGGGATATTTTTTTGATGTAAATGCCAAGCTAATGAAAGTCCTGAAATACCTGCGCCAACGATTGCTATCATTTTAAAAAGTGGAAAAAATGAAAATTATTAGGATAGAATTAAAATTAACCTACGAAAATAAAGAGTTATTTTCTAAGAAACAAAATTAGTAAATTTATAGCCTCAAAAGCTATTATATTATAATACAAAAAAAGCAATAAATAATGACAAAACAGCGCAAACTTTTATCTCAATATCATCCAGTTTTATATTTTATATCAGTTTGGGAAAAAAGAATACGAAGACAAATAAGTTGGTTAGTAGATTCGAAAATATATACTCAAGAAAAGCAAAGTGAAAAATTAGCTTTCAGAGTGAAAAAGCATCAATCTAAGTTACTTAAAAAACTAGGCGACTCAGATATGCAGTTACAATATAATAAAGTAAAAAATTTAGAAATTGTTGTAGAAAAAATCAATGGAACACTCATAAAACCCAATGAAACTTTTTCTTTTTGTAAAACAGTAGGATTACCAACCAAAAAGAAAGGCTATAAATTGGGAATGGAACTCTCTTTTGGCGAAGCAAAAACAGGAATTGGAGGTGGAATTTGTCAAAGCTCAAATTTATTGCATTGGTTGGCTTTGCATTCTCCTCTTACAATAAATGAAAGACATCATCACAGTTTTGATCCGTTTCCTGATGATGGGCGTGTGTTACCTTTTGCAAGTGGTGCAACTGTTTTTTATAATTACCTAGATTTCCAGCTTACTAATACGACAAATTATACCTTTCAAATCAATCTTTGGCTAACTGATAAACTTTTAGAAGGTGAAATACGAATTAATGAAGAATTAGATTTTGCTTATCATGTCTTTGAGAAAAATCATAAGTTTTTAAAGCAAAAAGGAGACTTTTTTAGAACAAATGAAATATGGAGAAATAAAATATTAAAGTTTCAAAGTGGAAAAATAGTTGATACAGAATTGATTACAAAGAATTTTGGACGGGTAAAGTACAAACCTCAAGAGTACGAAAGTGTAGAATGAGCTAACAAAATCAACATAAACAGTTCTCTTGTAAGTAAAAATTGTATTTAAGTGGTATATAATTTAATTATTTGTAATAAAAATTACTTGTAGTTATTAATATGAAATAAAATTTTGCTTTTTTAAATTAATTCAAACTATTGTGCTGTGAGTTACTAAATTATTTGTGCAATAGAATGATTAATTTAGTAAATTATTTGTGTTTTTCACGTAAAAAATAGTTAATTACTTTACATGATTAATTTAATTAACTATGTAAGTCTATTTATATCTTCAAAATGTACCTAAATTTGCACTCTTATTTCTTTAAATGAAAAAATATCCCCTTAGATTAGAGAATTAATAAAAAGTTATGTACATGTTCCCCTACTCAAACTTAAGCACTATCGATTAACGTGAACTCGGTTTTTAACTAATTGACTTTCAGTGTTTTGTTTACTTATTTCAGTTATTTTTGTCAAAAAAGGCTAAAAAAGGTTATTTTTGAATAGCTCTACTCAACTTTAACCTCTTTAGCCTTATGTTTGACAAAACTATAAAATTCGACGAAGACCACCTAATCGGTATTTTTTATTTAGTAGATGAGTTCTGTTTACAAGCTCAATCTTATGTATCTAGTAAATGGGTGGGAACAAAAAGCAGTTCCACTTTCACCCCTTCTCCTACTCGTGTTCCCCAGTTATCAGCTAGTGAAATAATGACTATTTTAGTATATTATAATTACTCAGGTTATAAGAATTTTCAATACTATTATCAACGTTTTGTGTGTAACGATTTAGTCCCTTATTTTCCTAAACTTTGCTCCTATAACCGATTTTTAGAATTAATAGAAAGGGTAAGTTTACCTATGTATGTACTCGCCAAACTCCTGTGTGCTAAAAGTGAAGAAACAGGTACTTACTTCATTGATTCTAAGAAAATAGTTGTTTCTGATAATCGTCGTATTCACTCTCATAAAGTGTTCAAAGACATTGCAAAACGAGGAAAAGGGTCAATGGGGTGGTTTTTTGGATTTAAACTTCACTTAGTCATCAATCATTTAGGAGAGGTAATGGCTTTTGAAATTACAGCAGCAAATAAGGCTGATAATAACCACAATCTACTCAAAAATTTATTGAAAAATTTGAAAGGAAATTGCTTTGGTGATAAAGGATATTTGACAAAACTTTGGGAACAACTCTATGAAAAGGGACTTAAAATGATAACTAAAACAAAAAAAAATATGAAGAATCAACTCATCACATTGAAAGAAAAATACACACTTAGAAAAAGAGCCATTATTGAATCTGTAAATGATATTTTAATTTCCGTTTTTGACGTAGAACATTCTAGACATAGGAAGCCTATAAACGCATTTACGCATATGGCAGCTACAATAGTAGCTTATCATTTCTACCCAGAAAAACCTAGAATATTTGTACCTAAATAATACCGAGTTCACGTTCGATTATGACAATGAAAATGATTTTCTTTTACTTACAATGAAAGGAAATATGAATTTTGAAGGATACAAAAATTATTTTTTTGATATTCTTAAAGCTGCTAAAGAATATAATTGTAGGCATTGGATTTATGATTTATCAGAATTTGAATATGACTCTTTACAAGCTAGAATATGGCAGGTTTCTGTTTTTTTACCAAAATGTTTTAGAGAATTAAATCAAGAAATAATAATAGCTATGATTCCCCCTCCTAATCCTATACATAGAATGGGAATTAAGACAGCCATGAAAGCAACTGATATGATGAACTATCCTTATCAACTAAGTTATTTCTCTACTCTTGAAAAAGCTAAAGACTGGACTTTGAGTAAAAAATAAGCAGTAAAATTAGTTGTTTTTATCATATTTTTTTGGCGCATACAAAAAACCGTATGCTTCTGAATCATTTTTTTTATGAGAACGATGATGAACACCATGCGCCCTAACAATGCGTTTGAGATATGCATTTTTGACTTTGATTTTTATAAACGGAATTCTGTTATGTGTCAAAATGTCATGAAAAATAGCGTACATTATTCCATAAAGTGAAATTCCTATTCCCAAGGCTAATAAAATATTCCATTTGGGATAGGTAATTCCTACAATAATCATTACCATAGATTGAACTGAAAAAATAACAGCAAAAATATCATTTACTTCTAGAGTATGATTATGATTGGTATGATGAGATTTGTGCAAAAACCACAAAAAACCGTGCATAATATATTTGTGTGTAAACCAAGCCACACCTTCCATAAAAATAGCTGTAAGAATACTAACGCAGATAATTTGCCAAAGAGATAACATCAGATAAGTTGTGAGTTATAAATTGTGAGTTCTGAATTGAAATGCAATTTCATTTTTGAAATTACTAGATTAATACCATGTAACATAAATTATTTTGTGTAAAACAGGGTTAAAACTCTGTTCAATTTATAATTCTGCCATTGTCAGTAAAATACAAACAAACTTATGTTACAAGGTATTAATAACTTTTGTTTTAAAAAGAAGGTTTTCATTAATTTCAATTTTGTGATTTCTCATTGCATTTACATCTAAATTGCTTTCTGATGTTATAGTAACTTCATCAATTCTACCTTCTAAAATCAGACTTTTAAATTGGTTTTAGCGTCTATCTCTCCAGTTATTTCTACGGTTAAGTTTCAAATCCTGTAATAAACTAGATTTTACACGCAAATCAAGAGAGTAACCACGACGGAAACCAACTGGTGTCCAACTTACACGAAGCTCCCAGCAATGTAAATCTCTATGAATATTAAAAGTAGCATCTGAAAATGTATTGAGTTCTAAATCATAACTAGCATTATAGGCTACCTTCCATTTTGGTGTAACACTCACATCTCCATTAAAAGATAAGTTTTGGCTGGCATTTCCTTCTATCAATCCTGTACGAGAATAATTCCAATTATAACTTACACTTATTGTCCAAGGGACATCAAAATCTACATACAAATTTCTATTCTGATTAATAAAATCTAAATCGGCTTGCGAAATAGCCTGACTACTTGCCTCCTCTTCATTATCACTCTTAAAACCATCTGCTGATAAAGAAGTATTCAAAGAAATAGCTAATGTACTCAGTGTTCCTATACTTGCGCCTTCTGTCCAAGCATATCGATCTATTTTTCTTTGTGTGACGACTAAATTAGTTAGTGTATCTCTAGTTAGAGCTTCATAGGTGTAAGGATCAATCGCCCCTCTGACATTGATACCTATCTTGTTTTTGAATAACGATGTTCTTAGATTGACATTGATATTACCTAAATTAAAAGAATCTGCTGCTAAATTATAAGACGATGAAAAGTCAAAGCTATCTAATAACTTACGTTTTTCATCTTTTCCTTCCTTGGTTTCTACTTTTGCTTCTAAAGTATTACGCAATGAAAAAGAAACTGTTCCAGATTCTCCAGTTGAGGGAGAGCCATAAAGCCCAGTCATACGAGCAATACGCTGCGTTCGTCCATCTTCACTTACTTGTACTTCTTGATAAAAACCAAAACGAGGATCGCTAAAATCAGGTTGATAACTCAGTGAAATAGTTGGAATCATAGTATGACGCAATGCTTTAAACTTTTGACTTTTAAATAAAAAAGTAGAGTAAAAAGTAGTTGTGAAATCTACTGAGGCATTGTAAGAATAAAACTGTGAAATTCCTTGATTAACAATTGTTCTGACAGTATCTTTTTGTGTCCATTCATAGGAATTGCGACTTCCATAAATAACTTGAGTAAAGTTAGCACTAGGATTCATTTTGAAATAACGTAGGAAAGTAACCGAAGTAGAAAGAGGAACTGAATGTTTTAATCCCCATTGCAAATTATCTAGTATTTCAGGCAAATTATCCATATCAAAAGCAAGAGTATCAGATGCTTTACGTTGGTCTGAAGGAATTTTGAAATTGCCTTTTATATTGTTTGTAAGTAAATTAGAAATCTTTGCTTGCCCATCCAAACGATAAGAAAAACCAAGTTGAGCTAATGGAGATTGAGAGTTTTTGACCAACTTTCGAAGTGGAAAAATACGATTCATACTTAAGTTAGCTTGTGGCGAAACATTTGTAATTTTGGACTGTAAGTTTTGGTCATGTCTTAGACTTCCTGAAAATACAAACGGTGTTCCTGTAAATGTTTTATTATAGTTGATGCCTGAATTTACAGAAGCCTGTGTATAATCATTTGGATTAAATGAATTTCGCTCATTAAATTGAGAAGTCATAATATTGACATTAGCAGAAAAAGAAGAAGAACCTCTTGATTTTGGATTGTGTGACCAAGTAAGACGAAAGTCATTACTACTACTCTCATCAATTCCTCGTTCTTGCGCTCTAATAGTATTCATTCTAAAGTCAAAATTACCAGTATAATAATAGCGTTTTGCATAACGACTACGAAGAGAAGCACCATAAACACCCTTTGAATAGGCTTCTCCCAAGAAAGTAAGGTCAATATGGTCGCTAATGGCCCAATAATATCCACCGTCTCTCAAATAAAAACCACGCTCTTGTGTTTCTCCATAACTAGGAATAATTATTCCCGAACTACGAGTTTTTGGAATAGGTAAAAGTCCAAATGGAAAACCAACTGGCGTTGGAATATCCATTATTTCTAGCTGAAAAGGACCTGTAATGATTTGTTTGTTTTCTATCACCTTTAATTTTTTCGAACGAATACGAAAGTGAGGATGAGAAGTATTAGTACAGGTTGTATACGAGCCTTCAACGCCATTAAAATTACCTTCAGCATCACGCTTTCCAGTTTCTAAAAGCAAGAAACCTTCTCCTTCTTTTTTTACAATATCAGTTACAATAGCTCTTTCGCTCACAAAATTATACCTTATTTTTTTTGCTTTATATTCGTCATCTCCTTGTTTGAAAATAGGTGTTTCGGTTAAACCTCCCAATGAATCTTTTAATCCTATGGCTGTCAGTTCGTTTGTATTCCAGTCTAAAGTAATATTATCTGATTTTAAATTAATATTGGTATAATCAATTTCAGACTTTGTATAAAGAATAATTTTTTGAGTTTTGAAGTCATATTTTATCGAATCAGTAGCTGAATAAGTTACAATATCTGTAAAGTCTCCACTTGCAGCAGGACGATTTACTGTATCACTTTCTTCTAAGTCAATAGAATCAAGAGCAGCTTGTTGTTTCAATTCATTGAGTTTGTTTAAGCTATCCAATGAGATAGTAAGAGGTTTTATATCTTGACCATAAGCTGATGAGCCAAAAAATAAGGCAAGAAGGCAACAGAAAATAAATAAAATTCTAAAACGCATAAAACTGTAAAATAGATAAATCAGAAAGGAAAAAGATAATTTCTTTTGTTGTGTGAGTTTGAGTATGTAAAAATACATCAAAAAGACGGTGCAAAGGTAGCAAATGCAATGCTTTTACTCTATTTTAACTGCAATTTAATAGTATTTAATTCTTTAAATTTTCTCCTTTTAGCTTTTTTAGACAAAAAAGCCTTTTATTCAAGTTATTTAAGAGGAAATCAACTCTATTTTCTTTGTAATTATTCATATCAAAATTACGATATAACATAGATGTAAAACAATTTACTTCAAAAACCCTTTATAAACTGTAAAATATATTTTCATAATTTAACTGTTCATTTATTTTTTAATCTTACCCTATTACTTTATGCTCTTACAATTTTTATTACAAGTTCAAGATACAACAGCTACAACTGCAAAAGGACAAATTGATTTATTGACAAAAGGTTATAACACACTTGTTGATAAACTTATAGGTTGGTTTGAAGCTCTTGCTGCTGCACTTCCAAATTTTATATTGGCAATTGTTGTTTTATTGGCTTTTTATTTTTTAGCTAAAGGGGCAAAATCATTAATCAATAAAGTACTTTCAAAATGGGTAGATAATAAAAATTTACTTGATTTAGCCTCACAGATTTTATTTACAATTATTATTTTAGTAGGAATGTTCTTTGCTTTGGGCGTTCTTAACCTTGACAAAACAGTTACTTCACTTTTGGCTGGTGCTGGTGTAATTGGTCTTGCGCTTAGTTTTGCTTTTCAAGATTTGGCTACTAATTTTGTTTCAGGTGTTTTTATCACAATTCAAAAACCATTGCGTGTTGGAGACTTGGTAGAAACAAATGATTATACAGGAATTGTAAAGAGAATTGGTTTGAGAGCGATTGATATTGAAGATTTTAATGGACGTTATATTATTATCCCTTCAAAAGAAGTTTTTCAAAATCCATTAGTCAATTATAACGAAACAAAATATAGAAGAATTAATCTTTCTGTAGGAGTATCGTATGGAGACAATATGAAGGAAGTCAGAAAACTTTTATATAACACTGTAAAAGCTGTAAAAGAAGTAAGTACCTCTCACGCTGATGTTAGAATTGATTTTGATGGTTTTGGAGATAGTTCTATCAATTTTATAGCTCGTTTTTTTATTGATAAAAGTGATGAAAAGTCATATAAAATAGCTGAAGTAGAAGTTGCAACTGCCATAAAAGAAGCCTTTGATGCAAATGATATTATGATTCCATTCCCTATTCGTACCTTGGATTTTGGAATACGTGGAGGCGAAAAGCTCAATGAAGTTTTTACGCTCAATGATGAAAATAAAGAAAATGGCAAGGAACAGAAACAGAACGAGAATGAAAAACAAGCAAATAATAAAAATCAAAATTAATTTTTGAGTTCTCAAAGATGATTATCTATATGTCTGTTGGTGGTTGGTGAGACCTCAACAATGGCAAAAGGGGGTAAACAGGACAGTACCTGCAATGGATGTTCCAATAGCCCAAAGTGTTTCAATTATAGTAGATGCCAAAGTACTTATAATATGTGTCTTGGATATATTTTTATTTTGTTCCATATTTCCCTCCTTTTGTTTGTAGTTTAGTAAATTTGATATAGCTCTTATTATTACCAAAATAGTGATGAAAAAAGTTGTTGGAACAAAACCATTGCGAGGCAAAGCTGCTATCCCTTTCGGGGATTTCTTAAATGTTTTTATGGTTGGTCTAACGTAAAAAAGCATATAAAGTTTGCCAAAGCTTTATATTGAAAGTATAAGTTTAAAAGCTCAAAATACAAGACAACTATATTTAATTCTGCCAAACAAGTTAGAAAATAAAATGAATTCCTGTGTTTCTATTTATAGCTTCTTTAAATAAAGCAATTAATTGTTCTACTAAAGACCATTTTCTCAATTCATTAAAATCTTCAAGAAAGGACAATGATTTTTCTAAAGAATTTTTATCATATATTGCTTCTATCTCATAATCATCAATCATAACACCACTAATTTCATTTATGGAATCTAGTATTTGAGAATGATATAAATAATCTATGTCAAATTGTACAATATCTAATTTTATGAGTTTCAAATCATCAAACCCACCATATTCTAATTTTTCTTCCTCTTCCTTATCAAATGGAACTACTATTACTCTATTTCTCATATTTTGATTTTTAATCTAAAAAAGCATTTCCAAACTAGTTTGCAAAACACTTCCCATGTTTCTTGCTTTCAAAAACTTATCATTTTTATAAAAATCGGCTAACTCTTCTCTAAGCTGAATTACGTTTTCTTTTGGCGAAATGGGTTCTTTTCGCATTGCTTTCAATAAATCTTTTACTGAATGTAACGATGCTTTTATTCGTTGTGCCATAAGCGAACGCTCTTCTTTTTGATATTGCTGAACAGTGGCAGGTGTCATCATATCAATTCCCAACTGAATAATCGGATTATTTTCTTTGAAATATTGAGGCATATAGACAATTCTGCGTCCTTCAAAAGACTGCTGGTCAAAATCTATGGCACGGATTCGATAATGTACTTCCTCAAAATCAGGTGTAATATCAATCACAAAATTATTGGAGTGCATATCTCCCAAAAGACGAACAAAACAACGCTCATTAAACTTTACAAATTCTTTTGCCAAACGAATTTTATTAAATTCTAAATCTTTTAATCTTTCCTTTATAAATTGATACCCAGGGATTCCTGCAATATGTTCTTCTATAAGTGTCTGTTTATGAACCAAGTAATTTATTCTGTTTGGCGAAATCATATCTTCCAATTCTAATCCATAGACACGAGAAGCATCAGCTTGTTTGATATAGTAATAATCAAAATTATCATTGATTTGATTTACAACTCGGACACGAAATGGCTTTGTATTTCCATACGAACACAAATCTACTCTATCGATATACAAATGTTGCATTACCGAAAGGTCGCCATCTGCTTTTAGCATGGCGTAGATTTTCTTCAAACCATCATAAATTTCTTTCATATCTTCTGAGGCATAAAAAACAGTTAGCCACAGCGTATCTTCGCCTTTTTTGTCGTACAAATTTATCGAACTTGTAAAACGGGTAAGGTCAGAATAAGAAACAGGAATATCAATTTCTTTTTTATACTCTATCAAAAATTTACGCAACGGCTCATTGATAGGATAAATTATTTTTTTCTTTTTAATCAGAGTCATATAAATAAATTTAGAAGTCAGATTTTAGAAGGTAGAATGAATACAAATTTAGAGTCATTGAAATTTAATGCTCACTGGTTACTGATTCAATCCTCTTCAAATATTTCTTTCAGAACAGTCAGCGAACGAATATATCCAAAATCTTCTAAATGATTTCTGTAAAAAGCCAAAATCCAATATAAGAACATTCGACGCATTTTTCCATTCATGGGTAAATAATCGCTGTATTCTAGTTTCATAAGTGCATTTACATAATCAGTTGTCATTTTATTGACTTCAAATTGAGGAGGTTCTAATTCAAAAAATGCTTCTGCTGAATCCATTCCAAAACCCAAAAAAGGAATTAATTTTAATAAAAATTGAATGTGGAAATTTTCATATTCTGATTCTACATCATCTAAAAAAATCATGCTTTTTAATAGAAAATTAAACAGTTCTTCGTTTGCTCCTTCTTCTTGTAAGGCTTTTCTAAGAATTTCTGTCAAAAATAAAGCAATACTAGATTTTTTTGGTTCAAAGGGAAGGCTTCTAAAAGGATGATCAATGGAAGAATCTGAAATACGCAATAATCCTTTATTTTCTTTGTAATAAATTACTAAATCTAAAATAGTGAGAGGTTGATAAAGAGCCATTTTTCGTGCGCTTGTTTTGCTTTTTTGTCGTACTCCATTTATGATATAAGAATTTAAGCCGAATTTTTTGGTGAATATTCGGCAAATGATAGAAGTTTCGCTATATCTTGTAAATCCTAAAACGATTCCTTGTGTTTTTTCTAACATGAAACAAAATTATAAAATGATTTTTCTGATTTAATTATTCGCTATTTGGTAATTATTTGTAAGTTACGTTTTGTTTTATGAGAAAAAAATGCGTTTTTAGTAAAGCTAATAGCAAACTACTACTTTTTCTGTTTTAGTAAGAGCTATTTTCTTTAAAATATCCTACACACAAATAATTTCTATTTTTACTCCTACTGTGCAAAAACTTGAATATAAATTTTTATTTTTTATTCCTCTCTTGTCTTTCTTATTTTTTATAGGAAATTCGACTCTTGTTTTTGCGCAAAATGATATTTATCAGCACCATACACATCAAGAAGGAGAACGAATTCATTTAGAGTTTTTAGAAAATACACAGTCAAAAACTAGCTTTGATGAGCTTACTATTTATGAAATAGAAAAACTAACTACTTATTTTGTTCCTATCCAATCTATGTATTTGAATCTTGGCTTTGAAGAAAGCGCACAATGGATTCGTGTCAAGATTCCTCCTCATGTAGAGAATAAAATTTTTTATTTAGAACTAGAATATCCATTATTAGATAGTGTTTCACTTTTTTATAAAGATACTATTTCTGATTCTTGGCATGTTAAACACAGTGGCGATATGTTGCCATTCTATCAAAGAGATATTAATTATCACAATCTAATTTTCAAGATTCCTGTTTCGAAGGATAGTGTTTCGTACTATTTTCGTGTCAAAACAAAAGGTAGTTTGCAAGTTTCGGTAAAGCTTTGGAATGAGAGTAATTTATTTGAGGAAATATTAGGTGAACAATTTATTTTTGGAGGTCTTTTTGGCATTTTTATGGTTTTGGCAGCTTATGGATTTCTGATTGGAAGCCTTCTCAAAACTCGTTCTTATTTATACTATGCTATGTTAGTGCTTTCAGCAGCTCTTTTTTTGTCTGTTTTTAATGGTTATGCATTTCAATATTTGTGGGCAACTGCACCTGATTGGGGAAATCAAGCTTTGCCTTTTAGCATTGGGGTTCTTACTGTTTCAGCACTTAATTTTACACAGCTTTTTCTACTTACACGAAAACATGCTCCTGTTTTACAGAAACTAATGCAATTTTCTTCTCTCATTGGGGGTATTGTAGCAAGTATTGTGTTTATAGGATATTATAATCTTCTTACTCAAATTGTAGTTGGCAATGCTGTTTTTGCTGCTAGTTTAGTTCTTTATACAGCTGTTATTACTCGTGCTAGAGGTTTTGCTTATTCTCGTTTTGTAGTTTCAGGTTCGTATCTTTTTTCTATTGGGATTTTACTTGCTGTTTTGAAATCTTTCGGAATTGTAGATACTACTTTTATTACTAAACACGGAATAGAACTCGGTACAGTTTTTTATCTTTTATTATGTGCTGTTTCCTTAAATGACCGTTATACACTTCAAAAAAATACTAAAAAGGAAGAGACAGAAGACACAGAACAAGAATATAAAAAATAGTAAAAAGAAAAATCAGATAACCTCACGATTATCTGATTTTATTATATAACTTATAAATTGCTTACCAATTATTTTGCAGTTACACCTTGATACATAGTCTTACGAAGTTCTTTTATAGATTCGTCTGTGATGTATTCGTCATAGGTCATCATTCTGTCAATGAGTCCGTTTGGAGTAATTTCAATAATACGATTAGCAACAGTTTCTGTAAACTCGTGGTCATGAGAAGTAAAAAGAACGCTTCCTTTAAAACTCTTCAAACCATTATTGAAAGCTGTAATAGATTCCAAATCTAAGTGGTTGGTAGGCTCATCTAAAACCAAGGCATTTCCACGCTGTAACATCATTCTTGAAAGCATACAACGTACTTTTTCACCACCTGAAAGTACATTTGAAGATTTTAAGGCTTCTTCTCCTGAGAAAAGCATTCTACCCAAAAATCCACGTACAAAAGTTTCATCTCTTTCTTCTTCTGTCTTTGTATATTGACGAAGCCAATCTACAAGATTCAGATTATCTGTAAAATAATCATGATTTTCATTTGGCAAATAAGTTGGTGTAATGGTTACACCCCATTTTACAGTTCCTTCATCAGCTTTTAGTTCGCCCATCAAAACTTGAAAAAATGCAGTAACAGCCAAACTATTTTTTGACAAAACAGCTACTTTATCATGTTTGTTGATAGAAAGATTGATGTCGTGAAAAAGACGATCACCATCAGCAGAAGTTTTGGATAACTTTTCTATTTCTAGGATAATATCTCCAGCTTCACGTTCTTGGTCAAAAATAATTGCAGGATATTTACGTGTAGAAGGCTGAATATCTTCAATATTGAGTTTTTCCAACATTTTCTTACGGCTAGTTGCTTGTTTCGATTTGGCAACATTGGCAGAAAAACGAGCGATAAACTCTTGTAATTCTTTCTTTTTATCTTCTGCTTTCTTGTTTCTATCATTTCTCTGACGAAGTGCAAGCTGACTTGATTCGTACCAGAATGTATAGTTTCCTGTGTGCATTTGAATTTTTGCAAAATCAATATCAACGATATGCGTACAAACTGTATCTAAAAAGTGTCTATCGTGAGAAACTACAATAACTGTATTTTTGAAATTTGCTAGGAAATCTTCCAACCACATAACTGTTTCAATATCCAAGTCGTTGGTAGGCTCATCTAGTAAGAGTACATCAGGATTTCCAAAAAGAGCTTGCGCCAAAAGAACACGTACTTTTTCTGTTCCGTCAAGTTCATTGACTAATTTGTAATGCTTATCTTCCGTAATTCCTAAGCCACTCAAAAGATTGGCTGCGTCACTTTCAGCATTCCAACCATCCATTTCTGCAAATTTTGCTTCTAATTCAGCAGCTTTATTTCCATCTTCTTCTGAAAAATCAGGCTTTTGATAAATAGCATCTTTTGCTTGCATAATATCCCACAAAGGACGGTGTCCCATCAAAACAGTATGCAAAACAGGAATCTCATCATATTCGAAGTGATTCTGTTTCAAAACTGCCATACGTGCCCCTGGTTGCATAGAATAGCTACCACGAGTAGGGTCAATTTCTCCAGAAATAATCTTCAAGAAAGTTGATTTTCCTGCTCCATTTGCACCAATGACACCATAACAGTTGCCATTTGTGAACTTTAAATTTACTTCATCAAATAAAACACGCTTACCAAACTGTAAGCCTAAATTTGAAACATCTAACATAGAAGGAATTTATGATTATATAAAATGCTTTAATTACAATTATAAAATTTTTTGATATAAAACATTTTTTGCGAATAATTCGATTGATTAAACTATTGAATATGAATAACTTACCACTAAAAGTAAGTCGTTTTTTCAAAGCACAAAGGTACAAAATTATTTTGATTTTTTTATTTTAGACGCTTACAATTTTATTACCCAACTTAGAAAGTTTATGATAACCCTTATTTGCTATTTTCTAAAATTCTGAAATGAAAATAATGTGGGGTTTCTACTACTGTTTTATGAGGGTAGTTTTAGTTTCTTGTCGAAGCTCATTTTCAGAAGGAATATTTGCCATACCAATCATAAATATAATTTCTTTATTCAATTCCAAACGAGTAACATTTGCTAAAAGAGAAAGTTCTTTTTTATTTCTTGTAGTCGCTTTATAGACGTGGTACATTACTTTTTCACTGTCTCTTTTGGCATGTTTATTAAGTCCACGCAAATCAGGCACAAATTTACTAATTGGATTTCCTAACAATTCTTCTTTATTAAACTCTAAAAGTTGTGCAAAAGAATAGTTAATTCTTAAAAGTCTTCCAGAAGGATCAACAAAAGCAAATGCTTGATTACTATTTTCAAAAATATGATCTTTTTCTTCTACTTGTGATTTCACTTCTACTAATTGTCTCTCTAACTCTTCACGAGTTGCCATTAGTTCCTCTGTGTTTTGGCGAAGCTCTTCTTCTTGTGCGCTCATTTGTTGTGCTGAATAATTACTCTTTTCTAATAAATTTTTCATTTTTTCAGCATTTGCTACACTTGAAATAGAAGCAGCTAATATTTCAGCCGTACGTTCAACTAATCTAATTTCTACTTCTGTCAATGTATTAAAAGCAGCTATTTCTAATACCCCTAATACTTTTTCTTGAGCTTTTAATGGCACAACCAATACACTATTTGGCTTTGCTTCTCCTAAACCAGCACTAATTTGAGTATAATTATCTGGAATATCTGTCATAAATATTCGTTCTGCATCTTGAAAAACTTCTCCTAAAATTCCTTCATCACTTCTGACTTCTTTCTCTATAAATTTTTTCCTTCCATACGCATAAGCAGAACGCAAGATTAATGTTTTTTCTTGATTTGAAGGAAGAAATATTGCTCCTTGTTGTGCATCTATATATTTTACTAAATTGGAAAGAAGTTCATCACAAAGTACCTGCATATTTTCAGTGTGTTTTCGAATTACTTGCCCCATTTCTACAACACCTTGATTTTGCCAATTTCTTTCATATTCAGTTTTGGCTACTTCTTCCAAGCTAAGTTTCATTTTATGTAAGGCCTCGCCTAGTTCTGAATCAATTGGAAAAATGTCAATTTTCTTCTTAAAATTTCGTTTTCCAACCTCTTGTGCAAAGTCTTTTACTTCTTCTAGTCCTTGTGTCAGTTTTCGAATGTCAGTTAAAGTCTGTCCAAATTCGGTAGGGAGTATAATAACAGAAGAAGGTATTTGTCCTATTGAAAGTGAATGTATGTATTTGTGGGTTAGGTTTAAACCTTCCAATACCTTTTTTAAGGCTCTTCTACCCAAAAAATAAGTGGTAATGATAATAATAAGAAAAAGAGGAATAGCAAAGTAATTATTTTTTATAATTTTATTATTCAAAACTTCTCTTGCTTCAATTTCTTTATTTTTTTCATCTAAAATTAGTAGTTCTATACTCTTATTGATAGTTTTGATTAAACCTATCATATCTATCCGAAGATAATTTTTGAGAGGATCTCCTTTTTCTGAAAATTTTCTTAGGTGATCATACTTCGTATTGAGCTGATTCATTATAGGTTTGATTTCCAATACTGTTTCTACTTCTCCTTTTGATAATGTTTGGATAGAGTCAAAATGAACTACTGCATTATCAAAAACATCTAAAGCTGTCCGATAATACAACTCCTCATTATTTGGAACTGTATCATATTGTGCATAAAGTTGCAACAACATAAAAGAATAATTGATAGAATTTCGTAACTCACTAGCATGATATTTCATACTTCGCATTTTATACAAATCTTCATGCTCTTTAAAAAGAGAATTTCCTCTCCAAATGACAAGCAAAAGAGTACAGGCTAACATAATTATAATTAGTATGTACGAAAATTGAATAGTTCCTGAAAGTGATGAGAGTGAAAAGCGTTTTTGCATTAGTATATTAAATCACAAAAATTGAGACATGCATTTGCTACTAGTAAAAATTAAAAATAGAGCAAATTTCAAAAATATTTATCCAAATACACTACAATATACAATTAGTTTTTTAAAGTGCCTAAAATAATTTGTCTATCTTGCTATCTAAAATAAGCTGTTTTTAACTCCTTCAAAACAGTATCAACTAAAAATAGCATTTTAATAAAACTGATTGTAAATACAATTTCTAAATTAATTTTATTCTGAACTTATGCCAAATTTGCCACAAACCAACGATTTAAAAGATTTTCAAACTTATATAAAAGAACTTTGTGTTGAAAGAGGGTGGGACAAAAATTCGCCTTCACAGCTTTTTTTACTCTTGACAGAAGAAATTGGAGAAGTAGCAAAAGCAATTCGAAATCATACCAATTTGCATACTCAAAAAACACAAGACACAGAAGAAAAACAACAAAAAACAAAAGTAGAACTAGCTTCCGAACTTGCTGATGTTCTCAATTATCTTTTAGATATTTCAAATCATTTTGATATAGATTTGGCACAAGCTTTTTTAGACAAAAATAAAGAAAATGAAAATAGAGAATGGAATTCTTAACTTTATTGATTCTTAGAACTGAATTCCTATTCCAGAGGTAACTTCATAATTCCATTTTTCGATAGGAATGACAGGTGCAGCATCGTAATAAGGAATAAAATGAAGGTTAAACGAAATATGTTTTGAAATTTTTGCTCTAAAATTAGCATCGCCAATAATACGGGGATGAAAAAATCTATCAAAACGAGCTTGATAATAAGCAATAAACATTAGCTCTGAATTTTTATTAAATTTTGCATGCAAATTTATATAATTGGTAGACTTTACAAGACGAGTAAGTGCATAACTTTCTTTCAAATTCCATTCTTCCCATTCATACATTGCACCTGTTCCAATGGCAATATCTAAATTTTCTGAAGCTTTCAGAGACAAACGTGGTGTTGCGCCTAAAAGTCCACGATTTATAAGTCCTCTTGTTTCATTGTACTGATACTGTGTAAAAACCTCAGCCGAAAGTTTGTTTTTTCTCCAAAAATTGGTTCTATGATGAAAATAACCTTCACTAATCACATTTTTGCCTTCTGATTTGATAAGATTAATATGTCCTATCCAAATATAAGCATGTTTTGGTGTCATTAAAAGTAAATAATCATCATTATCAATTTGTAAAACGGTATTTTGTTGGCGTGTCAAATCAAAACCAAAAATAAAATTCCCTCTCCAAACTGTCGAATCAGTGGTCTTTATTTCTTGTCTTTCTTTTTCTATATTCAATATTTGTGCAGAAAGACTTGTTTGTAGTAGAATAAAGAAACAGACTGTAAAAACTATTTTTTTTAAGAAACTCATATACTAATTGTTTTTAACAGACACGAATGCCTGTTTTATTAAATTAAATAGAAAAAAGGCTTCTATTTCTCAACTTAGCAAGTAAGTTAAAAAATAAAAGCCTTTTTATATAAATTTATAATAGAACTTTTTATCATTTAGAATGATAGCTCTAAAAGAAATCTACATTTCTTCGTCTTGCATTTGCATTTTCTGACGATAAGCTGCACGGATTTTTTCAGTACGACGGCTAATTGATGGTTTTTCGAAGTAGTTACGGCTACGAACTGTACGTAATACACCTGCTTTTTCGAATTTCTTTTTGAAACGTTTTAGAGCCTTGTCAATAGACTCGTTGTCTTTTACATTGATAGATAACATATAAAATGAGTTTTATTAAATGAAATAAATGAGTTTTAAATTTTTTCTATAATTAATTATGCTTAATTAAGTAGAGAAAAATAATATTTTTTATTCTAATAATTCTAAAATAATTAGAATTAAATAGAATTTATAAAGTTTTATAGTTGTGTAATTATCTCCTAATAACTACTTTTTAAGTTGTTTTCTGTATTAAAACTTTTCATTAAAATAACTTGCAAATTTTATGCAATTATTATTTTAACGGATTGCAAAGGTAGTTTTTATCTCTCTTTTTTACAAATTTGTTGTGCTATAATTTTGTGTTTTTTTGCAAAAAAATAAGAGTGGAATTTTTAGTTCTATTCTTTTGCTAGAAATAGGATTTTCCTTACAGTTAATTGTTCTCTAAACCTGAATTTTTATTAAAAATTTCTTCTTTACCTAATTGATTCTTAAAAAATAGATTAGAAAGTAGATAAGTAGTAGATTTTATCGCATTTTTGTAAAAAATTACTTCAAACTATTTTACATGAAATCATTTCCTTTATTCGTTATTTTTCTATTGATTAGTATTTCTGTATTTTCTTCTTGTGGAAAGAAAAATAAAAGTACAGATTATTCTTTTGTGTCTTCAACTGTTCCTGACAGTATCTTGCCTAGAGAAACATTTGTACAAATAATTGCTGATATTCTAACAGCTGAATCTGCCGTAGTACAGCAATATGATCCTAATGAGTCCAAACTTATGCGTTTTGAAAAATATAGATATAATATCTATAAAAAATACGATTTAGATTCAATCTCTTTTAGGAGAAATTACAATTATTATATGAAAGTACCCAAACGTTCTGAACTTTTTTTGTTTATTGTAGAGGATACTTTAGAAGCTCGTAAAGCATCTTTGAGCGATTCTCTAAAATTGAAATAATGTTTTTTTTAAGCAGAACAATCAAATTTGGCTAAATTAAACCACAACATATACCATTTTCCGTTAATAGAAGTAAATCCAATTTCTAGATAATCATCTGTCAATACAACTACATGACTCACTTTTTTATCTGTTTGTTTAGCAAATTCTTTTTCTTTTTCTGAGTGGACTTTTTCAATGATATTCTCATTGATTTCTATCCCTTTTTCTATTTCATTAAATGAAACTGTTTTTTGATAAAATGTTCCTTCTTTTGAAAAAACTTCACAGTCAAACTTTGGACTTTCTTCATTCTTTGGGTTTTTTCCATTAAATTGTTTGAAATAAGGTTCTAAGTGAGGAAGTTGTTCATATACTTCATCTAAATCTGTAAAATGTTCGACAAGAGAAATTGCCCCTGGTTTGTGATTAACATAAAAACCTAACTGGGGATGAATATATTCTTTAAGTTCGTTGTCTGATGAAATGGCTAAAAATTTTTCAAGCACTTGCTCAAATTCATTTTTTTTTACAGAAGTATTAGAAGAAGCTGCTAATAATACTTTTTCAGAATTTATCTGTTCCCAGCTATCATTTGTATCCGAACAGCTAGAAAAAGGAAGTATAGTTAGAATACAAAAAACAGAAAGAAAAAATCTAAATCTTCCCCTTATACCAAGGGAGTAAAATTTATACACAGGTTTGTGAAGAATATTCATAATTGTTTATTTAGGATAGGTTTTTTTCTACTGAACGTATATTACAAAAAAAAGTTTATAGGATTTTACAAAGCAAAAAAATATTAATACTTTTTTATTTATAAAAAGTGTAAAAAAATAAAAATAGAACTCTACTTACTAGGCAAATGGTTTTTAAAATACTGCATTTATTATAATTTGAATTGTGGTTTGCTTTTTTTGAAAAAAACTTTTTAAAAATTATCAAATTTTAATCCAGCCACTTAATTCTAAAATTGCTTTGACTTTTAATAAGTACTCCATAAAATATTTTCAACTATTTTCGAACTCTAATTACCAAATTAGAGTTTATTTGTTTTTAGATACTACAATCACAGATTAAAAAGGTAATTTTACAATAAATTATAAAACCCTTGCCGTTGTCGGTATTTCTACCGACGATTTTCAACAAAAAATTTATGAAAGGACTCATTTTGCGCTCAACAGGTTTATGGTACGATGTTTTGGCAGACGATAATCACAGATATAGAGGTCGTTTGCGAGGAAAGTTAAGATTAAATAATGATAGAGTAACCAATCCGATAGCTGTTGGCGATAGAGTACAAATCGTGTTGGAAGACAAAGATGAAAACACTGTTTTGATAGAAAAAATAGATAAAAGAACAAATTATATCAACCGTCAATCTCCTAAAAAAGATGGATTTGCTCATACCATTGCAGCCAATCTTGACCAAGCAATTGTAGTTGTTACCCTCGCTATGCCTCGTACTTCACCTGGATTTATAGACCGTTTTTTAGTGGCAGCAGAAGCATTTCGAATTCCGGGAGTTTTGATTTTTAATAAAATAGATTTACTTTCAGAAGAAGAATTATTTGTTCAATCCAAAATGATGCAGCGTTATGAGCAAATCGGATATACTTGTATGGCTATTTCTGCAACAGAAGATGAAGATATTACAAAAATTGAAAATATTTTGAAAGACAAAGTTTCTTTGGTTTCAGGACATTCAGGAGTAGGAAAATCAACACTTTTAAATCGTCTTTCTCCAGAAATTACTCAAACTACCCAAGAAGTTTCGGATTATACAGAAAAAGGTCTTCACACCACTACTTTTTCAGAAATGTTTGAAATCTTTGAAAATACCTTTGTTATCGATACCCCAGGTATAAAAGAATTAGGTCTTATGAATATGGAAAAAGCAGAAATCAGCCATTATTTTCCAGAAATGAGAGAGCTTTTAAATCAATGTAAGTACGACAATTGCCTTCATTTGAGAGAACCACAATGTGCTGTTATTGCAGCCGTAGAAAGTGGTGATATTGCAAAAAGTAGATACAATAGTTATCTTTCTATGATGGAAAATGATGATAACAGAAGGTAATTAAATCATTATGCTTAATCACAACGGAAAAATTTATCAAGACAAAAACACACTTCTTTTTTCTGCACAAAATAGAGCTTTTAGTTATGCTGATGCACTTTTTGAAACGATTCGAATTGTGAAAAGTATAAAAAATAAGTCAATAAATTATTCTATTCCGTTATGGGATTATCATTTCAAACGTCTTTCGAAAGGAATGGAAGCATTTGGATATGATAAATTAGAAAGCGATTTTTTGAAAGATGAGATTCTGAAAACGGTATATTTAACAATTCCTATAAATATAGGTAAAAATGGAGTTGCTGATTTTAAAGCTCGTTTGACCGTTTTTAGAAGTGAAGGTGGACTGTATACACCAACAAGTTCAACACCTGAGTTTGTAATTGTATTACAAGAAATCCCTAAAATAAATTTTTTAAGTAAAAACAGTAACGACTTAGAAACAATACAAAAAAGCTATATTTTTTTTGATGAATTACCTCTTTTTCCTTCTGCTTTTTCTCCTTTCAAAAAAGCAGATGCACTTCCTTATGTTTTGGCAGGAAAATACAGAAAAGAGCAACAGGTAGATGAAGTTTTTTTATTAAATAATCAAAATAGAATTGCAGAAGCAGGAGCTGCAAATGTTTTTATTTTGGATAGGAAATTATCTAAAAAAAGAAACAAAGAAAATAATCAATTTCATTTTATTACTCCTCCGTCTTCTGAAGGTGGTGTAATGGGAACAATGAGAAATTATCTATTAGATAGACAATTAAAGAATTATAGTAAGACAAAATTTGAAATTTCTATTGAAGAAAAATCAATTACAAAGCAAGAGTTAAATCAAGCAGAAATTATCTTTACTACAAATGCTGTTCAGTCTATTCAAATTATCAAGATTACAACTCAAAAGCAGCTTGAAATAATGATTGATTGGATAAATGAAGTAAATCATATTTTTTGCCCCTAGTTGAGTATAAAATATCATACAGTTTCTAATAGGATATTTTATTATAAATTTCCTAAAAAGCTACTCAAAACCTGCCAAGTCAGATAAACACTTCCTCCTACAAACCCAGCTAACAGCACTAAAAAGCCTATTGCAGCAAACCAAACCACATATTTACTAGATTCAGTATGTTTTCCAGAAGTATAATATTCTTTCAAAATATCTACATTTCTTCTGTTAGATTTGAAAGCAACATCAAGAAAATCTCCTAGAAAAGGAAACAAACCTACTAAATAATCAAATGTAATATTTCCCAAAATCTTAGTCAAAACAGGTAAACTTACGCCATGACGAACAATCGCCAAAACCATAGAAGCAGAAATAGCAAAACCCAAAAAATCTCCTACCACAGGCACAAGTCCTATAAGTGGATCAAGTCCAAAGCGAAAATTTGTCGCAGGAATTTTGAAAATATCATCTAAAGCTGTCGAAGTTTTATCTATCCAAGCAAGTTCTTTCGGAAGTTCTTTCTCCATTTTTGTCTGACTAAGCTGAGTTTGTTTTTTCATAAAAATTAGAAAATGATATAATTTGATTTTGAACAAATCTTTGTTAGAATAGATTTATCTTTATAGATATTTTTCTAAAAATAACAAAAACTATTCAAATAGTAGTATTCATTATGAAGACCAAATCAAACTTTTTAATATACGGTGCTTACGGTTATACAGGTGAGCTTATTTCAGAATTAGCTGTCAAAAACGGACTCAAACCTATTTTAGCAGGAAGAAATGTGGAAAAAACACAAGCCTTAGCCAACAAATTAGGTTTAAAATGGATTGCTTTCGAAGCTAAAGACAAAACGGCTGTCAAACTTGCACTGCAAAATGTAGATGTCTTGCTCAACTGTGCAGGTCCTTTTACACAAACAGTAAAAGAATTTGTTCCTGCTTGTATTGCTACAAAAACACATTATTTAGATATTACAGGTGAAATTGATGTTTTTGAGTATGTCAAAACACAAGACCAAGCAGCCAAAGAAGCAGGAATTATGATTATGTTAGGAGTTGGTTTTGATGTTGTTCCATCAGATTGTTTGTCTAAATTTTTGAAAGATGAATTGCCAACAGCTACACATTTAGAGCTTGCCTTTATGGGCTTAGGAGGCGTTTCACAAGGAACAGCACTTACCATGGTAGAAAATGCAGGTGAAGGAGGAATGATTCGTGAAAAGGGAAAAATCAAAAAAGTAAAAACAGCTTATGAGGTCAGAACAATAGATTATGGAGTTAAAAAAATGACTTCCGTCACTATCCCCTGGGGTGATGTTTCGACAGCTTTTCATTCCACAGAAATTCCAAATATAAAAGTCTTTATGGCACAACCTCCAAAGGCTATCAAAGCAATGGAAGTAAGTGGTTATTTTTCGTTGGTGCTAAAAAATGATTTTGTGAAAAGTTTTATTAAAAAGAAAATCAAAGCAGGAGAAAAAGGACCTAATGAAGAAAAAAGAAACTCTAATAATAGTTATTTGTGGGGCAAAGTAATGGATGGGATAAATACGGTGGAAGCTAGGTTAATTACACCAGAAGGTTATAAACTCACTTCGATTACTTCTTTATTAATTACTGAAAAGATTTTGAATGGAGATTTTAAAATAGGTTATCAAACTCCGTCTAGTGCATATAGCAAGAATTTAATTTTGGAAGTAGAAGACACAGAAATGACTGTTGTTTAGAGATTGTATTTTTTTTGTCTGTCATAAAATAGAACAGAAATTCATAAGGAGAGACTTATTAGAAGCATAATAGTTGCATTTGGAAAAAACATCGTATGTTCAGTTTAGCTTTGCTGAGGGCTACGTCGTTCTCAGCGAAGCTAAAACGAACGCACACTATTTTAATAATTTCGCTAAATTGTCGGAAGAGCCATAAATTTTAACCTATCTTGATTCGCTTTTAGTGTACTTGAAAGCCAATAGTTTCCTTATTTTTATTTTTTCAAAAAACTATTTTGAGTTACTTCATTAATAATTTCTTGCGTATTTTTTCTACTGATTGCTATTTTCTTGTCTTTGATTATTATTTGATTACCTTCGATACTCTCAACAGCATTTTTGGAAATAATAAATGACTTTTGAACACGTAAAAAATCTTTTTTGGGAAGCTCTTCTTCTGCTTTTTGTAATGTTAGATAAGTCACAAACACTCCTCTTTTTTCTGTCTGAATTTCTATATAATTACGTTTTGATTCAATAAAAAGAATTTCCTCAAAATTAATTTTCTCTAATCGATTATCTATTTTGATAAAGAAAAAAGTAGCTAATTTTTGATTTTCTATTTTATAAGCATCATCAATTCGTTTTTGTAACTTGTGAGCAGATTTCAAAAAACGTGAAAACGAAATAGGTTTAACTAAATAATCTAACACATCAAGCTGATAACCTTCTAATGCATATTCAGAATAAGCTGTGTTCAGAATTACAAAAGGACGTTTTTCAGTAGGCACAGAGCGTAAAAAATCAATTCCTGAAAGTTCTGGCATATTTATATCCAAAAAGATAACATTTACAGAAAGAGAATTTAATTTTTCTATTAATTCTAAAGCAGATTCACACGTTCCAACAAGTTCTAAAAACGGAGTTCTTTTTATATATTCTGCTAGTCCTTCTCGTGCTAAAGGCTCATCATCTACGACTAAACAAGTGATTTTTTTATTCATTTTTGAGTAAGTTGAAAGTGTTCAATGGGGACATCACATCGACAAGAGTAAGATAAGAGTTTTGTTATAAAAGTTTTTAAATACCGTTGTTGGTATTTTAGTGAAGCGACACCAACAACAGCATTCGATAATTTGCTATACATCTTAATATCATTATCTGTTTAAAAGTTATTTTCCAAATCCAATTCCAAAATTGAAATATAGGTATTTGAATTTTGTTGAAAAGAAAGACAGTGTTTTTTTGGATAAAGTAATTCTAATCTTCGTGCTAAATTTTGTTGCCCTATTCCTCCCTTCTTTGAAATTTTATTTTGTGTTTCTAATTTAACATCTGAATGGCTATTTTCTACTGAAAAGAATAAATTATTTTCTTTGATTTTTAAAATAATAGTAATGAAATTTTGTTTTTCCTTTTCCATCGAAACCCACTTACATGCATTTTCAACCAAAGGCAAAAAAAGTAATGGCGCAACTAAAATGCTTTTATTTTTTACATCTAAGTGAGTTTGAATTTTGACTCTTTTGCCTTTTCTTAAACTTTCCATAGCTAGATAATTTTTGAGATAATGTATCTCTTGCTTTAGTTCTACCTTTTCAGTTGTGCAGTCATAAAGTTGATAGCGCAACATTTCAGAAAAGATAAGTAATGATTCTTGAGCTTCTTCTTGTGATTTTGTTACTTGAAAATAAATACTATTGAGAGCATTAAATAAAAAATGAGGATTAAGTTGAGCCTTTAGAAAACGAACTTCGTTTTGTAGTTTTTCTTTTTCTAATTCTGTGTTTCGTTTTTCTGCTTTTCGTCGTTCTTGTAAGCCTTTCCACGCCATAAAAATAGCCATAATCCAAAAAGTAGAAAGAAAAAATTGTTTAAACCAATTTCTAGGAAGCCAAATCCAACTATAATTTTCTTGGTTAAATTTTAAAGCCAAAAACATTCCTAAAGAAATTATACTACTAAAAAATAGCAAATTAACGAGCGATAAAAAAAATAGCAAAATATACTTTTTAGTCTGAAAATAACGAGGTAACAAAACATAAATTCCTATGTATGAAGCTGCTGCATGTCCAATTAAAAAAGAAAAATTTATCAAAAATAATTGCCAAAAAGGAGCTTCTTTTTCATAACTAACTATCGCCCAAAAGACAGAATACACTACCCAAAAAAGAATATGCCCTTTGTGTTTTTTTAGAAAATTGATAGTCTTTTGATTCATTTTTTAAAATTTTTTTATAAAATTCTTTGCATTTTTTTCTATTAAATAGCCTCCTACTATCGAAACGAGTAGTGTTCCAATCATTACAACTACCCAAAAAAACTCAAAACGGATAAAACGAGTAAAAACTTCTGCCACAAAAGCAGCATAAAGTCCCACAACTGACCAGCTCATAAAACGATAATGAAAACGTATTTTGTTAGACCATTTCAAAATCATGGGCAACATTCCAAATGTTAGACTCATTAAACTGATTACAGAAAAGAAATGAAACATAGAAAAAGAACCAAAATTATAAATTCCAAAAGCAGTTCCGTTGAGAAAAAGCATAGCAACTACATAAACGTAACCGATTTTTTTATGAGAGCTATTTCCTTTATGTCCTTTCAAAATAACAAAAAGTCCTGTTATCATAGCGATAATAGCAGCAATTAAATGAACTGTTCCTACTGGACTATGAATAATATTTGTGAAAATCATACTATGTAAAGTTTAAATGTTATTATTTTTATCAACTGTGAGGCTTCATTTCTCCTATTCCAAACCAAAACTAAATTGTAAAAATAAGTTAGAAAGGGTAGAAGAAGGAGCATTCTCAAACGAACGATTAGCAATTTGCCATTTTTGAGAAGGAGCATATTGATAACCAACTTGAAAACCCATGACACTTCTTTGTGCTTTGTATTCAAATTGTAAGGTCGTTTTGAGATAAAAACTACCTGTTTTTAGTTGTAGCGTTTGAGCTTGTTCTAGTGCTTGTGAAAAATTTGTAACTACTAAATTATTTCTATTTGATGATAAAATAATTGATTCTCCTCCTAATCCTATTAAAGGCAAAATATGTATTTTAGAGTTTGGATTGAGTAAATAACTTGTATAAATATTTCCTCCAAAGCCTTTTAAATCAGTATTTTTGTTATTATCTGCATTTGAGTTTTGGATATAATTTCCTTCCCCTCCTACTTTGAAACGACCAAACCAACCATAACCACCTGCTCCAAAAACGTGTGTAATTTCTTTGGAAGAAGCAAAATCAGAAAAGTTAAGTTGGGAGTTTATTTGAGAAAAATTTTGATTTCTAAAACCTTGCAATAGATACAAACCTCCCGCTCTTTTTCTATTAATTGATGTAGCATTTTGAGAAAATGAAATTGTTATACACATTCCATAAAAAACTAAGGTAAGAACATACCAAATAGTAAATTTTAGTTTTTTCATTATTGTCTGTTTTTTTAGAGTGATTGAATAACTTACTCTAAATTCTGACTTTCTATTTACTTAGACTAATATTTTATACCAAAAGCTATTTTGAGAGGACGAAAAGTAAAATACTAACCCAAATCAATTATTTTCCGTTATATTGCTTAAATAATAAATCAAAATTACCTTTTACTAAAAAACACCTTAATATATATGGCTAATTCAAGAAATAAATCCTCAATATCTCCCAAAACAGTCTTTTTTGGAATCGGAACTTTTGTTGTTATTATAGTTGCTCTCGTGTTTTTATTCAGAACTTTTGTAGTTGTTGAATCTGGACAAATTGGTGTAGTGGCTAATTTTGGGGCAGTTCAAGATATTTTACTTCCCGAAGGAATGCATGCTGTGAATCCTTTCGTTTCGACGGTTATTCAGCTTGATGTACGTGTTCAGAAAATGGAAGCATCTGCATCTGCTTCTTCTAAAGATTTGCAACCTGTTACTTCTAAAGTAGCACTTAATTTCTTTTTATCTAAAGAAAAAGCAAATGTTATTTATAGAGATTTAGGACTAGATTATAAGCGAACCATTATTGAACCCGTTATCCAAGAATCTATAAAATCGGCTGCTGCTCGTTATACAGCTGAAGAATTGATTACAAAAAGACCTGCTGTAAAAGAAGACGTATACGAGTATATAAAAAAGCGTCTTGCTCAAAATAATATTATCGTTACTGATTTTTCAATTATAGATTTTAATTTTTCACCAGAATTTAACTCGGCTATTGAATTAAAACAAATTGCAGAACAAAAAGCATTAACTGCTCTCAATGATTTGGAGCGTATTCGTACAGAAGGCGAGCAAGAAAGAGTACGAGCGCAAGCACAATCTGACGCACAAAAATTACTTCAATTATCATTAGATGACGAACTTTTGAGATTGAAAGCTATCGAAAAATGGGATGGAAAACTGCCTGTTATTTCGGGTGGTGGAGAAACTTTTGTAGATGTCGCAGATATTTTGAAGTCGAATCGTAAATAAATAGAGTTTATAAAATAGTATGTTCAGTTTAGCTTCGCTGAGGACTACGTCGTTCACAGAACTGAATAAAATGTTTCCTCATAAGTCTAATGTTTTTATAAATAATACTTATGAGGAAATGAATAAACAAAGACGAATTCATATTTTTTTGTGAAAATGCCCTGTTTCAATATAATAAGTTCAGAACAATTTTATTGTAAAGAATTATTTTATCAGATTATATATTTACTCTATTATTTTGAATTATTAATCAATAAATATAATTTTAATACTATTTATTTGTGTTTTTTTGATTAAAAAAGTGAGTTTAACAATTATTTAACATTGAATTTGTAGATTTATTTGGATAATAAAAAAACTCATCGTATCATTGTATCACACTTCAACTACACTTAGTCAAATCAGACTTATATGATTTACCAAAGTGTATGAGATTTATAAAGAAGTACAGAGAGAACAGGCTCAATGATGTACTGGCAACCTGCTAACAGCAAGGTGCTAATTCCTGCCTAAATCAAATTTTTTCTTTTTGAAATTAAGATTAATTCAAAAAGAATTTAGGACATATAAATTCTAACTATCATGTTTATACAGATTCTACAAAACGCCTTCTCAAGTTCACTACTTGAGCAAACCAATACCACAACATCATTAAATGCAAAGGTAATTTCTATTGCCTCTAATTTTCTTACTTATTCTTTTTCTCATATAGCCACTCCAAAGGTTATGTGCTGTTGTTGTTGCTGTTAATTTCTTCCTTAGGTTCTATTAATTTTCTTGTTTTTTGTACTTTCCCTAAAAGGAGAATGTTTTTTTGCAACTCTGCAAAACTAAATTATTTTATTTTAGCTTGAAATTTTACAAAATCTATTAAAAAAATAATTGTACCTACAATTTTTATTAAAATATACTTATCTATACAAAAAAAGAATAAGTATATTTTATACTACTTAATCTAATCTTTATTTTTCTATAAAGCGATAATATTACAAATTGTCACTCTAAAATCTACAAACTATGTCAAACAAACCATTGCATTTCGATACACTACAACTTCATGCAGGACAAGAAGTTGATCCAACAACAGGCTCTCGTGCCGTTCCAATTTATCAAACTACTTCGTATGTTTTCAATAACGCAGAACACGGAGCTAATCTGTTTGCTCTCAAAGAGTTTGGTAATATT
This sequence comes from Bernardetia sp. MNP-M8, assembly GCF_037126285.1. Taxonomy (NCBI): domain Bacteria; kingdom Pseudomonadati; phylum Bacteroidota; class Cytophagia; order Cytophagales; family Bernardetiaceae; genus Bernardetia; species Bernardetia sp. MNP-M8. The sequence continues at coordinate 4,505,555 of NZ_CP147012.1, forward strand.
TACACCCGTATCATGAATCCTACCACAGATGTTTTTGAGAAGCGAATTGCTGCCCTTGAAGGTGGTGTTGCTGCTCTTGCTGTTGCATCTGGACAAGCTGCACAATTTACAGCACTCAATAATATTTTGGAAGTTGGAGATAATTTTGTTTCTACTTCTTACTTATATGGTGGTAGCTACAATCAATTTAAAGTAGCTTTCAAACGCATCGGAATTGAAGCTCGTTTTGCAGAAGGTAGCGAAGTTTCTGCTTTTGAAGCTCTAATTGATGAAAAAACAAAAGCAATTTATTTAGAAACAATCGGAAATCCAGAATTTAATATTCCAAACTTTGAAGCAATTGCAGCTTTAGCAAAAAAATATGATATTCCATTGGTTGTCGATAATACGTTTGGTGCAGCAGGTTATCTTTTCCGTCCTTTAGAACATGGCGCAAACGTAGTAACAGCATCAGCTACAAAATGGATTGGTGGACACGGAACAAGTATTGGAGGAGTTATCATTGATGGAGGAAATTATAATTGGGGCAACGGTAAATTCAAACAATTCTCTGAGCCATCAGAAGGTTATCACGGACTTAATTTTTGGGAAACTTTCGGAGAAGGAAACCCACTAGGATTGCCAAATATTGCCTTTGCTATTCGTGCTAGAGTAGAAGGTTTAAGAGATTTTGGTGCTGCAATTAGTCCTTTTAATTCATTTTTATTACTTCAAGGATTAGAAACTCTTTCACTGCGTGTTCAACGCCACGTTGAAAATGCTCTTGCACTTGCAAAATGGTTAGAAAACCACGAATTAGTAGAAAAAGTAAATTACCCAGGATTGGAAAGTAGTCCATATAACGAATTAGCAAAAAAATATTTGAAAAATGGTTTTGGTGGAGTTTTATCTTTCCAAATCAAAGGAGGAAAAGAAAATGCTGAAAAATTTGTAAATAGCTTAGAGCTTGTTAGTCATTTGGCAAATGTAGGTGATGCAAAAACGCTTATTATTCATCCAGCTTCAACTACACATCAGCAACTTTCCGATTCAGACCAATTAAAAGCAGGTGTACATCCAACTTTATTGAGAGTTTCGGTAGGTATTGAATACATTGACGACATCAAAGGCGATTTTATCAATGCGTTTGAAAAAGTATTTGCTCCTGTTTTGGCTTAGTTCAAGCCGTTCAAACCTATAAGGTTTTTGAAAACCTTATAGGTTTGCATAAAAAAACCTTGTTTTGGCTAGAAAACAAGGTTCTGATTATCATTTGCATAAAACGAGGTTGCAGCCTCTTTGTGTTTTACTTATTTCAATCTTTCAAATTTACGAAAAAATGTCTATACTTTCTTTCTCATTTCAAGGAGTCAATAAAAGCTCAGCAAAATTCACAGGAAAAAGCCGAGAATTCGAACTCACCATCGACGAGCCTATTGAATTAGGTGGAACAAATGAATACCCAAACCCTGTCGAATATATTTTGGCTGGCTATGCAGGTTGTCTGAATGTGGTAGCTCATATAGTTGCTCAAGAACTTAATATTGTACTCAAAAAACTAGAAATAAATGTTTCTGGAGAGCTTAATCCTTCTAAACTTTTAGGAGAAAATACAACAGAACGAGCAGGTTTTCATCGCATTGAAGTTAGTCTGAAACCTCAAACTACTGCTACTGAAACTGAATTATTAGGATGGTTATACGAAATTGAAAGACGTTGCCCAGTAGGAGATAATTTGCAAAATCAAACGCCTGTTTCTTTGCAGATTGAAAAAAATCTTTTTGTAGCTTCTTTGAATTAAAAAATTGCACAGACTAGGAAGTCTGTGATACAAAAACAACCAATCAGCTATCAGAAAAATAGTGTCAATGGTCGGATAATCTATCTGACTTTGACTTCTATTTTCTAACCTCAAAAAACTTTCAATCCATCATTTTAGAAAAAGCAAAAATTACAAAAGGATTTTCAAGAATCTTCTTTTGTTGAGGCTCTTTACTACTGCCTTTATTGAACTTTTTTCTAAAAAATAATTCAAAAATAATCAGAAAAACTATGATTAAAGGATACGTAACTCTAGCAGGAGCAGGTTCGGGAGACCCTGAACTCATCACACTAAAAGCTCTAAAAGCACTACAAAAGGCAGACATAATCTTGACAGACCGTTTGGTTTCACCTTTTTTGATTGAAAAAGAAGCACGAAAAGATGCTCAAATTATTTATGTAGGAAAGCAGTGCAGCAAAGGAATTCATACACCACAAGAGGAAATTAATTTATTGATGGTAGAATATGCCTTGCAAGGAAAACAGGTTTTGAGATTAAAAGGAGGAGATGCTTCTTTGTTTTCTAATATTTTAGATGAACTCAAAATATTGAAAAAAAATGACATTCCCTATCAAATTATTCCGGGTGTTTCGGCTGCTTTTGGAGCTGCTGCTTATTCGGCTATTCCTCTGACAGCTCGCAATCATTCAAGAGGTGTTCGGTTTCTGACTTTGTATAATCTCAATCATATTACGCAAAAAGAATGGACGGATTGGGCAGAAACAAAGGACACACTTGTCTTTTATATGAGTGGTTTGAAATTGGAAAAGCTCACAAATCAGTTTTTGAAAAATGGAATTGATACATCAAAAGGCATAGCCATTATTCAGCAAGCTACTACGCCAGAGCAAAAAACAACGGTCTTTTTTTTTGAAGAATTGAAGTACAAAACGCTACCAGAATTTGAGCATGTTCCTACTCTAATTATTGTAGGAAAAGTAGTGAATTTGCATCACGAATTTGCTTGGTTAGAAGAAAAACAAACGCCTTTTCCTGCTTCTTCTTTTGTAGAATCTTATTTTGACAATCACAAAAACACTTATAAATATGCTGTCTGAATCTAAATTATCGGTATTACAAGAATTTGTGCAAAATGTTTCTCATGAGGAACTGATTTGGACAAAAGGATATTTGGCAGGTTTTTCAGACCGTCAGAATGTTTCTCAAAATACCATTGAAAATAAACCAAATTCACTTCCTGTCAAAACACTAAAACCATTAATTCTATATGGAACAGAAACAGGAAATGCCAAAAAAGTGGCTACTGGGTTACTTACTTCTTTCAAAAAGTCAAAAATTAAAGCCAAAGTGGCTGACGTATTTGGCTACGATATAAAAAAACTAGCAAAAGAAGATTTTGTTTTGTTTGTCATCAGCACACAAGGTGAAGGCGAATTACCACAAAATGCAAAGGCTTTTTATGACAAATTGAATAGTTCAAAAGAAAATTTTTCTCATCTAAATTACGCTGTTTTTGCGTTGGGAGATTCTTCGTATCCTCTTTTTTGTGAAGCTGGAAATTTGATAGATACACTTTTTGAAAAAAAACAAGCTCAAAGAATTTTATCTCTAGTAAAGTCAGATGTAGATTTTGTGCCAGTTGCTAAAAAGTGGGAACAAGACTTACAATTTGTTTTTCAGAAGTGGCAAAATAATTCAGTTGTAGAAAATGAGATTTTATCTGTTCCCTCAACAGCAGTTTCATCAGTTAAGAAGAATTATAAAGGCAAAATTTTTCATAAAGTAATTTTAAATGATAGAGGTTCGAACAAAGAAACGTATCATATCGAAATTGCAACTAATGAAAGAGTTGCCTATCAATCTGGAGATGCTTTGGGAGTTATTGCCAAAAATAGTGATACAGATATTGATAAAATCCTTACTTATTTTCAAGAAGATGCAAATCGTTTTTTGACTCTTAAAGGAGAAAACAAAACACTTTACGACTGGCTCAAAATCAGAAATATAAAAGGATTGAGTAAAAATTCTATTACCAAAATTTTGAAATTAATAAATGTAGATAATTTTGAAATACAAAGTGATAAAACGGATTTGATTGATATTTTGACACAAAATCCTGCTTTTTCAAGTCTCAAAATTGATTCAATATTAGAAATTTTATTGCCGATTGCTCCTCGTTTGTATTCTATTTCTTCTTCTTCGGAAGCGCATCAAGATGACGACGATGATATTAATAAAGGGGAAGTTCATTTGACAGTTACTTTAGATAAATTCAAGGTAGAAAATGACTTCAAAACAGGTTTAACTTCGCAATTTTTGGCAGATTTTCCACTAGAAACTGAATTTGATTTTTATATTCATTCCAATTCTAATTTCCGTCTTCCAACTGAAAATACACCCATTATTATGATTGGTGCAGGAACAGGAATTGCTCCTTTTCGCAGTTTTTTAGCTCAAAGAGATGCAACTGGAAGTGAAGGTGAAAACTGGTTATTCTTTGGAGAACAGCATTTTACACTAGATTTTTATTATCAAACCGAGATTCAAGAATGGATTGCAACAGGTTTACTTACAAAGTTTGATGCAGCTTTTTCAAGAGACCAATCCGAAAAAATTTATGTTCAACATCGTTTGAAACAGAATGCAAAAGAAGTCAATCAATGGCTAGAAGAAGGAGCAGTTTTGTATGTATGTGGACAAAAAAATCCGATGAGTCAAGATGTAGAAAATACATTGATTCAGATTATTTCTGAGCAAAGAAATGTAGATACACAAACAGCAAAACAGATTTTGCAAGATTTGGAAGAGCAAGGCAAATATCAAAAAGATGTGTATTGAGTACGTTCAGTTCCTCAGAACTGAATGAAACGCTTCCTCAGAAGCGTGATTTGACTAACACAAGCATGACGCTTCTGAGAAAGCGTATATGTTCGTTTCTGAGGAAACGAACACACTGCACATTAAATCACTAAAACACTAATCAAAAATGAGCAATAAATTATCTCCATTAGAAACCATAAAGACGGGTAGCGACGGACTTCGTGGAACAATAAAAGAAAGTTTGAAAGACAATTTTACTGGAAATGTTCGTCCAGATGACGAAGGTTTAGTAAAGTTTCACGGTATGTATGTGCAAGACGACCGAGACCGTCGTGCCGAACGTGCAGCCAAAAAATTAGACAAATTATATTCGTTTATGATTCGTCTGCGTATTCCGGGGGGAGCAATTGATTCGAAAAAGTGGCTTGCTATTCACGAAATTTCGGAGCAATATGGAACAGGCGTTCTCAAAATTACAACTCGCCAAACATTGCAATTACATGGTGTTTTGAAAAATCAATTACAGCCAACTCTCCAAGCCTTTAATTTGGCAAAATTAGATTCTATTGCAGCTTGTGGCGATGTAAATCGTAATGTGATGGTCAGCGCACATCCAAAAGTTTCTCCTTTGCATCAAGAAATATATGAATATGGTAATAAAATTTCTACGTTATTATTGCCAAAAACACAATCGTATTATGAGGTTTGGATAGATGATGAAAAAGTCTATGAGCGTTCTAAAGAAGCTGACCCTTTGTATGAAGACCGTTATTTGCCTAGAAAATTCAAGATTGCGATTGCCATTCCTCCTTCAAATGATGTAGATGTTTTTTCGAATGATTTGGGACTGATTGCACACATTGAAGACAATGAATTGAAAGGATTTAATGTGGCAGTTGGTGGTGGTTTGTCGGCTACTTTTGGAAATCCAAATACGTATTCTCGTTTGGGAACTGTTTTAGGATTTTTGGATAGCGAAGAAAAAATATTGAAAGCTGCTTATGAAGTGCTGACGATTCAGAGAGATTTTGGTAATCGTTCGGATAGAAAACAAGCTCGTTTGAAATATACGATTGACAAAATGGGAGTAGAAAATTTCAAAAAAGAACTTGAAAAGCGTATCGGTTTTGAATTTCTACCAGCAAAAGAATACAAATTTACAGAACGTTCAGATTTGTATGGTTGGCAGCAAAATCATGAAGGTAAATGGTTTTATACACTTTTCGTAGAAAATGGAGGAGTAAAATCGTATCAAAAAGAATTTTTGCATCAAGTGGCTCAATTAGACATTTCGAATTTCATTTTTACCTGTAATCAAAATTTGATTTTGGGAGAAATAAGTGAAGCAAACAAATCTAAAGTTGAAAATCTAATCGAAAAGTTTGCAATAGAAAAGCAAGATAGTGTTTTGCGTAAAAATTCTATGGCGTGTGTTGCCTTGCCTACTTGTCCTTTAGCTTTGGCAGAAGCACAGCGATATTTACCAAAATTAGTTTCTAAAATAGAACCTTTATTGGAAAAATATGGACTTCAAGAAGAGGAGTTAAGTATCAGAATGACAGGTTGTCCAAATGGTTGTGGGCGTTCGTATGTTTCCGAATTAGGCTTTATCGGAACTGCTCCAGAACAGTATAATTTTATGCTTGGTGGCGACCGTTACGGAGAAAGATTAAATCAACTCTACAAAGAAAAATTGAGTGAATCTGAAATTCTTACCGAAATAGACAGCCTATTTTCTCAATATGTAAACGAAAGAAAACCAAATGAAAATTTTGGAGATTTCAGTTACAGAAAATTCTTTTCTGCTAATTAATTTTTTTCAACCGTCAACGAGGCTTTGCCGTCGTTGAGGTAGCTAAAATTAAAATCTCGTTGATGGCGAAGCCTCAACGACGGTTAAATCAGACGATTTTTGATTCCAATTATCCTATCATTTTTACCATCTATGTCAAATACACTTTTTCCTATTTTCTTGAAAACAGAACGCTTACGATTTTTGCTTGTTGGTGGTGGAAATGTTGGTATTGAGAAAATAAGGACACTTCTCAAACAGAATCCAACAGCACATATTAAGCTCATAGCTACTGAAATTTTTCCAGAAATGTATGAAATATTGGCAGCTTATCCACACATTGAATATGCAGAAAGAGCATTCGAACCAAGTGATTTGGATGATGTTGAGCTAGTTATTTCTGCTACAAACGATTCAAAAATTAATGCACATATAAAATCCTTAGCCAATGAGCGAAAACTTTTAGGAAATGCAGCCGACCAGCCAAATTTATGTGATTTTTATTTGGGTTCGATTATCCAAAAAGGAAATCTAAAAATTGCCATTTCTACCAATGGAAAATCGCCTATTCTTGCTCGTCGAATGAGAGAATATTTTGAGGAAGCACTTCCAGAAACGATTGATGAAACAATTTTGGAATTGCACGACTACCGAAATACACTCAAAGGAGACTTTCAAAATAAACTCTTCCAGCTTAGCAAAATAACAAAATCTTTGAATGCAATTCCTGCTCAAAGTGAAATAGAACCAAACAATCCAAAAATAGAAACAGTAGAACCTATTGAAACGCTTGAAATAACTCCTCAGTCAAAAAAATATATACGACTCACTTGGGTAATTTCTATTGCTTTTCTGACTTTTTTTATTGGCTATGGACTTTCAGTTTTTGTGTCTGCGAATGAGTTACAAACTTTTGTTTTTCAGATTCCGACAGAGTTTTTTGAGATGATAGCGATTGGATTTTTGGCACAACTTGTTAATGGAAGTATCGGAATGGGCTATTGTGTGGTCTGTGCTACAGCTATGATGTGGGGAGGAATTGCTCTTCCTGCCATTAGTAGTAGTGTAAATATGTCAGGTGTATTTTCGAATGCCATCAGTGGATATTCACATTATCGTTTCGGAAATGTCAATAAAAAAATGCTCTACTGGCTTGTTGGTTTTGGAATGATAGGCGCAGTTAGTGGCGCACTTTTACTCATTTATTTGGGTGATAAATACAATCAACTGGCTTATTTGCTCTTGGCAATTTATACCTTGTTTGTAGGATTGCGCTTGTTAGTGGTATCGTTTAGGTCAGATTCTATAACTAAAAAATCCAAACATCTAGGACTTTTGGGAATAGTAGGAGGTTTTGCAGCAGCTTTTTCTGGAAGTGGCTGGGGACCTATCGTAACCTCTTCACTGATGAGCAAAAGAAAAGGAGTAAGCTATGTTGTCGGAACATCTAGTCTAGCTAAGTTTTTTATCAATTTTATTTCTTCGACAGTGCTTTTTTTCAGTATTGGAGTGAGTCATTGGTATGTTATTGCAGGTCTGATTTTGGGAGGTGTTGTGGCTGCACCACTAGGAAGTAGACTCACTAAAAAAATTCCTCGCAAACCTATGATGATACTTGTAGCCTTATTAGTGATTTTATCAAGCGTCAAAATCTTGATGAAATATGTATAGCGTTTTTAAAGTCCTCAACGACGGCAACGCCTCGTTGACGGTTAAAAAGTAAATAAATAAACCGTCGTTGAGGCTCAAATGCAGCCGTCAACGAGGAAAAAAATAATCTTTCAAAATTATGACAAAAAAAGAAATTTTAGCTTTTGCAGAAACTGAGCTTCATAGAGAATTATTTCCTTTAGAACTACTTAAAATTCTAGCTGAAAAATTCCCTCAAAAAGTATGTTTTTCGACAAGTTTAGGAATTGAAGACCAACTCATCACTCATTTTATCTTTAAAAATGAAATTCCTATTGATATTTTCACACTTCAAACAGGAAGGTTATTTGAGGAAACAGAACAACTTTTAGAACAAACTCAACATAAGTACAACCAAAAAATAACTGTTTTTGAGCCTAATCAAACTAAAGTTGAAGAATTAGAAAACGAAAAAGGCAAGTTTAGTTTTTATGAATCTGTCGAAAATAGAAAAGAATGTTGTTTTATCCGAAAAGTAGAACCTCTCAATCGTGCTTTAGAAAATTATACGATTTGGGTAACAGGAATTCGGGCAGAACATTCAGAAAATAGACAAAACATGCCTCTTTTTGAATGGGACGAAGCGCATAAAATGCTTAAAGTTCATCCTTTGCTACATTGGAATTTTGAAGATGTAGAAAAACGAATTAATATCTATCAAATACCTTACAACCCTCTGCATGATAAAGGTTTTGTAAGTATTGGTTGTAAACCCTGTACTCGTGCCATTAAAGAAGGCGAAGATTTTCGTGCTGGGCGTTGGTGGTGGGAAAATAGTTCCAAAAAAGAATGTGGATTGCATCAATAAGAAATAATTACGAATTAAAAATTATGAATGTAATACATCAATAATATTGTGTATTCAGTTCTGAGGAAATGAACACACAAAATAAATTACTAATTTAATCTAATGCCGTTGTCAGTGTCCTCACTGACGACAACTATACAAAAAAAACTATGAACTATTTAGATCAATTAGAATCCGAAGCGATTCATATTTTACGTGAAACAGCAGGACAATTTGAAAAACCTGCTTTATTATTTAGTGGTGGAAAAGACTCTATTGTCTTGGTACATTTGGCTCTTAAAGCCTTTCGTCCTGCTAAATTTCCTTTTCCTTTAGTCCATATTGATACAGGACATAATTTTCCAGAGGCACTTGCTTTTAGAGATGCTTTTACAAAAGAAATAGGAGAAAAACTTATTGTTAGGAATGTAGCTGATACTATCAAAGCTCAAAATTTAGCCGAACCAAAAGGAAAATTTGCAAGCAGAAACGGCTTACAAACTTATACTCTTTTAGAAACTATTGAAGAATTTGGTTTTGATGCGTGTATTGGAGGAGCAAGACGAGATGAAGAAAAAGCTCGTGCAAAAGAACGTGTTTTTTCAGTAAGAGATGAGTTTGGACAATGGGAGCCCAAATTGCAACGCCCAGAACTTTGGAATACCTATAATGGAAAAATTAGTAAAGGCGAAAATGTACGTGTTTTTCCGATTAGTAATTGGACAGAATTAGATATTTGGAATTATATCAAAAGAGAAAATATCGCTTTGCCGCCAATTTATTTTTCGCATTTGCGTGAATGTGTTTTTACATCAGAAAAGCAGTTAGTAGCCGTTTCGGATTTTATTCAGATTGATGAAAATGACGTGATTGTTACAGAAAAAGTCCGTTATCGTACCGTAGGAGATATGACATGTACGGCTGCTGTTCCTTCCGAAGCCTCAACACTTGATGATGTAATCAATGAAATTATCGCTTCCAGAATTAGTGAAAGAGGAGAAACACGCATTGATGACAAAGTTTCAGAAGCTGCGATGGAAGATAGAAAGAAAAATGGGTATTTCTAAAAATGTTATGCTTTACCGAACTGTTCCCTCAAAGGGAACAGTTCGGTGTAAATGAAGAATTACTAAAAAAATTACAATTATCTAAATTCAAAAAAACTATGGATATTTTACGATTTATTACGGCAGGAAGCGTAGATGATGGCAAAAGTACACTTATAGGTCGCCTTTTATACGATTCAAAATCTATTCTGACAGACCAATTAGAAGCCATTAGCAAACAATCCAAAAACAAAGAAAATGGAGAAATAGATTTAGCAATTCTTACGGATGGTTTGCGTGCCGAGCGTGAACAAGGAATTACGATAGATGTGGCTTACAAATATTTTTCTACGCCAAAACGCAAGTTTATCATCGCTGATGCTCCTGGTCATGTGCAGTACACACGCAACATGGTTACGGGAGCTTCAAATTCTGACCTTGCCATTATTTTGATTGATGCACGAAAAGGTGTTATCGAACAAACTCGTCGTCATTCTTTGATTGCGTCACTTTTGAATATCCCTCATGTCGTGGTGGCTATCAATAAAATGGATTTGGTTGGTTTTAGCGAAACAGTTTTCAATCAAATCAAAGAAGATTACCAAGCCATACAAGAATCTTTAGGACTCTCAAATGTAGAATTTATACCTATTTCTGCGCTGAGTGGAGAAAATATTGTTGATAGAAGTGCTGTGGTTATGAACTGGTATCAAGGCGACACATTGCTAGAGTATCTTGAAAATGTAGAAATTAAGCAAAACGAAAATCTTACTCATCCTCGTTTGTCAGTTCAATATGTTTTGCGTCCTCAAAGTGAAGAATTTCATGATTATAGAGGCTATGCAGGAAAAGTAGGAAGTGGAATTTTCAAAAAAGGAGATACTGTTTTGATACAACCTTCTGGAATTCGTACCAAAATAAAAGCAATTGAGCATAACTTAAAGGAAGTACAAGAAGTTTCGGCAGGGCAAAGTGTTGTTTTACATCTTGAAGATGAGATTGATATTAGTAGAGGAGATACGATTGTAGGAGAACAAAATGCTCCAACTGTTACTCAAAATATAGAAAGTCTTTTTTGCTGGATGGATACCAAAGACTTACAAGTTGGAGGGAAATATTTATTACAACACAATAGCCGAACGGTACGTTGTGTAATAAAAAATATTGATTATAAGCTCAATATCAATACATTAGAGAAAGAAACAGGCGCAAAAACAATTCAATTAAATGAAATTGGAAAGTTAGAAATCAAAACAGCATCGCCTTTAGTTTTTGATTCGTACAAAGAATTAAGAACCAACGGAGGAGCAATTTTGATTGATGAAACTACAAATCTAACGGCTGCTGCATTGATTTTACAATAAAAATTACTGTATTCGTAGGGCAAAGGTTTGCCTTTGACTGTATTGATATTCTTATAAACAACTAAAAGTCAAGCCTTTAACCTACTTTTTAAAATTCTGTCTTTTGTTTTTATAAAACTATCCTATGCTAAATTATTTTGATTCTGATTCTGAATTTGCCTTAGAAAGTGGGCAATCTTTGCCTTTGCTTCGTCTTGCTTATCATACTTTTGGAAAAATAAACGACAAAAAAGATAATGTCGTTTGGATTTGTCATGCGCTGACGGCAAATAGTAATCCGTTGGAATGGTGGGATATTTTAGTAGGAGAAAACAAGACAATTAACAAAGAAGAACATTTTATTATCTGTGTCAATATTTTGGGTTCGTGTTATGGTTCTACCAATGCACTTTCAGAAAATCCAAAAACAGGACAACCGTTTTATCATGATTTTCCTTTTTTTACCATTCGTGATATTGTAAATGGTATAGATTTACTTAGAAAAGAATTGCAGTCAAAATTAGGGTTTGATAAAATTTGGCTCTGTATCGGTGGTTCTATGGGAGGACAACAAGCGATGGAATGGGCAATAAAAGAACCCAATTTAATCGAAAATTTGGCTCTCATTGCTACCAGTTCAAAACATTCAGCGTGGGGAATTGCCTTTAATTCTACTCAACGTCAAGCAATAGAAAGTGATTCTACATGGAAAGAATCAAACCCGAAAGCAGGATTAAATGGAATGAAAGTAGCTCGTAGTATTGCACTTTTATCTTATCGAAATTATGAAGCCTACAATTTGACACAAACAGATAATGATGGCAGAACACAAAATTTTAGTTCTGAATCCTATCAAGTTTATCAAGGTGAAAAATTAGCCCAGCGTTTTGATGCTTTTGCCTATTACAATCTTTCCAAGGCAATGGATTCGCATGATGTTGGAAGAAATAGAGGAGGAGTTGAAAAAGCTCTTTCAAAAATTCAAGCAAAAACAGTTGTGGTAAGCATTACAAATGACGTTTTGTTTCCTTCTGAAGACCAACAACTTTTAGCAAAATATATTCCTAACTCAAGCTATTTTGAAATAAAATCTCCTTACGGACATGATGGTTTTTTGTTGGAAGGAGAAAAACTAGGTGAAATTTTATTAGATAATATTATTCTCAACAAAACCCTAAGGGTCTCCAAGACCCTTAGGGTTTAAAAAATACTAATATGAAAAAAATATTAAAAATTGGTTTGTTTGGATTTGGTTGTGTCGGAAAAGGACTGCACGATATTCTTCAAAACAACACCGAAAATACAGGATTTGAAGCACAGATTTTGAAAATTTGTGTAAAAAATAAAGAAAAAAAACGTGAGATAGATTCTTCCTTTTTTACGTATGATAAAAATGAAATTCTAGAAAATGAAGAAATAAATCTTGTTGTAGAACTTATTTCTGATGCAGAAGAAGCCTATCAAATTGTAAAAAAAGCATTGCTAAGTGGTAAAAATGTAGTTACAGCAAACAAAAAAATGCTTGCTCTGCATTTGGAAGAATTAGTAAAGATTCAGAAAGAAACAGGAACTTCACTTTTATATGAAGCTGCTGCGTGTGGAAGTATTCCGATTGTCAGAACGTTGGCTGAATATTATGATAATGAGCTTCTATATTCTGTAAGTGGAATTTTTAATGGTTCTTCGAATTATATTTTATCAAAAATTGCTAATGAAAATCTGACTTATGATGTTGCTTTGAAACAAGCACAAGATTTAGGTTTTGCCGAAGCTGACCCAACACTTGATGTAGTAGGTTTTGACCCCACTTATAAACTTTGTCTTTTGGCTGCACAAGCGTATGGAATTTTTGTAAATCCAGATGAAATACTTAGACTCGGAATTAATAATCTCAAGAAAGAAGATATTGATTTTGCTGCAAATTATAGTATAAGTAATGATAATAATCAAAGAACTACGAATTTCAAAGTAAAATTAGTAGCTAATATTTCACGTATTCAATCATCAAAAAATAGGAAGGCGAAGGATAATCAACTTTTACTTTATGTTTTGCCTACTTTTATTGATGCAGAAAATCCCCTCTATAATGTAGAAAATGAAAATAATGCTGTTTTGGTAGAAGCTGCATTTTCTGATAAACAAACTTTTATAGGAAAAGGAGCAGGAGGACATCCAACAGGCTCAGCAGTTCTTTCAGATATTTCTGCGCTGCGTTACGATTATCAGTATGAATATAGAAAAGTAAAAAATGTCGCTGTCGAGATCCCAACAACGACTGAATTTTCATCAACTAGAAAAGCTTTAGCAGAGGTTTATTTGCGTTTTGATGAAAACTTGAGTAAAAAAGAACTTCTTCAAAATATTGATTTTAAAGAAATTTTGATAGAAAATGAAAATTATATTATTGGCAAAATTCTTTTATCAGAACTTTTTGAAAAACGTAATTTTATAGAAGAAAATCAAATTTTTGTGGCAATTAGTGGAAATGTAGAAGCTACCAATGAAGAAAAACAAGAAAAAGAAACAACAATTTCTGAGAGTTATTGAAAATAATTTACCAAAAAAAATAGCCATTTTGTTATAAACAAAATGGCTATTTTTTGTACAAAAACTTGAGAATTATTTTATTCCTATAATCAATTTTTCTCCTTCATAGACCAAATCGCCTTGACGATTATTCCATTCTCTTACTTGTGCCGTTGAAAGGTTATATTTCTGAGCAATAGAAAAAAGTGTTTCTCCTTTTGCTACACTATGATAATCATAATTTACTTTCGTTGTAGCATCAGTAGTTATATTTTGTTTTGTCTGTGAAGAAATTGCAGTATCGTTATTTGCCATTTGCAAAACTCCCTCATTCACAATCATTTTCTTGCCCACAGGAAGGTCAATTACAGTTGTTTCTAACTTATTCCACTTCCAAATATTAGCCACAGGAACACCATATTTTTCACTCAAATTATATACATTTTCATTTGGCTGAACAGCATGAAAACCTGCACCATAATACTCTACTGGATAGACTGTTGCTGTTGCTTGATTTTTTGTTTCTTCTACAACAGTTACAGTAGTTTTTGGCTTCGAAACAAAAAGTGTATCCCCTTTATAAATTGTTCCATTTGCAGGAATTTTTGGATTCCACGCCATCATTTCTTTTGTAGTTATATTAAATTTTTGAGCAATTTTGCCAAGCATATCTTGTGGCTTTACCACATAAATTTCTGCTTTTGTTTCTATCTCTTCAATTTTGGTTTTTATTGTGTCTGTATTTACCATTGCAACCTCAAATCCCATAGCATCATAACCTTTTGTGCCTGCCTTGTCAGGATTTCCTCCAATCTTTATAATTTCTTCTCTAGTAAGTGTAGAAGGGTTTGTTTTAACTTGACTAGAAGCAGTATTTACTTGATTGACTCCATTACTAATTGCAGGGTCAATCAAAGTAGGGTCTTTAAATTCTGAGCCTCCTGCTGCTGTTGCATTATTTCCACTAGAATTATTAGTAGAATTATTTTTTTCTATTTCAACTCTAGAACCTGCTGGAACTGCCAAACTAGATTTGAGAATGATTTTGTCTCCTACATCAATATTATCTCCTACAATAAATCCATTCCAACGAATTACATCTTTTGGATTCAAATTATATTTTCTTGCAATCGACCAAAGAGTTTCATCTTTTTCTACAATATGATAATCTGAATTTGTAGTAGTGAGAGAAGGCTCAACTGGACGAAAATCTTGCTGAGGAGTAGGCAAGAGTACACCTGAAGAATCTAAAAAAGTTACAAATTCTCCATTTGCATTTTGCTTGACGACTACTTTCTTGTCTGATGAAGTAGTTGTTTTTGTATCTGTTTTTTCGGTAACTAAACTTCCATCATATACTTTGTCTTCTTTGCTGATATTTGGCTGACTAACAATAAGTTTTTGCCCAGTATAAGTAGTGTAATCAGGTAAACTATTCCATTCTTTTAGTTTTGACATTACGACATTATATTTTTTGGAGACATCATACAAACTTTCTGCTTCTGCTACAGTATGATACTTCACAACATTAGTAGTAGTGGTTTCTGCATTTTTCTTAGCGTCTGTTTTTTCTGTAATAATAACTCCGTCTGTGCCTTTATCATTATCAAATTCAGCGAAAGAACCTTGCTCTGAAGTAGTGGTTTTAGTTGGATTATTATTTTCAGTTTTTACAACTGTTGTAGTGGTTGCATTATTTTTCTCATTATTATCTACTCCAGCTAATTCTGTCTTTTTGAGTTCTTCCCATTCTGCCATTAGTTCTGGGTCTGCTGCTGTTTCTTCTTCCTCGCTTTCATCAAAACTTGCCACAATTGGAGTAACATCTCTTACTTCGACAGGAATTCTTTTAGGTCTTTTAGTCTGAATCCATAGAACTCTTCCTACTTTTACTTTATCATCTTCATCCAAACGATTATATTTCAATAAATATTTGTAACGCATTGCATATTTTTGAGAAACATCCCAAAGAGTTTCTTTATCCATCAATACATGTGTAGCAACATCTTTAGCTCTATTTCCTTTTTCTTGAAGATAATAAACTTGTCCTGTTTTGATGGCATCAGTAGGTTTCATGTCATTCCAATCCAAAAAGTCAGTAACCTCTATGCCAGCAGCATGAGCCATTTCACTCAAAAAATTCCCTGAAAGAGCCACCATTCCTTTACGTTCATTAATGGTTGCAAAAACATATTTCTTGCCTTCAATAAGACGTTCTTGTCTGTCTACTATTTTTGGATAAATATCTTTCTCAATAACTAAAGTAGTATCTAAAGGAGAAGAAGCCCAAGAAAAAACAGGAAAACTGCTACCTACAAAAATAATCAAAAACAAAATAATTAGAGTTTGATGTCTATAGGGATTTTTTAAAAAATAGTTTGAAAAATAATACTGCATAAGACTTAAATTTATAGTTTTATTTAGTGAATGGCTAAGGAGCAAACTAATACTGTAAGTAAAAACTATCAGTTTGGCTTTTTGTTAATTTGGTTTTACTCTTTAAAAAAAGATGATTTTTTGAGAAAAATCCATAAAAATAATTTAGTATTTTTATTGAGATTCAATTTGGTTATAAACTCAATAAAATAAAAATAGATTCAACAATTTACATGAAAGATAATCAATTTAAACAAAAAAGTACAACAATTACTAGACCTAGTAACGAAAATCCTAAAAGTATAGTTGTTTTTGGGGCAGAATCTTCTGGAAAATCTACATTGACAAAAGAACTAGAAAACTATTATGGGGTATTTTCAAATCCTGAATTTTCAAGATTATATTTAGATATAAAAATGAAATATGCAAAGTATGAGGATACAAATTCACTTACTTTTGATGATGTAGAGCCGATTGCAATAGGGCAGCTTTGTAGTGAAAATCAAATAAAAAATCTAGCTATTTCGCACAACAATTCTTTCTATTTTTTAGATACAAATTTGCTAACTACTTATGTATATTCAAAATATATTTACAAAAGAGTTCCTTTTTGGTTAGATAAAGCTATTCAAAATCAACTCTATTCACACTATCTTTTATTAAAACCCAACACGAAGTGGGAGTTTGATAAACAAAGAACAAATGACGAAGGAAGGCAGTTTTTTTATAAAAAAATGAAACAAGAATTAGAAAAAAGAAACATTGAGTACTCTGAAATTGGAGAACTTAATGATAAAAGACTTGAAGAAGCTATTAAAATTATTGATTACTATAATAAATAACATAATTTAATACCTAATTTTTAGTAGAGATAAAAATAGAAAATACTAGTTTTATTGGTTTATAGTATATATATCAAATGACCAGTAAAAGCAATATTTTTTTTAAAACAATGTATCTGATATACAGATTTATGCGTTATTTTACTATTACTCTTACTTTTATGTAAATCTGCATATCTTTGTAACTTAGAATAATTCAAAAAACTATATTTAATTAATTAAGTTAATTAAAATACCATTCCAACTATGAAACTATTTTACTACTTATTACTTTTTATTCCTTTATCTTTAATTTCTTCACAAGTTTCTGCTCAATGCACAGGTTGTGATAGAGTCATTTCAACAAATGTTAGTTTTTCGGTTGCTTCTGGTGAAAAAGTTTGTCTTACTTTTACTGGTACTTTTACTGGAAATATTGATTTTTCTGGGAACGGAACTCTTTGTGTCTCTTCAAATACAACAGTTTCTAATTCAATAAATATGAATTTGAATGGAACTAACAATAGTTTTGAAAATTATGGAACTTGGAATAAGAATTTAAACCTAGGTAATAATAATAGTTTTAATAATTTTGGGAATTTTTCAGTAGGCTCACTTACTGTTGGAAACAACAGTGTTTTTACAAGTACAACTGATGTAACAGTTACAGGAAATACACAAAATGATAATAATGGAACTATCAATATAACAGGAGATTTCTCTACTGGTAATTATACAGGAGGAAATAATTCAGTTTTGAATGTAGGTGGAGATATGGATGCCATAAATATAACGACAGGTGGAGATGTCGTAATAGGAGGAACAACTTCTGCTGTAAATGTAACTAATAATAGTGGTGGCTCTATTGTATTTGGTTCTGGAGGAACAATTTCTGGAGCCGTACAAAATAATGGAGATATGGAGTTTGGTGGAGATACTACTATTGGAGGAAGTTTTACTAATAATGGTAATGGCAATATAACGGTTGACAACTCAGTTGTGTCAGTAGGAGGAGCTTTTGCAAATAATGGTGATATAGTAGCTCTAGGAAGTTGTGGTAGAATCAATATTGCAGGTTCTTCAGTAAATAATGGCAGTGGAAATGTAGGCACAGATGGTAGTAATGTAGATATTTGTGATACTTCATCTAGCAATGGAGGAAGTTTTGATTCAAATGGAGGAAATATAGGACCAAATGTATCTAACTGTACTTGTGTGCCAACAATTTTACCAATTACACTTAGCTCATTTACAGCTAATAAAGAAACTAATAACAGTGTTTACATAAACTGGGAAACAGTGTTTGAATTGGATAATCAATATTTTCAGATAGAACGCTCATTTTCGGGAACTGATTTTAAAATAATTACTCAAGTTTCATCTCAAAACAATAATCAAGAACCCAACAAAGAGAGAAAATATTCTTTTATAGATAATCTTACAGATAATACTTTGAGTCTAACTTCGTCAAATGAAAATATTTATTATCGTTTGAAACAAATAGATACAAATGGCAATTTTACTTATTCTCCTGTCGTAGTTGTACAGGTAGAAAAAAATGATACTAAAGAAATAAAACTTGTGTCTTTTCAAAATGAATGGAAATTTGTCTTACAAAATCCAGTTCAAGTAAAAATTTATTCTAGTATAGGTGTTTTGAAGGGAATACATAATTTGAATCAAAATCAGAATATAATTTCAGTTTCTAGTCTTTCAAAAGGAATGTATATTTTGCATATTCAAGATAGTAAAACAAGTAAAATGACTGTTTTGAAAGTAGTTAGATAAAAATTAATAATCTAATAAATCAAGATTATATCTCTTGATAATTTTCTTCAAAAGCTCACCATAAATAGGAGAGGTTGCATAACCTACACCCCCATATTTGGTAGAACCAATTTTGTCAGCCCAATCTTCATAGTTTTTTCCTTTTGTAAATAAGGGAGAATAACGTTTGCTTTCATTCAAAAAAATGGAATGCGCTCTAAATGATTCCCAAGGCGAAGTATAATCAGCAAAGCTATCTTTTATCAGACATTTATAAAGTGTTTTTCCATCTTTCTGAATAATTTTTGAACTTACTATCTTACTTTTATTGGCTTTATATTCTGCTGCTGTATAATATTCTGTTGTAGTTATAGCTTTTGTTTTTCCTCTTTTATCTTTTATTCCAAAATAATTATTATTCACAATTCGCTGTCCATAAGCTGTTTCTAAAGCAGATTGAGCCAGTTTTATAGAAGCAGGAACGTGGTATTTTGCTTGTTCCATGAGTGCTGTTTCAAATTTTTTAAGATCTTTTGTTCCTGTAAAGTATGCCATTACATGAGGCTCTACCTTGGTTTGATTAAAAACAACAGTAATAAATGCTTCACTCAGTTTCTGATTTAATTCTATCATTTTTTTATCACTAAGTTGTTCTAAGCGAGATACTTGATTGTCTATAAGTGCTTCACTAATTAGGGTGTGTTTTACCTTCAAAAAATTCTTTCGTTTGTCTTCTGTTTCTGTTTTTGAAATAGAATTACTTTTTGATAAATGCTTATAGCCATAATCTACAACATCATTATATTCTACATCATCATTGTCTATATTATCAGTATTTGTATCTGAACTAGTCTCTTTATTTAATCCTTCTCCTTCTAAATATTCTTTTGTAGCATTTTCTGTAAGTGTGCTAGTCTGAGCAAGTTGTGTGTCATCTTTTCCTGACATCAGAATAGAAACTTGTAAAACAGCTATAATACTAAAAATACCAATTAATGCAAATACTAGTCTATTGTTTAATTGAATAACAAGTGTAAGTATATTATTTTCCTTTTTAAATGGAATTTTTATTTGAATGGATTTAGAATAAACAGGACGAGTAGCCCATTTTTTAAAAGGTGTTGGTAACATTTTGATATAATTTTTAAGCTATTGGTTGAATTTGGTTTTTAACTATTACTATTGGTGTAGAAGAAATATACTTTCATACTTTCAGGTACTCTATAATTATCATAGTAATCATAAATATCACTTGCTAATCAAACATATAATAATCAATTAGACTGTAAATTTAACGAAAAGATGTTAGTTTTTCGTTCCTTTCTAAAAGACAAAGAAAGATGAACAAAACTAAATCTCTGATAAGACTTCAATTACTTTTAACAAAAAAAAGCCTTTCGTATCTTTGGAAGAGTTATTTTTTTCTAAAAAAAATACGTATTTTTCATATTCTTGCCAAACTAATAATTACAAATCCAAATCTATGCTAATTTTAAAAAAATTACTACTACAAGCTGAGTCAAACAATAGAATACGAAAATCAGTCAGTTTGTCTGTTTTTCTGTTTCTGACAATCATTTCTTTTGCAAGTCAGGCACAAAGACATTTTAATGATGAGAAGAATTTTGTGCAAGACATGCGACAAGTTATTGAAAGAAAAT
Source organism: Bernardetia sp. MNP-M8 (assembly GCF_037126285.1). Taxonomy (NCBI): domain Bacteria; kingdom Pseudomonadati; phylum Bacteroidota; class Cytophagia; order Cytophagales; family Bernardetiaceae; genus Bernardetia; species Bernardetia sp. MNP-M8. The sequence continues at coordinate 4,525,945 of NZ_CP147012.1, forward strand.
CCCAACCTACTACTTTAGAAATTGCTGATGGAGTGGCTGCGCTTTGGGAGAGTGGAATGTCAGAAGAACAAAAAAAATTGTTATTCAAAGTGGCAAAGGATATGTATAAACGAAATTATCCTACAAACCCAACTTCAGAAGATTTCTATGCCTGTATTGTGTATGGAAGAAAAAATGGAAGACTGACTGATGAGCTTCTGACCTCTTTTCTGAAAGTTGCTGACACAACTGTTTTGGAAGCTTCGATAGGTGTAGCAACTAATTTTTATAGAATAACACGTCTTTATCTAACAGAAAATAAATTATATAAATATAGAGAAACAAGTGGAGTAACTGTAGAAGGAAATAATAATTTTTCTTTTGGATATGGAAGAGAAGCTGCTGTTCCTGAAAGTGCCGTCGAACTGCCTGCTGATATAACAGAAATTATTGAAAGTAAAACAGATACAGAAACAAAACAAGAAGAGAAAAAAGAAACAGCAGAAGATTTAGGTTGGGGAGAAACTGAAACCAAGACAGACAATGATGGCTGGGCAAATGATGGTTGGGATACAAGTTGGGAAGAAGAAAATACAGGAGATGTAAAACCTGACCCAAATGTTTGGGGAAGTCCTGATGAATGGGGTTCTGGAGGAGATTGGGGAGATACAGGAAGTGAGACCAATCAAACAAAGAAAAAAAATGATATAAAACTTGAAGCAGCTGTAAAGCCTAATGTGGTGTATGATTACAATGCCGTTTCTGAAAAACTTCCTCTTGCAGGTCCTTATATGAATTTGGATAACATTACTTTTACTATCCAAACGCCAAATGATACAGTACAAATAAAAAATACCACAGGACAGGTAGTGTTTGCAGAAGCAGCTTTTACAGGTGAAGGAGGACGTTTTGATTGGGGCGTTTTGCCTGATGTGTATGGAGAATTTACTAAGTTTAGTTTTGTAGTACAAAAACCAGAAATAAAAGCAGAAGAATTCAAATTACATTATGGAAGCTATGTCGATTCTGCTGTGGTGGGACAGTTTGATTATTTTGCTTCTCGTACAAACAACAAGGAAAATCCATTATATCCAAGGTTCACATCTTATAAGAGTGATATTGAAGTAAAAGGATTTTTGAAAGATATTATTTATCAAGGAGGTTTTTCACTAATAGGAAAAAAGATAATTTCTAAATCGCTAGGTGGAGGAGCATCTTCTATACGATTAGAACAAGAGGGAAAAGTGCGTTTCAAATCTACTTCAAGAGAAAGTTATGTTTTTAGTGAACACGCTGTTACAAATCGTCTTTCTCAATTAGTTATTTATACGACAGATAAAGATTCCTTAGCACACCAAGGTGTAAAGTTACGTTATGATGATGAAAGCGAACAGCTTTTAGCTCGTAGAGACAAACAACTTTTTAAATATGCTCCTTTTATAGATTCTTATCATGATGTGAGTATTTCGGCTGATTATGCAAGTTGGGATATAAAATCAGATACCATGAATATGTATAGTTTGGCAGGGCGTGGTGCTGTTATGTCAGCTTATGAAGCTGCTAGTAGAAATGTATCCAAGAGAGATTCTATTCTCAAACAGATTGATTTTGTAACCGTTACTTCAAATGCTTATTTCAATGAATATGAGCTTAGGTCTGTTCAGGGAATGTATCCTTTCAACCCTTTAGTGATGGCTTGGGCATATATTACACAGAGAAAACCATTTGGACTTTCTTTTACAAGTGCAGATTTGGCAAATCATTTTAAACAAAAACCTGTGCATGTAAAAAGTTCAATGCGTGATATGGCAGGTGCTGGTTTTGTAGAATATGATGAGGCTGCCGATTGGGTTACCATGACTCAAAAAGGAGTGCTGTACGCAAGAGCTAATTTGCCAACAACTAGCCGATTACGTTCTGATTATGACCAAATTAGGCTCTCTTCTTTAGGTACAAATAGTGATAACCTCACCTATTATTTTGAAAATAATGAACTTAAAGTAAGAGGTGTAGAAGAAGTATTATACAGTAATGCAAAGGTAGATTCAGTAAATTACTACGCTGTAAAAGCAAAACCTGTTGATAAGCAAGTGATTATTAAAGAAAATAGAAATATGACTGTCAATGGACAAGTGGCAGCTAAAAACTTTATCTTTAATGGAGAAGGATTCGAATTTGATTATAAAGATTTTAAGTTTGATATGGAAAAAATTGACTCTATGCAGTTTTTTGTTGATGGAGATACCATGCCAAATAGTTTTAAAGATGTATCAGGAACATTTTCAATCAACCTTCCTTACAACAAAGCAGGAGTATATGACCAACAACGATTTAAAGATTCTCAGCGTTATCCTCTTTTTAATACTACTTCTGGAGGAACAGTTCGTTTTGGTGGAAGTGAAGTAATGGGAGGAGCATATAGCGATTCGACAGTTCGTTTTGATGTAGATAACTTTACGTTAGATAGTTTGGCAAAAAGAAAACCAGAAGATTTACGCTTTGGTGGAACATTCAATACACCAATTTTTGATAAATTCAAAGAACCAATACGAGTAATGCCTGACAAATCACTTGGTTTTACACACAATGTAAATGACCCACAACATGCAGATGGAATGTCTTTGTATGGAGGAAAAGGAAAGTTGCTTACAGGAAAGGTAGTAGTCAGTAATAGTGGTATTCGTGCAGGTAGTGAGCGATATATTCAAGATATTGAAGAAAACTCTAAGAAAAATGTCAAGACAAAAGACTTAACAGAAGAAGAAACAATAGATAATACACCAGCCAAAATAACGTATCTAGCTGCCGAGCTAAACTCAAATGATTTTATCTTTTTTGCTGATTCTGCTACTTCAAAAGGAGAGTTTGCAGCAAAATTAGCTACTTCGAAAGGTAAAATAAATGCTGTTACTATTGATGATGCTATGTTTCCACAAGTAGAATTAGAAAATTATCGAATGAAATGGCTACCAAAACAAGATAGTATGATGCTTTCTACAACAGACCAACCTTTCCGAATGTATAAAGGAGAAAGTGGAACGCTAAAAGAAGCAAATTATACAGGAACATTAGCTCTTACTCCATTAGGCTTGAAGGGATATGGAACAGTAGAAACACAAGATGCCATCATTGAATCCGAATTATTTGCTTTTGAAACCACTCGTGTTTTTGGACGTGAATCAGATTTTCAGATTAAATCTTTAACTGATACAACCATGCCAGCAGTTGCAGCAAAAAATGTGAAATTTGAGTATGATATTTTAGCTACTCCTCGTACTGCTACCATTACTTCTGAAGTTTTGGGTGAGCAAGTTTTTGATTTTCCAAGCTTAAAATACAAAACTTCACTGGCAACAGGATATTGGAATGCAGATGCTCAAACAGTAGCTTTTCGCTTAGACGAAACAGGAGATATTAGCAAACAATATTTTGTTTCTACTGCTCCAGAGCAAGACAGTTTGAATTTTAGAGCTGCTTTTGCTAATTATCATATTCCTAGTGGTAACTTAACGATTGGTGGAGTACCTTATATTTTGGTAGTAGATACAGAAATTTATCCAAGAGAAGGAAATGTTACCATTCGTGAAAATGCTAAAATGGATAAGCTAGAAGATGCCGAACTCGTAATTAATTATATCAATAAATACCACAAACTGACAGAAGGTAATGTAGATATTCTTTCTAAAAATGAGTATCAAGGTGAAGCTATTCTAAACTATGACAACGGAACAGATAAAATTCAATATCTACGACTGAATAATTATGGTAAACAAGTAATTAAAGAAGAAGATTTGCCTGATAGCTTACGCAAAACAGATATTGCAGAAAAACTTATTGGTACAGAAGGAACTATCTCAGTTACAACTATCGAAGAACAAGATGATGTCATTGATGATACTGATTTTATCTATTCAGAAGGTAAGCAGTTTAGAGGAGAAGTAACTCTAAAGGCTTGGCTTTCGGAATTAGAATTCAATGGACAAGCAAGACTTGTAATTGATGGTGTGCCTCAAACAGGTTGGTTTCCTTTGGTAAGTGCAGCTTATGTAGATGCAAAATCTAAGAAAGCACAAAAAATTGCAGCAGCAGGTTCATCAGAACTAATTAAAGACCAAAAAATTGGAGGTCAGCCTGCATTTACAGGAATTTATTTGAGCGAAGAAGGTTTATTTGTTCCTGTAATGCAGGAAGATATTCCTAAATCAGAACCTATACTATTAGGAGAAGGACAAGTAAAAGTAAAACCTGAAGAAAAATCAATTTTGATTATTTCTGAAGAAAGAGCCAAATCATCTGAAATTGAAGATGGAAACTCTTTTAAAGCCAGCAAAACATTAGGAACAGCTGAGTTTGATGGAAAACTATTGTTGTTTAAAAGCAATCAAAGAGCGCAAGTAGATGTTTCAGGTGTTGGAAAAGCAAACTTCCAAAACAAACAATATACAATTGATGCAATGGCAAGTATTAATATAGAATCAAAAGGAGATGCACTCTCATTTATGAGAGATGATTTAAATTCGTTTGTAGAGGAAAATAGAGAACGTCTAAAACTTGAGCCTACTGTAAACAAATCAAAAAACACGCTTCTCAAAATTGCAGGACAAGCAGGCGCAAAAGAAGCTCAAAACTTCCAAAAACGATTTGCTCCAAATGATTATGGTATTGCAGACGTAATCAGTAAAACAATTGTTCTCTCAGATGTAACAATGAACTGGTCGCCTGATGAACAGACTTTTTATAGTGTAGGTGATATTGGTTTGGCTGCCATCTTAAAAGAAGAAATTGATGTCAAAACGACAGGTTATTTTGAAATTCCACAGACAGGAAGTAGAGATGAGTTTACACTTTATTTTGAACTTGACCCAGATAAATGGTATTACTTTCAGTTTGACGGACGTACACTCAAAACACTTTCTTCAAATGAAGAATATAATACTCTAATTACAGATCCAAAAGCAAAAGATAAATTTGATTTGGCTGATAGAGCAGAAATAGATGAGTTTATGGCTCGTTTTAGAGGTGTTTATCCAGCAACACCTTCTATTCCTCTAAAATAGATTTTAAATAACTTCTTTGATAAATAAAGCAAAAAAAAGTCTTACAAAATATATTTTGTAAGACTTTTTTTATTATTAAAAATTTATTCAAAATCTTTTACTTTTATTTTACACATCTGACCGTTTTTTAGATTGTGCCAAACAATTCCTTCAATTCCTGTATCATTTTTTTGATTACCGAATTTAGTTTTTTGATTAGGAAGCCATTTTTTTAACTCTTCAAAAGAAGTTGGAGCATCTTTATAGACCACTTTTTCTAGCCAATTTTCTAAGGAAAAAATAAATAAAGTATGCCCTTCCAAATTCAACGGATTGCCTTGTATTTTTTCTCCTAGTGCTTCTGCACTCCATTCTCCATCAGCAACATCTGAAAAATCAGTATTTTCTACAGCTTCAAAAATATATTTATCAGCTTTATCTTCTTTGCTTGCATCTACATACCAAGGGTCTTTTATTCCATTTGCTTTTTGTTTTTTGTCTGGATTTCTGCGCTTTTCTACTCTCACAACAGTATTATTTCTGACAGTTACACGCACATTTGTTCCATCCAACTTTTCGGTAGCAATAGCATTTTCAAAATCAAAATCTGTAACAACGAGTTTATTGTTTACTTTTCGGTCAGTTTCCCAGTTTCGGTCGAAAATGGTTGGTATTTTTTCCATGTTTTTAGGGTTTATAAAAATAGTATTCTTTATCTAACTTATATAATTTTATTTTTGTTCTTTAAAACAATACACAAAATATTTTGTAAAAGCATTTTTTAACAATTTGTTTGTTTTGTAGGTTTCGGTCTTTGTAATATGAATCTTCCAATACGATTAGTCATTCACAGTTATTTCCTTTTCTCTACTAATTCTATTCTCAATATTCTATCAAAAATGTTATTTTGATTGGCAAGAACGATAATCACATGGACAATATTTGCAATCAACAGCCCAAAGCCTAACAAACTTCCTATAACTCCACTTGCTCCTGTAACTGCTTCTAAAAAAACTACAAGACTAATTGCAGCAAAAAGACAAATCCAATAAAATACATTTCTAAATAGAAGAACAAAAGGAGAAGCTTTTTTTTGAGTTTGTGTATGTATAAAATAAAGTCCCATTATTCTTTTTCCTATACTAGATTTGATTCCTATAATATCCCTAAAGAGCATATAGGCAATTCCTATCAAAAAAGGCAAAACATCAAAAAAGTTATTATTAAATCCCATAAAAGCAAAAAAAGAAATTGTTGCTAAAACAATAGCTACTAAATTATCTATCAAATAAGCAAAAATACGATTATTAGTGTCAGCCTTTCTAAAGTCATAAACAATAGGCTTAGAAAGTTTTAGTTTGGATTGAACAGGAAATTTTTTGAGTGTAAATGTCTGTCCACAATGTTTTGAGTTCATGTATTCCCAGCTTTCTTTCAAAAAAGCAGATTTACAAGAAGCACAAAAAACTATTTCATCTCCTACACAAAATTCATCTCCTGTCACTGGGTCTTGACGGTTTTCTTTTAGAAAAAAAGTTTCTTTTTCGGTAAGTGTTAAAGCATTTTTCATTTTAAAGAGGACGGTTATAGCAAACTTTTAATATTCTTTTACTATTTCTTACTCTAAAAATAAGAATTTGGTTGTAAAAATAGTAAACAAATATTCTTAAAATTGATTTTAAAAACTCATTCACTAAATCATTTGATTCTATATGCTTAACTTTGTAAAAAAATACAAATCAATTAAAAACAATGACACAAGAAGAAATCATAAAAGCTATCAATGAAAAGTATCACAATTTAGGTGAAAATCCAGATACGTATTTAAAGGGATTGTTACAAGCCAAACCAATTAATTACTGGGATTATATTGAAGTAGATACATTACTTTCCCTTCAAAAACCTCGTACTGACTTTAAAGATGAAGAAATATTTATCATTTATCATCAAATTACTGAGCTTACTTTAAAGTTGATGGTTCATGAATTAGAACAAATTATTGAAGAAGAAAACATTACAGAAGAATTTATTAGTACCAAAATTCATCGTCTGAATCGTTATACTTCTATGCTTATTAATTCTTTTTCAGTAATGAGTGAAGGAATGGATTATGATGATTACAATACATTTAGAAGTACTCTGACTCCTGCAAGTGGTTTTCAGAGCGCACAATTTCGTTTTATTGAAATTTATTGTACTAGGGTAAAAAACTTAATTAATCAGAAAGGAATAGAGCGTTTGTCTGAAGTTGAGAGTCCAAAAATTGAAGATTATTTTGAGCATATCTATTGGAAAGATGCAGGACAAAACCGAAAAACAGGAGATAAAACGCTTACTTTAAGACAGTTTGAGGAAAAATATTTAGATAAATTCATTCTTCTTGCCAAAGAGTTAGAAGGAAATACAGTAGAAGATAAATTGATAAAATTAAATAAAATTTCGCCTATTTCGGCAGAGTTACAAAAGCTATTGAGAGAATTTGATACGCTTTATAATGTTACTTTTCCACTTGTTCATCTCAATACAGCAAAGCATTATTTGGATAGTAAAGGCGAAAATAAAGCAGCTACTGGAGGCTCTGCATGGAAAAAATATCTACATCCAAAATTCCAACAACGTAAATTTTTCCCTACGCTTTGGACAGAGGAAGAAAAAGAACATTGGGCAGAAACAGAAAAAGAGTAGAAAAAAAATGTGGTACAGAAGTATATAAATAAATTATATGCTCTGTACCACAAAATATTTTAGTTTCTAAAAACCATTTTTATTCTCCCACAAATCCTCCTTCAATCTCATCATCATCCTCTACATTATCTATAAAAACATCATCAGGATTGAAAGCTGATTTTGCTTCTACAAAAATCCGTTTTACTTCTGGATGGGCTGTTCTGATTGTAGATTCTAATCGCACAATAGCCTTCGAAAGTTGAGCAACAGTAAGGCTAGGACTAAATTTTACATCTAAAGCTAAAAATACTTCTTCAGGACCTAAGTGCATAGTAAGAGGTTTTGCACAATCTTTTACTTCTCTATCTGAATTGACAATAGCATGAATTTTTTTAACTAAACGAGGGTCTGCACCTTCTCCTACCAAAAGCCCTTTACTTTCATACGCCAACATAACAGAAACAATTGATAAGACAACACCAATAAGAACAGAAGCAGCACCATCAAAACGAGGCTCATCAAATGTATGACTCAAGAAAACACCAATAAATGCGATTATCAGACCTAAAATAGCAGCCGTATCTTCAAACAAAACAGCAAAAGTAGCTGGGTCTTTACTGTCTTTTACAGTCTGCCAAAGACTTTTCTTTCCTCTTCCCATATTGATTTTGCGATATGCTAAAAACCACGCAGCACCCTCAAAAATTGCTGCAATGATTAAAACAATGTAGTTTACAGTTGGGTCAGAAGATTCAGTAGGGTTTTTTAGGTGAGCTATTCCTTCATAAATAGACATTCCTCCACCAATCGCAAAAATTAATATGGCTACAATAAGTGTCCAAAAATAAAGCTCTTTACCATACCCAAAAGGATGTTCTTCATCAGCTGGTTTCTGACTCCATTTCATTCCTAAGAGAATTAAAATTGCATTTCCAGAATCAACTACAGAATGAATTCCTTCTGAAATCATTGCCGAACTTGCTGTAAAATATGCAGCAATAAATTTTGTGATTGCAATTCCTAAATTAGCTGCTAAGGAAGCATAAACAGCCGTTTTCGATGATGAAGCCATAATTTTTGATAGAATAATAAAATGTATAACAGACTTCGTAGTCCGTTTGAAAAATAGACGTTTAATAAAAATTTCTTTCTAAGAATGTTCAAAGATAGACACAAACTCAAAAACATCAAAAGAGAAATTAAATTTTAAATTTTAATCAAATTAAACCATTCTCATAAAAAATAGTCTAATAGTCAGAATTTTGTTTTATTCAGATAACAAAACGACTATTTTTATGAAATCAACTCTTCAAAAGATACAGCATTTATATTGGCGTGCCGAATTTGGTATTTTACCAAAAGATATAGAAATGCTAAATACTACAAAAAATATAGAATCTGCCGTCGAACAGATTTTTCAGCGTGCAAAATCTATTCATAAATTTTCTAATGATTTTGATATGCCTTCGCTTTCTGAAATGAAAGACATGGATAAAAAAGACAAAAAAAAACTTCGAAAAGCAGCAAGACAAGATGTAAGAGAACTTAATGTAGAATGGATAGAACAAATGGCAAATCCACAAAAAGGAACATTACGTGAAAAAATGACTTTCTTCTGGCACGGACATTTTGCTTGTGAACTCAAAAATCCACTTTTTGCTGTTCAGCAAATCAATACTATCAAAAAACATGCACTAGGAAACTTTAAAGACCTTGTTTTGGCAATCGCTAAAGATGCTGCTATGATTTTGTATTTGAATAATCAACAAAATAAAAAACAAAGCCCAAATGAAAGTTTTGCTCGTGAACTTATGGAACTCTTTACCATTGGAAGAGGAAATTATACCGAAAATGATGTAAAAGAAGGTGCGAGAGCATTTACAGGTTGGTCTACAAATCGTCTGACAGGAGAATTCCAGTTTAGAGAGCGACAGCACGACGAAGGAAAGAAAACATTTATGGGAAAAACAGGGAATTTTGATGGAACTGATATTATCGATATTATTCTTTCCAAAAAAGAAACAGCTCATTTTATTGCAACCAAAATCTATCACTTTTTTGTCAATGAAAACAATATCAATTCTAAACAAGTAGATGAATTAACAGATGTTTTTTTCAATTCAGAATACGATATTGAAAAAACAATGAAGCATTTGTTTTCTCAAGATTGGTTTTATGATGATAAGCATATTGGCTCAAAAATAAAATCACCTGTTGAGTTTTTGGTAGGAATAATGAGAACTTTAGACCTTGATTTTAAGAATGAAGATGGAATTTTGTTTACTCAGAAAGCACTTGGACAAATTCTTTTCCGTCCTCCCAATGTAGCTGGTTGGCAAGGTGGAAAAGCATGGATTGACAATGCAACTTTGCTAGTTCGTCTCAACTATGCAGGTTACATTTTTAATCAAGCCGAAGTAGAAATTGATATAAAAGATGAACCTGAAACAAGAAAAATAAGGGTAGGAAGAAAAATTGATGTTTCGGCAAATCTAAATCCACTTATCAAATCATTTCAAAAAATAGATTCAAAAGATTTAGCAAAAGAACTCTCTGATTTTTTGATACAAATTCCTTCTGACTCCAAAAAGGAATTAGATAAAATATTACAAAAAATAGCTTTTGAAAAGTATGCGAATGCAGCAACTAATCAGAACGAAAAAATAAAAGCATGGACAGTTTCAATTCTTAGTTTACCAGAATATCAAATGTGTTAGAGTATTATCTAAACAGGGTTAAAACCCTATTCAATTGAAAAACTACTTTTCAATTTTTAGAAGAATATTTTTTCAAAATCCACTATGAATTATAAATTGGACAGGGTTTTAATCCTGTTTTTAATAGATTACAACAATGAAAACAACTAGAAGAAAATTTATCGGTCAAATGGGACTTGCTACGGCAGGAACTCTTTTTGTTCCTTTATTTTTAAAAGGATTTGATTCTGTGGCTGCAAATTCTATCAAAAATTCAAATAAAAAACTCATTATCATTCAATTTTCAGGAGGCAATGATGGACTCAATACAGTTGTTCCATTCAGGAATGATATTTATTACAAAAAACGTCCACAAATTGCCATTTCAAAAGATGAAGTTATTAAACTTTCTGATGAACAAGGACTCAATCCTGCCCTTTTGCCACTCAAAAAACTTTATGAAGAGGGAGAATTTACAATTATAAATAATGTAGGTTATCCAAACCCTGACCGTTCGCACTTTCGTTCTATGGATATTTGGCAGACAGGAAGTAGTTCGGATGAATATCTTTCAACAGGTTGGTTGGGGCGTTATTTGGATAAAATTTATACAGAAAATAAAAATGCTCATTTTGCTTTAGAAATGGATGACACACTTAGTTTAGCTCTTAAAGGAATCAAAAAGAGTGGTTTTGCTGCTCAAGATTTGAATAGACTCAAAAGAACTACAAGTACGCCAGTTGTAAAAGCTCTTTTAGAAAATCAAAATAATATTCTAAAATCTAACCTCAAACCTCATCATGACCATTCTCATGACGAACAAGTAAGTTATTTATATCAAACACTTTCCAATACAGCAGCGAGTTCAGAGTATTTATTTGAGAAAAACAAAGTAGGAAAAACTTCAGCTAATTATCCTAATGACCGTTTTGGAAAAGATTTACAACAAGTTTCTAAACTCATTAGTGCAGGTTCAGATTCTCAAATTTATTATGTTTCTTTGAATGGTTTTGATACGCATGCCAATCAAAAAAATCAACAAGAAAGACTTTTTAAAAGTTATGCAGAAGGTATTGAAGCACTTCGTAAAGATTTAAAGAAAACTAATGATTGGAACGATACTTTAATTATGACTTTTTCAGAATTTGGAAGAAGAGTAGGTGAAAATGCAAGTCGTGGAACAGACCACGGAACAGCAAACGTAGTTTTTTTAGCAGGTGGAAACCTAAAAAAGAAACAATTTGTAGGACAAGCCCCAAATTTAACTGATTTGGATAATGGAGATTTGAAATTTAAAATAGATTTTCGTCAAATTTATAGTGATATTCTCAAAAATTGGCTTAAAACTGATTCTAGAAGTATCTTGAATGCAGATTTTGAAAATTTGGGGTTGGTTTAAATTGTAGAATGAGATGTTATGCAAAATATTATTAGTCTTTTCTATTTGATAAGGGTAGATGATAAAGTTTCCATAAAGGATGCTACACCTCTATTCCCAATTCATAACTTCATTAAACCAATTTTATTTTTCCCATTCCACCATCAACTCCTAGTATTTGTCCTGTTATCCAAGTGCTTTCATCGGATAATAAAAAAGCAGCAGCAGAAGCCAAATCTTCGGCTGTTCCTACTCTTCCTAATGGGTGGCGTTTGTTGGATGCTTCTTTTTTGTCTTCTGTAGATAATAAGGATTTTGCCAGTGGTGTATCTGTGAGCGAAGGTGCAAGTACGTTTACTCTTGTTTTTTGTGAAGCCAATTCGGCAGCTAATGACTGCGCCAAACCTTCAACGGCAGATTTTGCTGTGGCAATACTCGCATGAAAATTCATTCCTACTTTCGAAGCAACCGTACTAAAAAGAACAATACTACTTGTATCAGCTTTCTTTAAAGCCTTTAAACTGTGCTGAATTACCTTTACTGCACCAAGTACATTTATCTGAAAATCATTTTCAAAATCCTTTATTTTCAGACGTGCAAAAGGCTTTAAATTTATACTTCCTGCACAATACACCAATCCATGAAGCTCATCAGGAATTTGTAAACTATCAATTTCTCCTGTTATGTCCAGTTCTGTATGTGTAGAATTTATTCCCTCTGGTTTGGTGCGTGAAGCTGTAAAAAGTGTAGCTCCTTGATTTTCAAGTTGTTTGGCAAGTGCATGTCCGATGCCAGAACTTGCGCCAATGATTAATATATTTTTACCTTCAAAGTTAGAATTGCTTGTGTTCATTATCTATAAAAAAGTTAGAAAAATGTATTTTTGATTTTCCTTTGTAATGAAATGTAGCAAGAAATTGTTTTGAACCCTTAAATCTTAAAAAATGTCTGACGAGTATAAAGAAGGAACAGCAATGATAGAAAAACTTCTAGTCACATTAGAAAACGCTCTAAAATTGGAAGAGGACAAGTTAATTTCTATTGTAGATGAAATATATTATCCTGTTAATCCAAATACACATTTATTTATATCAACCCAAAAGCTAAAATATCAAATAAGGGATATAGGTTATATTTTAGATGATAAATATATGAGAGGAGAATTTGATAGCTTTAAGAAAAAAAGTGTAATGAAAGGTGCTAAACTTTTCTATGAAAGTACACTAAGTACAAAAAGCTGTATCAAAGATTGTAAAGAAACGCTTTCAAAAACAAAAAACAGGAATAAATAAGGGCAATTATTTTATAAATTTCGTAAATAAAATAAGGTCAGTCTCGTAGAGCAGACCATTTGTAGTTAGCTTCTCTTGCTCTTAGCTTTAATAGACGGTCTGCCCTTTTGGGACTAACCTATTTATTGAAAAGTGTCTAGTAGTATGCAAAACCCTTTAATTTCTTAAAATAGAAACAATCAGAAAAGGAAAATAGTAATTTAGAAGGATTTTAAATAACTTTTCAATACCTTTGCAAAAACTCAAAGGAATAGAATTGTCAAGAGATTTTAAGAAGTAGCACACAAATCAAAACTTTGAAAACAAATCAAATTAACATTCAATTATGAATATTCTAAAAAACCAAAAACTCATTATTATTGGTGCAACTCTAGGCGCAATCGTCGGTTTTTTCTACTGGAAAGAAGTGGGTTGCCTTTCGGGAACGTGTGCAATAAAATCAGTTTGGTATAATATGACAGCTTATGGACTCCTTTTAGGTGGACTTTTTGGCTCAATTATTCAAGGACAATTTCAAAAGAAAAAGTAAAATTTTTAATTGATTTAATTCATTATAAAGAAGAAATTATGAATTATAGATTATTCGTAATTTATAATTCATAATTCGTAATTAATATATATAGTATGGCAATTATAGGACTTTTTTACGGAACAGATACAGGAAATACCGAAACGGTATCGATGCAAATTAGAGAAATGCTAGGCGAAGAGTTTGTCGATTTATACAACTTTGGCGAACACGATGCACAAGCAGTTATTCCTTATGAATATTTAATTCTAGGCGCACCAACTTGGTATGATGGCGAACTTCAAAGCGACTGGGAAGAGATTTTGCCAGAGTTCGAAAACATCGATTTTACAGGAAAAAAAGTAGCTATTTTTGGTCTTGGCGACCAATGGGGTTATGGCGAGTGGTTTTGTGATGCAATCGGAATGATTGGCGAAGTTATCGAAAGCAAAGGAGGAGAGTTGGTGGGTTTTTGGTCTAAAGAAGGCTATGACTACGAAAACTCAAAAGGTGAAAGAGATGGAGTATTTATGGGACTTGCCATAGATGAAGACAATCAACCCGAAATGACACAAGAACGCTTAAATGCTTGGCTTCCACAAGTTTTACAAGAATTTGGACTAGAAGTAGAAACAGAGTAAATAAAGTTAGAAGTATGAATTTAGAAGTTAGATTTGAATTCCTACTACTTTAATTCTAAAATTTAGGAAATCATCTAAACCTATTTTTTTAACAAAGATTTTTCTTCTAACGTTACTATTTTCATTATTTTTAGGCGAGAGTAATCTACTTTCGCCTATTTTTTTGCTATTTCGTATCAAGTTTTCACAACTTTTTGCAATGTTTAGCATTTATATAACGTAAAGACTTTTATACTAATTAAACCCTAAGGGTCTTCAAGACCCTTAGGGTTTGGAGAATAACATTTTATGAAAAAAAATATTTTTTTAGCTGCCTTATCATTTTTAGTAATTCTAACTTTAGGATTTTCTAATACAATTTTTGCACAACAATTTCCAACCGAAGTAGATCAATTTGGTAAAAATCGTGTTCAATATCAAAATTTTGATTGGAAGTACGTTACCTCTGATAATTTTGAAATTTATTATTATGAAGGAGGATATGAAATGGCTCTTCTTACGGCTCGTTATGCTGAATCTGATTTTGGTAGAATGACGCAGTTTTTGGGTTTTGCTCCTTATAACAAGACTAAGATTTTTGTTTATCGCTCTATTGGCGAGCTTCAACAGAGTAATATTGGTATCAACGACCAAGATTTTAGCATTGGAGGACAAACCAATTTAGGAAAATCAGTGGTAGAGATTGCCTTTTCGGATTATAGAGAAGCCTATCGAAAAGAACTTTTAAGAGAAATTGCAGCTTCACTATTGTCTGAAATGATGTATGGAGGAAATTTGAAAGAAACACTACAAAGTTCATTTTTATTAAGTTTGCCAGACTGGTTGATGTCAGGTGCTGCTGCCTATACGGCTGAAGGTTGGAATACAGAAATGGATAACTTTGTAAGAAGTAATCTAATGGCAAAGAAGTTTCCTTATCCTGAGAGTTTTAGAGGTAAAAATGCACAACTTGTTGGGCAATCGCTATGGAATTTTATTGTAGAAGAGTACGGACAAACAACAGTTTCGAATATTTTAAATCTGACACGAATTGTGAGAAGTGAAAAACAAGGTATTCAAGGAACTTTAGGAATTGAATATGAAACTTTCCTAAAAAGATGGGAAGCCTTTTATCGCAATCAATACAAAGACATAAATAATTATTCCAATTTTGGAAAAACTAATTTGATAGCTACTTCAGCCGAATCTCAATATATTCATCATCCTCGTTTCAGCCCTGATGGAAATCTTTTGGTATATGCAGAAAACAATCAAGGAAAGTTCAGAATTTATGTAGAAGATATAAATGATAATTCTACAAACAAGAAAAATAAGAAATTTACTAAGGGAGGACTCTTTGTAATCAATCAGCGTTATGATGAGAATTCGCCTCTGATGTCTTGGAAAAATAATAATGAATTAGGTATCTTATCCTATTCAAAAAATAAATATTTTCTCAAAATATATAATTTGAATGGAAAAGAAATAAAAAACTATCAAATCAAGACACTAGAAAACATACAAAGTTTTAGTTTTGATGAGAAAGGACAAAAAATAGTTTTGAGTGGTACACAACGAGGTAAGTCAGATATTTTTACTTTTGATTTAGGTTCTGCTCGCCTTTCCAAAATTACAGATGATACAAATGATGATATTGATCCTTACTTTTTAAAAGGAAATAATAATCAAATTGTCTTTAGTTCTAATCGCACAAGTGATTCTCTCAAAACTTCTCCTTCTGTTGAGCAGTCACCTTATTTCAATTTGTTTATTTATAACCCTATTGAAAAGGATATTTTAAAGCAACTAACTAATCAAAATAGTAGTGCCACAAAACCAATTTCTATCGATGAAAATCGAATTTTATACATAACAGAAGAGTTAGGAATCCGTCATCTGTTTTTACATACTTTGTCAAAAGAAAAAATTGGGGTTAATGCTCAACTATCTACATTCTTTGTTGGAATAGAAAGTTACGATTATGATTTAAAATCAGAAAAAATAGCCTTTGTTGCTCGTCAGCAAGATCAATTAGAATTATTGACAACTACACTTATTCCAAAACACGAAATATTTACAGGCAAAACTTATAGAAGTCAGCTTTTAGATGCTCGTTTTTTGAAAGAATTAAGAAATCAAAGTGAGAGAGAAGAGAAAGAAGAAAAAAATAACTCAAATGAAAATATAGACTTGGGTAATGATAATTCTGAAACTTCTCCTGCTGATACAACAAAAATAAAAGAGAAAGATGATTATGAATTTGATACGTATGGAAATAATAAAGATGAACCTACACGCAAAAAACGTCTCTTAAAAGACTATGATTATTTTGCACAACGAGCAAAAGACAAACAAAATCAAAAGATTACTGTAAAAGGTCCTTTAGAATATCATAATAAATTTGCTTTCGAAAGAAGTGTAACAACAATTGCACTTGACCCACTTCGTAACTTTGGTGTTCTCTTAGAAGTTTCGATGAGTGATGCTCTTGAAAATCATAAACTAGAAGCAGGATTATTCAATCGTGGTTTTTTTGATATTCAGAGTGGAATGCTCTTCGCTGAATATAAATACTTGAAAAATAGAATTGATTATGGTGCAAGATTCGACCGTCAGGGCTATGAGCTTTTGACAGACTTTTTTATTCATAGATATTATTTGAGCAAACTATCAGGGACAATTTCATATCCATTCAATGTAACAACACGAATTGTTTTATCGCCTTTTGTAGCACAAAAACAGTTTTTTGCTACAAGTGAAATTGACCCTGCGATACAGGCTTTTCCAGACAAAATTACTCGTTATGCTGGTTCAAGCCTAGAGTTTGTATTTGATAATAGTATCATTACAGGACCAAATACATTAGAAGGTTCAAAGTTTAGAGCAACCATTGACCATTATCAGGGTTTGAATTATGGTAACGAAACTTTTACTAATATTTCTATTGATGCTCGTCATTATATTCCACTAGGACGAAAAGTAACTTTAGCTGCTCGTGTTGCTTATGGAAAATCATTTGGAAATTCTCCTAAAAACTTTAGATTAGGAGGCGTTGATAATTGGATTTTTCAACGACAACCTAATCCAACCGAACTTTCTCAAGATGATCCTTTTTACCTGAATCCAGATGTATATGATTCATATAAAAATGACTATAGTGATTATTTGTTTTTGCGTTATGCTACCCCAATGCGTGGTTTTGATTATAACAAACTCTCTGGAAGCAATTTTGTCCTGACCAATATAGAACTTCGTGTTCCTGTTGCTCAGCTTTTATATAGAGGAACAATACGTTCTACCTTCTTCCAAAACCTACAACTTATAGCCTTTAATGATATTGGCTCAGCTTGGACAGGAATTAGCCCTTTCAATAGAGAAAACGCACTCAATACAGTAGAAGTGGGAGGGCAACCAGGAACACCATTTTATGCAAAAGTATCTAACTTCAAAGATCCTTTCTTGTGGGGATATGGAATTGGAGTACGTACCAAAATCTTTAATTACTTTACTCGTTTTGATACAGCATGGGGTGTAGAAGATGACGTAACAGGAGGAGCAAAATTTTATTTAAGTATTGGATATGATTTTTAAATAAGACGTTTCCAATTTTTATTAAAATATGATTGAAATTGATAAGAAAATATATTTTTCATTTTCTGTAGATAAATACTTTTACTTGGATTCTATTCAAGAGTCAATTCATGAGATTACAAAAGAAGAATATTGTGAGATTATATTTGGTATTTATAATTTCAATTTATTCAAACTACTAGGGTATAGCTATTGTGTCACGCCAAATAAAATAATTGTTGCATTCTATCAGCAAAATGATTTGAAAATATTCGATAGAAAAGGAGTTTTGATAGAAGTAAAAAAAGACTTTTTTGAAGGTTTTACGCCATATCAAATTCAATTAGATGACTCTTTGGAAAACTTATGGATAGCAACAGGAGCAGGACAGGTTGTTCTTTGTAAAAATATAAATACAGGTGATACTATATTTGAGCTGGGAATTCCTTATGAGGAATATAGTCCATTGAGTTTTCCAGAGGAAATTAATAGAGTTGAAAACAAACTTTATATCGCTGAAATGGGTAATAGATGTGTTTCTGTTCTTAACTTAATTACTAAAAAACGAACTATTTACTCAAAATTTAATGAACCTGTTTGGGGTTTTTCTAAGTTTTCAACTCACGAAATAATACGGTTAGACTCTGGGGTTTATTATAGAAGAAGTAATTCAAAAATGGATTTTCATAAAATTGTAACCTAAAAAATTACAGGTTTTTTGTTCTTTTATGAGTATGGGTTTTCAATTCTTTGTAAAATAGAACACTTTATTGTAATTTCGTTCTAAATTTCATAATTTCTTATTCAATAAGAAATTCAAGAGTATAAGACTAGTAAAAAACTAGAAAAAGAGTGTCTAATAAATGCTTTTTTTATAAATATAACCCAAAAAAATGGACAAACTCTCATACCTTTCCAATGCCGAAAACTCGTATATCGAAGGATTGTATCAAGATTATCAAAAAGATGCAAATTCGGTAGATGCTAGTTGGCAACGATTTTTTGAAGGCTTTGAATTTTCAATGTCAGAGTATGACACTGAAACAGGAGAAGTTACCAAAACAAATAAAAATGGCTCAAACGGACACGCTATTGGTACAGAAACCGTAAATCAAAAAAGTTTTGCCGACTCACTTCCTGCTGGTCTTGATGAAGACAAACTAAAACAAGAAATTTCTGTCAAAAAACTAATTGATGGCTATCGTTTGCGTGGACACTTGCAAGCCAAAACAAACCCAGTTCGTCCTCGTAGAGACCGACATGCACGTTTGAAACTAGAAGATTTTGGTTTTACAGAAGCTGATTTAAGCAAAAAATTTAGAGCAGGAAACGAAATTGGAATTGGAGAAGCAACCCTTCAAGAAATCATTGATCGTTTGAAAATGATTTATGAGAGTGGAATTGGTTTTGAGTTTATGTCTATCCGTGAACCTGATGTAAAATATTGGTTCAGAAAAAAAGTAGAAGTAGATTATCCAAAATTCAAATTAGACCATCAACAAAAAGAACGTATTTTACAGAAACTCAATGAAGCATCTGTATTCGAAAACTTTTTGCATACTAAATATTTAGGTCAAAAACGTTTCTCTTTAGAAGGAGGAGAATCAACTATTCCAGCTCTTGATGCCATTATTAATGAAGGAGCAAAACTAGGAGTAGAAGAAGTAGTAATTGGAATGGCTCACCGTGGTCGTCTCAATGTTTTGGTAAATATTATGGGCAAAACCTATGCTCAAGTATTTAACGAATTTGAAGGAAATGTTTCTGACGAACTTTTAGGTTTGGGAGATGGCGATGTGAAATATCACATGGGTTATTCTTCACAAGTAGAAACTCCAAATGGAGAAAAAGTGTATTTACGTCTTGCTCCAAATCCTTCTCACTTAGAAGCTGTTGCTCCAGTAGTGCAGGGTTATACTCGTGCAAAATTAGATTATTTGCATGGAAGAGATAAAAAGAAGGCTCTACCAATTATTATTCATGGCGATGCAGCTCTTGCAGGACAAGGAATTGTCTATGAAGTAGCTCAAATGTCTGAATTAGAAGGCTATACAGTAGGTGGAACAATCCATTTTGTAATCAATAATCAAGTTGGTTTTACAACAGATTTTTATGATGGTCGTTCTTCAAACTATTGTACAGATATTTCACAACTTACAGAAACTCCTGAGATTCATGTAAATGGGGATGATCCTGAAGCTGTTGTTTTTGCTGTAAAATTAGCAACTGAATACCGTCAGAAATTCCATAAAGATGTGTATGTAGATATGGTTTGTTATCGTCGTTATGGTCATAATGAAGCAGATGAACCAAAATTTACACAACCTCATTTATATAATTTGATAGGAAAACATCCAAATCCTAGAAAATTATATATAGAAAAATTGACAAAAGAAGGAGATATTACTAGCAAACTTGCGAAAGACATGGAAAAATCTTTCAAAAAAATGCTGCAAGAACGCTTAGATGATGTTAGACAAAAACCACTTCCTTACGAATATCAAGAATTAGAACAAGTTTGGAAAAACATGCGTCGCTCTGAAGCAGAAGATTTTGATGTTTCTCCAAAAACTTCAATTACACAAGAACATATTGATAAAGTTGGTAAAGCACTTACGACTATTCCAGAAGGTTTTAATCCTTTAAAACAGATTGATAAATTACTTTCTGAAAGAAATAGAATGTTCTTTGAAGATAAAGTTTTAGATTGGGCAAGTGCCGAACTTTTGGCGTATGGTTCTGTTATTTTGGATGGTCATACTGTCCGTTTTACAGGACAAGATGTTCGTAGAGGTACGTTTTCACATCGTCATGCTGTTTTGAGCGATGCAGAAACAAACGAAACTTACAACAATCTTAATCACTTAGAAGGAAAAGATGGAGAAGATTTACCTCCTTTTGATATTTATAATTCTCTTCTTTCTGAATATGGCGTTTTAGGTTTTGAGTTTGGTTATGCTATGGCAAATCCGAATGCTCTCACAATTTGGGAAGCTCAGTTTGGAGATTTTGCCAACGGAGCGCAAATCATGATTGACCAATTCATTACGAGTAGTGAAACAAAATGGCAACGTACAACTGGTTTGGTTCTTTTGCTTCCTCACGGTTACGAAGGGCAAGGGCCTGAACACTCAAATGCTCGTCCTGAACGTTTCTTGCAACTTTCAGCAGAATACAATATTATTGTTGCTAATGTAACAAAACCTGCAAATTTCTTCCACTTGATGCGTCGTCAAATGGCTTGGGATTTCCGTAAACCTTGTGTTTTGATGTCTCCAAAATCTCTTTTAAGACATCCAAAAGTAGTTTCTCCAATTGAAGATTTTACAGATGGAAAATTTGAAGAAGTATATGGAGATGAGTATGCAGATAAGAAAAATGTAAAACGAGTTCTTCTTTGTTCTGGTAAAGTATATTATGATTTATTAGACAGACAAGAAAAAGAAGAACGCAAAGATGTTGCAATTGTACGAGTAGAGCAGCTTCATCCTTTCCCTAAAAAGCGTATTTATGAAGAAATTAATAAATATGGTAAGAAAGTAGAAGTTGTTTGGGTACAAGAAGAACCTGAAAATATGGGAGCATGGCTTTTTGTTTTGCGTATGCTTTATAAAGAATGGATTGAAGAAAAACGTCCGACATTGAATGTTATTTCAAGAAAAGCAAGTGCTTCTCCAGCAACAGGTTATTCAAAAGTTCATGCCAAAACACAACAAGCTATCGTTGATGAGGCTTTTGATGTGAAGTAAGAATTTATTTGTAGGTCAAAAGACTTGCCTTTGACTAATATAAAATAACTACAAAGACCATTTTTCATTTTTTGAAAAATGGTCTTTTTTTTATGAAAATAATAAGGTTGTGCGACATTTTATATTAATTCTTCGTAAAGTGATAAACTATTTTTAATTTAACTATATTATTTTACTATGAAAAAATACAATTTTTTACTTACTTCTGTCAAAATTAGTTTTCTTTTCCTTTTAGCACTCAATCTTTCTAGTTGTGATAACTGCACTGATACAGATTGTTTTACTCCAGCTGAGCCATTTTATTTTCAACTTATAGATAAAGAAACCAATCAAAATCTAATTGATAATGGAACATATTCTCTTTCTGATATTCAAATAAAATCTGTTTTAGAAAACAAATTTTATACACCACAACTAGATTCGGTGTTAATAGAAGGACAAAAACAAACTATTTTGGTAGACCAACAAATGGGCTGGAAAACCGAAAGTAAAGAGTATATTTTAATCGTAAATGACTCTATAGAATTTGATTTTATTTATCAAACAAGAGAAAAAAGTGAAGATTGCTGTACATTTTATGAAGTGGAAGAAGTCAGCTCTTCCGAAATGCAGATTATCAAAACTACCTTAAGTAATGGTTTTTTGTATAAACTTGCATTATAGGCAAATTATATCTCAAAATTTACGATATTTGTTGCTTGTACACTTTTACACTTGTGCAAAATTTTATACATTCTTTATCCTAAAAACTGAATGTGTAATAAGAAAATAAGTAGAACTGCTTTTTCATAAAGGGCAGTTCTCTGTTTTTATATTTTTATTTTGCTATTTTTTATTATAACCAAGCCATGAAAAAAATATTATCTCTATTTTCTATTATTCTATTTTTAACTTCTACTTTTATTTTCAGTAGTTGTAACTCTAAAAAAGAAAACGATATGAAACTTCCAAGTGGAATTTGGCGAGCTACCTTACAACAACAAGAAGGTGCAGTCCTTCCTTTCAATTTTGAAGTAAACTATTCAGAAAATGAAAACGATACCATTCCAACTTTTACACTTATTAATGGCGAGGAAAAAATCCTCTTAGATAATGTAGTAAAAAAGGGAAATGTATTTACAATTCCGATGCACATTTTTGAAGGCGAAATAGTAGCAGAATGGAATGCAGCCAATCAAAAATTAGTTGGAAAATGGAATCGTAGAAGTTTTACCAATGCTAGTTCATTAGATTTTTCGGCTACTCCAAACACAAAAACTCGTTTTGAAGCCAATCAAACAGCAAAATTTGATTTGAGTGGGAAATGGGAAACTTATTTTTTATCAGAAGGAGATTCTAGTGCAGCTTTAGGCGTGTTTGAAAAGATAGAAACAGCAGATGTAAAAGGAAATTTGAAAGGAACATTTTTGACCACAACAGGCGATTATCGCTATCTTTTTGGAAGCGTTTCGAATGATTCTTTGTATTTATCTTGTTTTGATGGTTCTCATGCATTTTTATTTGTAGCAAAAGCAGAAAATTCAACTACACTAAAAGGAAAATTTTGGTCTGGAAAAGGACAACCTGTAGATTTTGTTGCTACTCGTAACCCTAATTTTACACTTCCAAAAGCTGACACACTTACTTATCTGAAAGAAGGATATGAAACAATTACTTTTGAGTTTCCAAACCTAGAAGGAACACTTATTTCTTTAGACAATCCAAAATACGATGGAAAAGTACGTATTGTACAACTTTTAGGTTCTTGGTGTCCGAATTGTATGGATGAGACCAATTTTTTGACAGAACTATATTCTACTTATAATCCAAAAGGATTAGAAATAATTGGACTTGCTTACGAACAAACAGAAGATTTTGAAGATGCAAAAAAACGTTTGGAAAGAATGAAAAAACGCTTGAATGTAGAGTATGAAATTCTTTTTGCTGGACGTGCAGATAAACAGTTTGCAGCACAAACATTGCCTATGTTAAATCATGTGATGTCTTTTCCAACAACTATCTTCATTGATAAAACAGGAAAAGTAAGAAAAATACATACAGGTTTTTCAGGAAAAGGAACAGGAGAATATTATGACAATTATGTAGAATCAACTACTAATTTTGTGGAGAAACTTTTGAGTGAATAATCAGAGAGTGTAATCTACTGAGTGGTTTGTTATCTTTGTTTTATTTCCTAGTTTTTACTTTTTCATTTTTTACAGATGATTACTACACTTACTTTTTAGTATACTCCTCAAAAAAAATACTCTTACAAATAAATGTAAGAGTATTTTTGAATTTTTTTTTAATAACAAATTAGTCATTTGCTTCTTCTGCATGTTCGATAGTTTCCATTCGTTTCCAAATAGTATAACGAGCATCTTGTAATACTTGAACCGATGAAATTGGCATTTCAGTTTTGTTTTTTAAAACATCATCCATTTCGTCCAAGATATATTTTTCACCACGTTTACATTCTTCTAAAATTGATTCTGTGTTGTCAGAAGATAAAGCTGCTTTAAAATCTAACCACGCTTTGTGAATAGAACCCAAAGCTGTTCCGTCAGTTCTACCTCGTGTTACAGCAGGCGCACCTAAAGTAGCTAATTCTTGATTTATGGCATTCAAAATACCTTCACGTTCTTTAGCAAATGTTGTAAATAATGATGTTAAATAAGGAGTATCAACTTTTTCGGCTGCGTCTTTATAACCTTGCACGCCATCGATACATAATTCTGCAATGTCTTTAAGATATTCTCTTGTTTTGTCGGTATTCATAATGAATTAAAAATTTAGATAAAAAAATAATATTATTTAAAATATTGTAATAAAAAATGTAATTTTCAGATTTATAAATTTGTTTTTATTAAATAAGAAGATTACATTATAAGAACACTCATAACAAAAAAATGTTTGATATAATTTGTATTTTATTTTTCAAACCTACTTTTTTAACATCTTCAAAACTTCATCTGCCATAAGATCTACCCATTCTTTATACATTTGAGCTGAAGGATGTAATCCATCATTTGCAATTAGATTTTTATCAGAAATTGCTTTTCTAGAAATAGGAGTAATATCAAAATAAGTAACTTTATATTTCAATGCTACTTGTTTATTTATCTTGTTATAATAATCAATTTCTTGTGCTATCTTTTGTTCGTCCATTTTTTTGCTTTTTGCATAATCAGTCATTCCATAATCAGGAATTGAAATTACAAAAACCTTAGAAGCATCTTTTTGAGCTAGACTAATTGCTTTTTGCAACAGTTTTTCAAAACGTGCTTCATATTTTAGACTGTCTTCTTTGTCATATTGGTCATTTACTCCAATTAGAAGAGAAACTATATCATATTTTTGTTTGAGTTCATTTTTTTGTTCTCCCAAACGAATAGCTGTCAGAAGTTGCTCACATGTCCAGCCTGTTTTAGCTATAATTTTAGGTTCTTCAAAATAAATTCTTTTATCATTTTCATTATTCTTTGATAGAAATTCTATTTTTTCAGCAAGTTGAACAGGATAGCGTTCTCTTATTTTTACACTTTCTCCTATTGTATAAGAATCACCTAAGGCTAAGTAAGTGGTTTTTAAATCAGAATTATTTGAAACCTCAGCATTCTGAGAGTTTGTTTGTGGTGATTTGCAAGAAATAAATGATAAAATAATGAGGAAAGCAAATCCAGTTATAATAGAGTTTTTTAGGAGCATTTCTTATTTTTTTGTAAAAGGGATTTTTTTTATTTGAAGTCTAAAGCTACTAAAAAAAAATGTTTTTCTGCTGTTTGAAAAATAGTATATTATTTTTCAAACAAAAAATTAGATTTTACGTTAATAGGCTGATTTTATTTGATAATAATCTCCTTTTTTGTAAAAAATAGTCTGAAATTTGTTTGTACAATTAATAATTCTACATACATTTGCGACACAATGAAACAGCTTTTCAAAATATCGTTTGTGCTACTCTACCTTTTCCTGTTAAACGGAAATGGTTTTTTGTATGCCCATACAAATCAAGCAAACGAAAAGACATCTTTAGAAAAGTTTTTTTCTACTATTGAAAATACCAGTGAATCGCTAGATGCTGATTTTGATAATCAGTATGTTATTCCTATACTAGAAGCAGATTCATTTCCTAGTGGTAAAAAGAAAAGTAAACGCTTTAAATTTCGTTTTTTTGAAAAAGAAGAGAAAGAAAAAGAAGACAAACTACATTCTTTAGAAATATCTTCACAAGGTAGTTTTACTTTTGCTTCTATTTTTAATACTCCTCTATTCGCTAGATTCTATAATTATAATAGAAACTATCTTTATGTAAGCGAAAACCTCAATTATTTCTTATTTCATAAATGTTATATTCTGTTCCAAGTGTTCAGGTTATGATGCCTTGTCTTTCCTCATTTTAGGTTTTTCAAATTTTTGAAATAACCTATCTCTGTATCTCAGCTTTATCTATGCTTTTTGCACGTACTAGAATCAATATTTTTTATACAAATATTTGATTGTCAAGTAGTTGTTTATATGTTTTGCTGTTTATACTATTTTAAGGTATCTAAATTAATATTTATTAAAGAAATAATCATGAACAAGATATTACTTGGACTTATGAGCTTGTGCTTAATTTTGCTTTATACAAGCTGTGAGTCCCACCACGAAAAAGAAGAAGAAGAAGTAACTTTTTTGGTTACAAATCCTATCAAAATGGATACTTCAGTTATCAAAAATTATGTTTGTCAAATCCACGCTATACGACATATTGAGCTTAGAGCTTTAGAAAGAGGCTATCTACAAAATACGTATGTTGATGAGGGACAGAAAATAAATGAAGGACAAGCCATGTTCCAAATTATGCCAATGCTCTATGAAGCTGAAACTCAAAAAGCTCAAGCTGAAGTAGATTTTGTAGAAATTGAATATAAAAACACTAAAAAGTTGGCTGATAGTTCTATCGTTTCTCCCAATGAATTAGCACTTGCAAAAGCAAAACTAGACAAAGCAAAAGCTGAGTTATCGCTTACCAAAGTGCACTTGGGCTTTACAAAAATTAGTGCGCCTTTTAGTGGTATCATGGACAGGCTGCAAGTAAGACAAGGAAGTCTTTTAGAGGAAGGCGAATTACTGACTACACTTTCAGACAATAGCACTATGTGGGTATATTTTAATGTTCCTGAATACGAATATTTAGAATACAAAGCCAATGAGAAAAAGGATAGTTTGATGAAAGTAAATCTATTAATGGCAAACAATAAGCTATTTAGTGAAGTAGGTTATGTAAAGGCAATAGAAGCTGATTTTAATAATGAAACTGGAAATATTGCTTTTAGAGCTACTTTTCCAAATCCAAATGGTCTTTTAAGACATGGAGAAACAGGAAATATTCAAATGACTGTTCCTTTCAAAAATGCTATTATTATTCCACAAAAAGCAACATTTGAGATTTTAGAGAAAAAATATGTTTTTGTGGTAGATAAAGAAAATGTAGTTCATCAAAGAGAAATTGTAGTGGCTGGAGAACTTCCAGATTTATATGTCGTTCAGGCAGGTTTGAAAGAAGACGAAAAAATCCTACTTGAAGGAATTCGAAAAGTGAGGAATAATGATAAGATAGCATTTGAATACAAAGACCCTAAAGAAGTGCTAGACACTTTAGAGGTCTATGTAGAGTAAAATAAACAATTATAAATTACGAATTACGAATTACGAATGTAATCTTGTAATAAGTGATTTATAATTTAAACGATTTTACAAACTCTTATCAAAAAATATCGCATTAGGAATAGAATTAAATAAAGGAAGCAGTTTTAAATCCTAAACTGTTCATTATGAATATATCATGTTCGTAATTTTTAATTCGTAATTCGTAATTGCTTCTTAAATCATTCATTTTTCAAATTCCAATTACCATGTTCGAACAATTCTTAAAACGACCTGTACTAGCTATAGTATTGTCGTTAGTAATTATATTCTTGGGTGTAATGTCCATTTATACCCTCCCAACTTCTCAATTTCCATCTATTGCACCTCCAATGGTAATGGTTTCGGCTTCTTACCCTGGGGCAAGTGCCAAAACGCTAACCGAATCAGTTATCATTCCTTTAGAACAAGCCATTAATGGTGCTTGGGGAATGCGTTATATGAAATCTGATGCAACTAGCGCAGGGGAAGCAAATATTCAAATCGTTTTCGAACCAGGAAGCGATCCCAATCAAGCCTTAGTTCAAATTTCTAACCGTGTAGAGCAAGTCAGAAACCGACTTCCTGAGCTTGTTCAGCGTGAAGGTGTAATTATTACACCAATGATGCCGAGTATGTTGATGTACGTAAACCTTTACAGTACAGACAAAAATGCAAACATGAAATTCCTTTTCAACTTTGCAGGTGTAAATATGTTGCCTGAATTGCAACGTATTAACGGTATTGGTCAAGCAAGGATATTAGGTAGCCGTCAGTATGCAATGCGTATTTGGTTAAATCCTGAACGCATGAGAGCCTATAAAATTTCGCCAGATGAAGTAATGAAAGCTCTTGAAGAACAAAGTGTTATTGGTAAAGCTGGTCGTATTGGTCGTGGAGATGGTCAGCGTGCAGAAGCTCTTGAATATGTTTTGGCTTATTCAGATAGGCTCAATGATGAAAAAGAATATGGCGATGTGATAATAAAAGCCAATTCTGAGGGCGAAATTTTGCGATTAAAAGATATTGCTACAGTAGCCTTAGGAAGTGAATATTACGATATTTATTCTAATATTAATGGTTATCCTTCGGCTGCAATTGTGTTGAAGCAAACATACGGAAGTAACGCAAGTGCAGTTATTGAAGACGTGAAAATTCAATTAGAAGAACTCAAAAAAACATTTCCACCTGGAATGGAATACGAAATTAGTTATGACGTTTCTAGTTTCTTAGATGCTTCTACTGAAAACGTAGTTCATACGCTTAGAGATGCTTTTATTTTGGTGGCATTGGTAGTATTTATATTTTTGGGCGACTGGCGTTCGACGCTTATTCCTACTTTAGCTGTGCCTATTTCACTTATTGGTGCATTTATTTTTATGCAACTTTTTGGTCTGACCATCAACATGATTACCCTATTTGCACTTGTTTTGGCTATTGGTATTGTTGTCGATGATGCCATTGTCGTGGTGGAAGCCGTTCATGCCAAAATGGAAGAGGAAAATTGTTCCCCTTACGTAGCTGTACAAAAAGTGTTGAAAGAAATTAGTGGTGCAGTTATCGCCATTACGCTACTTATGACGGCTGTATTTGTTCCTATTGCATTCATGACGGGTCCTGTGGGAGTATTTTATAGACAGTTTTCTATTACTATGGCAAGTTCAATTGTACTTTCTGGACTTGTAGCCCTTACACTTACACCAGTTTTGTGTGCTATGATTTTGAAAAATAATCATGGTAAAAAACGCAAGAGAACATGGCTAAATAGAGGTTTGGATGGCTTTAACAGAGGTTTTGAAAAATTGACTAATGTATATGTAGGTCTATTGAAAAGAATTGCTCATAGAAGATTAGTTACGGCTATTTTGTGGATTGCTTTTGCTGGTGGTATTTACGGAATTGCAACAAACTTACCTTCTGGATTTATTCCTAGTGAAGACCAAGGAATGGTTTATGCCATTATCCAAACACCTCCAGGTTCTACTTTGGAGCGTACTAATGATATTGCACGTCAGTTACAAGAACTCATGAAAGAAGTAGATGCAATTCAATCTGTTTCTACAATTGCAGGGTATGAAGTTTTGACAGAAGGACGTGGCTCAAATGCTGCAACTTGTCTAATTAACTTAAAACCGTGGTCGGAAAGACACCATACTGTTACTGAAGTTATTCACGAATTAGAAGAACTATCGACAGCCATACCAGGGGCAACAATTGAATTTTTTGACCCTCCAGCCGTTCCAGGGTATGGTGCAGCAGGTGGTTTTGCACTTCAACTTTTGGATAAAGCAAATACAGGAGATTATGAATTACTTGAAAAAGTAACAAATGATTTTATGGAAAGACTAGAAAAACGCAAAGAACTATCAGGTGTGTTTACATTTTACAGTGCCAATTATCCACAATACGAAATCGAAATTGATAATCAATTAGCTATGCAAAAAGGCGTTTCTATTGGAAATGCTATGAATACACTTTCTGTTTTTGTAGGTAGTACGTATGAACAAGGTTTTATCAAATACCAACGTTTCTTTAAAGTATTTGTACAGGCTTCGCCAGAATTTAGAAAACTACCAGAAGATGTTTTGAATTTGTGGGTAAAAAATGATGTAGGTGAAATGGTTCCGATGTCTGCTTTTATGAAAATTCATAAAACACAGGGAGCAAACGAAATCAACCGTTATAATATGTACACTTCATCAGGTTTTAGTGGTGTGCCAGCAAAAGGCTATAGTAGTGGAGAGGCTATTGATGCCATACGAGAAGAAGCCAAATCATTACCAAATGGTTTTGATATTGACTGGGCAGCTCTTTCTTATGATGAAGCAAGACGTGGAAACGAAGCTATTTATGTTTTTATCGTTGTTTTAGTCTTTGTTTATTTTGTTTTGGCAGCACAATATGAGAGTTTCATTATTCCATTAGCTGTTATTTTCTCACTTCCTGCTGGAGTCTTTGGGTCGTTTTTACTTGTCAAATCAATGGGACTAGCCAATGATATTTATGCACAAGTAGGATTAGTTATGCTAGTCGGACTCTTGGGTAAAAATGCCGTTTTGATTGTGGAATTTGCTGTACAAAAGCAACAGCAAGGGTTTACTGTATTGGAAGCTGCCATTGAAGGAGCAAAAGTACGTTTCAGACCTATTTTGATGACTTCTTTTGCCTTTATTGCAGGTCTTATTCCTCTTATTTTAGCTCATGGTGCTGGTGCAATTGGTAACAAAACCATTGGTGCTTCTGCACTTGGGGGTATGCTTTTCGGTACTGTCTTCGGAGTAATTATCGTTCCAGGATTATATTATATTTTTGGAACAATAGCAGAAGGCAAACACCTTATTAAAGGAGAAGATGAAACGCCTTTGACAGAAGATAAACATGCCATGGATAATCCTCATGTTTTATAATTTATTCTTTTTTTGGTTCAAGCGTCGACGCTTGAACCAAAAAAATATAACATATTTTATCCAAAAAATAAAAACATAAAAAAATCATGTTCAAAATAAAAAAATACAAACTCTATAATTATTTGGTCTTTCTATTTATTTCTTCGTTTGTTACGGCTTGTTCTGTTCCTACGTTGGTAAATAAAAATGCAAATCCACAAACGCCTACTAATTATACAAATCAAACTGACTCTACTAATTCGGCTAAAATGAATTGGAAGCAGTATTTTAATGATGAAAATTTAGTTGCTCTAATTGATACAGCACTCAAAAATAATCAAGAATTAAATATTACACTTCAAGAAATTCAGATTGCAAATAATGAAGTAAGAATTAGAAAAGGAGAATATCTACCTTTTGTAGATATTGCTACAGGTGCAGGAGTTGAAAAACCTAGTCGTTATACCAGTAAAGGAGCAAGCGATGCGATGAGTGAAATTGAAGATGGCAGAAAGACACCTGACCCTTTACAGGATTATATGATAGGAGCATATGCAAGTTGGGAAGTCGATATTTGGAAGAAACTTAGAAATGCTAAAAAATCAGCTTATCTCAATTATTTATCTTCTATTGAAGGTAGAAATTTCTTAGTAACTAATATTATTGCAGAAATTGCTAATTCGTATTACGAACTTTTAGCCTTGGATAATCAGTTAGATATCATCAATAAAAATATTGAAATTCAAACGAACGCATTACGAATTGTTCGCCTTCAAAAACAAGCTGGTAAGGTTACCGAGCTGGCAGTCAAGCGTTTTGAAGCTCAGCTTTTAAATACAAAAAGTTTGCAGTTTGATATTCTTCAAGATATTACGGTTACAGAAAATAAAATTAATTTTTTATTAGGTCGTTATCCTCAACCGATTGAAAGAAATTCTACTGATTTTATGGCTTCTGTTCCAAATACAATTTCGGCAGGAATTCCTTCGCAGCTTTTGGGCAATCGTCCAGATATTAAACAGGCAGAGTTGAAATTGGCAGCTACAAAACTAGATATTGCTGTAGCAAAAGCTAATTTTTATCCTTCTTTGCGTCTTACGGCTGGTTTGGGACTGCGTGCTTTCAATCCTACGTTCTTAGTAAAAGCTCCTGAATCTATTTTATATTCATTGGCTGGAGATTTGGCTGCGCCTCTTATCAATAGAAATGCTATTAAAGCAAATTATTTGACTGCCAATTCAAAGCAAATTCAAGCTATTTATGATTATGAAAGAACGATTTTGAACGGTTATTTAGAAGTTACAAATCAGTTATCTTATATCGATAATTTACAACAAAAATATGATTTGGAAACTCAACAAGTAGAAGCTCTTAATCAGGCAACTACAATTTCAAATGATCTTTTTCAAGCTACAAGAGCCGATTATATGGAAGTTTTACTGACTCAACGTGATGTTTTGGAAGCAAAAGTAGAACTTATAAATACTAAAATGCAACAGATGAATGCCATTGTAAATGTATATCGTGCCTTAGGTGGTGGTTGGAACTAGAAATTAGACAAGAATAAGGTTTTAACTGTTTTAATTTAAACATAAAAAAAGCTATCCATACTTTTTGGATAGCTTTTTTATGTTGTGTTTTTGATATATAATCAATTTTTATAAAATTTCAGATGTTATTTTACATCGCATATTCTGATAAAAACTTAATACGCATCAGTCGTAATTCATCTTCTCCATATTCATCTTCTTCAAATTCATCTAAAGCATCTTGAATACTATCTGTTTCAGCATTCATAAAATAATCATAGATTTCATCCTGACGATCATAATCCATTATTTTATCAATATAATAGTCAAGATTAAGTTTTGTTCCTGAATAACAAATATGTTCTATTTCAGAAATCAAATCACTTACTTTTATTCCTTTTGCATCAGCAATTTCTTCTAAGTCAATCATTCTATCAATCTGTTGAATGATAAAAATTTTGACTTTTGATTTATTAGCCGTTTGTTTTACTAATACTTCTGCATCAGTTTCAATATCATTATCTTCTACATATTTGTTGATGGCATCTAAAAATACTTTACCAAACTTATCTACCTTTGCCATTCCAACACCATTTATTTGTGCTAGTTCGTCATTGGTGGTAGGATAAACAGTTGCCATTTCTTCCAAAGAAGGATCTTGAAAGATTACATAAGGAGGAAACCCTTTTTCTTTTGCTAATTTTTTACGTAATTTTTTAAGTAAATCAAATAAAACAGGGTCATGTCCTCTGTCTACTGTTGTTCCTCCAATATCTTTTTCTTCGTCTTCTGCTGTGATTTTACTAAAGTCGTGATCTTCTGTCAGCATTACTTTATGCGCCTTTGGATTTTCCAAAAATTTTCTTCCTTTATCATTTAATTTTACAACACCATGATTGTCAAAATCTTTGTTGAGATAATTAAATAATAAAACTTGACGAATTACAGAACGCCAATATTGAACAGTTTGATCTTTTCCATTACCAAAAACACTTACTTTATTATGACTATAACTTTTGACATAGTCAGTTTCTTTTCCTATCAATACATCAGCGATATGACTAATCGTAAAACGTTCTTCTGTTTCCTTGACAGCTTTCAAAACCCACTCTGTGTGTTCATTAGCTTCAAATTTTGGTTTTGGTTTGTCTGTATTGTCATTAAAACCTCCATCTTTATCTACATTTTCTCCAAAATAATGAAGTAATTGTCTTCTTCTACAAACTCCAGAAGTAGCATAATCCATCATTTCTTGTAACAAGTGACGTGCATTGTCTCGTTCTGTAACTGGTTTGTCTTTATTGAATTTTTCTAATTTATGAATATCTTCTGGACTATAAAACATAATACAGTCCGCATTCAATCCATCTCTTCCTGCTCTTCCTGTCTCTTGATAATAACCTTCTAAAGACTTT
The DNA here is from genome assembly GCF_037126285.1 of Bernardetia sp. MNP-M8. Taxonomy (NCBI): domain Bacteria; kingdom Pseudomonadati; phylum Bacteroidota; class Cytophagia; order Cytophagales; family Bernardetiaceae; genus Bernardetia; species Bernardetia sp. MNP-M8. The sequence continues at coordinate 4,559,419 of NZ_CP147012.1, forward strand.
GGTGCATCATAATGAATTACACAACGAACATCTGGCTTGTCAATTCCCATTCCGAAGGCAATAGTAGCAACAATTATATCTACTTCTTCATTTAGGAAAGCATCTTGATTTTGCATTCGGATACTAGAATCCAACCCTGCATGGTAAGGACGTGATTTTATATCATTGACTTTCAAAAATTCGTGAATTTCTTCTACCTTTTTTCTACTCAAACAATAAATAATACCTGATTGTCCTTTTTTTCCTTTTAAATATTTTATTAACTGTTTTTTTACATTTTTCTTTGGACGAACTTCATAATATAAATTCTGACGATTAAATGAAGTTTTGAAGACATTTGCATCTTCCATGTGAAGATTCTTTTGAATGTCTTGTTGTACCTTTGGTGTTGCTGTTGCTGTAAGCGCAATAATAGGCAGATTTCCAAGTGAATCTACAATGAAACGGATACGACGATATTCTGGACGGAAATCGTGTCCCCATTCCGAAATACAGTGAGCTTCATCAATAGCAATAAAAGAAAGATTTGCTTTAGATAAAAAATCTAAATTTTCTGGTTTGGTAAGAGATTCTGGAGCAACATAAAGCAGTTTTGTATTTCCTGCCAGTACTGATTTTTTGACTTTATTACTTTCTGATTTTGAGAGCGTGGAGTTGAGAAAAGAAGCATTAATTCCGACAGCATTGAGCTGATCAACTTGATTTTTCATGAGAGCTATCAAAGGCGAAATTACGATTGCTGTTCCCTCCCTTACAATAGCAGGAAGTTGGTAACAAAGTGATTTTCCTGCTCCTGTGGGCATAATTACAAATGTATTTTTGCCATCAAGAAGGTTTTGAATAATTGTTTCTTGATTTCCTCTAAATTGATTATATCCAAAAACTTCTTTTAGTGTTTTTTTGAGATTTATTTTTTGCTCTACCATTTTAAAACCTTTTGTAAGATAGGGTACGACTTGTGAAATAGTATTAATACGAAGTTGTTTAGAGAGTTTATAATTCTGCTTGAATTACATTCATCTAATCTTTTGTTTTCTACTATATTTGATTATTTCGTGCTAGTTAAAACTTTAATTTTCTAATTCTATATAATAAAGTTAGCACAAAACTTTTAGAAAACAAGCCTATTTTTGTGTTTTATAGAAAAATAATTTACAATAAAGTACCTTTCTATTCACAATTTAGTTACAGATTCTTCATGAAACATTTATAAATCTGTTTTTGATAAGCATTTTTATTTACGTATTTATCTATTACCAATATACTCAATTACTGTAAAAAAACAACTATCTTTAAGGGTGATTTTTTTATAAAATTATTAGAGGGTATGTTTGAAGATTTTACCATTTTCAAAATGGTCTATTGTTTTGATAGGACTAAAATCTTGTAATGAAATTTGTGTTCCTTTTTTATCCAAAATTCGTAAAGGTGTTTTTCCATAAAAAGAAGCCCACATAGAATACGAACTCGGCACACCTAAAATATAATCACAGGCAGCTAAACAATACATATCTTCTAAGAAATGATTGGTAGAAAAACAAATATCTAAATTTTGTTCTTTAAAAGGCTTTGTTTCAATTTTATCATTCGAACAAAGTAAAAAACGAACTTTTTGATTTAGATTTCTAACATCATTTTCTACCTCTGCTTTAATCTGAACTAAAAAATTAGCATATTCTTCCCATTCAAAATAATATTTCCCTCCAAAAAAATCTTTATAATCGCCTCTTCGGATATGTACACCTACCAAAATATCAGTGTCCTGTCTTCTTTTGTCTATTAATTTATTGACATTATCTATATGTTGTTGTTGAGGTGTAAAAATGGTTCGAAGTTTATTCGCATGTTTTTCAAAGTTTTGATAATCTCTAAAATTCCACCCCTGCACAAAAAGAATTTTCTTTGTTTTTTCTAAAAACTCTTGACTATTCAAATCATATTTCCGTTCGTCTTTATCATAATCTGAAATATTTAGTGTTTCTATCCATCTTTTATTTTTATCAATTTTGGGCAAACGATAACGTAAACGCTCTAAATTTTGTTGCAAAAATTTATCGATAGAATCATTTTCTGAAAGACGAGTTTTGATAGAATAATTTAGAAATTTATTTTGAGCTACAGCAGGAAAATACTCTTCATATTCATCAAAATTTGGATTATAAAGTGTGTATTTGTGTTCAATAGCATTGGCTATAAAAAAAGCAAAAGAAAAAATTCGATTAGCAAGTTGTCCAGATTTTCCGTCTATAATGACCATTTTTATAAAATAAATTAAGGAATATTGTAAGTTATATCTCTGTCGTGGTGTGTAAAGAAATACGCATAATTTGAGCGTAATTCTTCCCATCCTTTTTCAGTTTTGAATTTTTCATTCATTACGTCCTCCCAAGCTATTCTCATACTTCTAGCACAAAGCAATGCTGGGACTTGTCCAACACCAGTTCCCAAGCCTGAAAGAGCAACCGTTTTGATTCTCTCTTTTATAAGATCTCCATTTTCAAATTTCCCATAATTTAAGAGTGTCAAAATTGCCTTCATACTCAAATATACGTTCGGACTTCTATGAATTGTCATGGGAGTTCGCATAGTCGGAGCAGAAATCAAATAAGGGAAATCGGTATGGTCTGTGGGAATAATTTCAGCTTGACCAACTAATAGTTCTCCAAAATATTTTTCTCTAATTACTTTTTGAAGTCTTTTTTCAATATGCCAACCCAAATTTTTAGAAATAGCAAAATCAATTCCTCCATTCATAAATCCAAAACTATTAGCAGGACTTACAATAACATCAGAAGGATAATTAAAAATAGAATCGTTCTTGACAATTACATTTTCTACATCTTGAAAAACTTTTTCCCAAGCAGCAGTAACTTTCTCGTTTGTATCTACAAAATAAAATTTCATTTTGTAAATTTAAGAATGAATTTTTACAAAAACTAGAATACAGTCAAAGGCAAGCCTTTAATCTACGATAAAAATCTATTACTTTTTTTGAATACTCTCTGTCATGAGTTTATAAATTTGAGTAAAATTATCATCCAAATTCATTTCCTTATTCATTGTTTTGAGCATTTCTAAATGTTTTTCAATTACCTTTTTATCATTTCTAATTGCAGGACCTGTTTGAGCATTGGAAGGATTTATTTCTAATGCTTTTTGAAGTGTTTCTTCCAAGAGAGGTTTTAGCATATAAAAGGGAAGGTTTTTTTCTTTCAAAATCTGCTCACTGATTGTCCACAAATAATTAGAAAAATTACATGCAAAGACAGCAGCAACATGCAAAATACTTCTATCTTTTGAAGAAACTTGAAATACTTTTGTTGAAAACTGTTTGGCTAAATTTGTCAGTTTTTCTTCAATTTCTTTCTCACTTGCTTCTATACAAAATGGAATAGAACTAAAATCTACTACTTTTGCCTTACTAAAAGTTTGTAAAGGATAAAAAACACCAATTTTTTCTATTTTTTCTCCTAACACATTTTGATTAGCTAGTTTTAGCATTTCCATCGGTTGCGCTCCCGAAGTATGCACCAAAATACAGTTTTTTGGAAGAATAAGTTTTGATAAAACACGTTCAAAAGCTCCATCTGCAATAGACAAAATAGCTAAATCTGCATCTATTTTAGAAAAGTCTAATTGTTGAACAGAATGACTAATTTCTATATCTTTATTCAGATTATCTATTTCTGTCAGTTTTTGCTTTAATGATTCTGCATTTTCTCTGTTTCTACTCCAAATATGATTAATTTTTATCTCTTGTTTTTTAGAAAATAATACTGCCAAATGCCAAGCTACATTTCCAGCACCAATGAATATAGTTTTCAAATTAATTAAGAATTTAATATTACGATTTCAGCAAAGATAAAAATATAGCGAATGTTATGCTTATCTTTTTTATTTCCCATCATAAATAGAAGGATTCAATACTTTTTCTAAATCATCTATTTTGAGCAAATCTTGAATAGTTTGTTCAATACACTCTCTTGTCAATTCTTTTACAAACAAATCGGGTGGTTTTTGATAAAGTCCTCCTAAATTTTGCCCTGTTTCTTTATCATAGTTGATAGCTGTTTCTAAAAATTTGTATGTCCAAATATTCAAACCATAATGTCGTCCATCTTCTAAATCAACATGGATATTACAAAACTCATTTTCTATATCCCAGTTATTGGGATCTACCTCTTCAAATTCTAACCACAGCGTAAATTTTGGATTTACTGTTTTTTTGGCTTTTATTTTATTATACAACTTTCTTAACTCTTTATTTTCTGTCCAACCTCCACTTTCTGTCATTGCAATAATTAAAAAATCTCTACCTTCTTCGATTGTATTAGCTTGTCCTTTTACAGTTGCATATCTCCATGGGCTTTTTTCATTCATTTTGTATTCAAACTGAATTGTTTTATCACTAAGAGCTGTAATTGCAATATACCAACCATCTTCCCAATTATCTGTGGGTTGTATTGTAAGTACATCATGAGAAGTCAAACCATATAATGTAGTATTAATAAATGTATCATTTACCATTGAGAGGAAAGAACACATGAGTTTTCCCACTTCATTATAAGAAAAAGAAGATGTATCACTTATAAATCCTTTATAGAATTCTTCAAGTGTTTCACTTTTTTGTTCAGAACTTCTAATTATTGGCATTTTATAAAAACTAGGTTTATTTACTGCTAACTAAATAATTTCTTTTTATCTCCAGTAAGTTCATAATATTTATGTTTTCCATCTGTATCTTGAACTGCCACGACATGCAAAATAGGAACACCTAGTTCTGTTAGTGAAAAATTAAGTAGTCTTTCTTCTGTTGTTTCTAAATTGAACTGTCCAATAGTTTGTTTTGGTGCAGGAGTTTGTTTGTCTTCTTCATTTTTTCCTTCACTTCTACACTCTTCGCAATGACTTTCGTAATCAAAAATACGGAAAGAAGGACGGTAAAATTCAATTTGTTTTTGGCAAGTTCGGCACGACATATTCTTTACAAATGTTCTATCTCCTCTAAAATCTAATGTTGCTCCTTCGCCTGAATTTTCTGGTTTAGAAATTTCTTTTAAGAAATCTTTAAGTAAAATATCTGTATTCAAATCTAAAGAAATAATTTCATCATAACTCGCTTGATGCGCCCAACAATCTGGATTATCTGGCATATCAAAAACATCAAAATCATTTGTTTTTCCTTGATAATAGATTTGTTTTCCGACAGGAACTTCTTGTCCACAAAGGAATTTTATCGCTTCCTGCACTTGCAACGCACCCACCAAAGCAGAGGCAATCTGAACTGTAGGGATTTTTCCTTCACTAACTACTTGTTTTTTAAAATCATCACATGAATAACGCTCTCTAGCAGCCTGCCATTGATTGGGTGACAAACTACACTGATAACAAGGCGCATGAGGAGGTTTATAAAAATTAATTCTCAAACCTAATTCATAAATTCCTGCATCAATCCAAGGCGTGCCTGCCAAATAACATTGTTTGTTTACAGCAATTCTGGTTTCGATATTATCCAAACAACCCAAAACTATATCTACGTGTCTATAAACGCCAGTTCCAAGTTCCCAAACAACATCACCCTCAAAATAATTTACTTTAAAATCATCTGAAAGAGCCATTTCTTTAATTCTTTCAGCTGCTGTTTGTGCTTTTCGTTTTCCTTGGTCTCCTTTTCTGAATAAAACTGTTCGACTTAAATTAGACTTTGAAATATCATCAAAATCGGTAATCAGAATATTTCCAACTCCTAAAAGAGCCAAATTTTTGAGTGTTTCGTTACCGATTGCACCAGCACCCACTACCAAAACAGTAGCATTTTTTAGTTTATCTTGTTCCCACCAATCTATTCTTTCTTGACGGTCAAAAAAGCTGTCTTCTGTTGATGAGATGTTGGTTACTTCAAATTTTGCCATAATTTCTGGTATATTTCTTTTTTGATTTATCTTTTTAATTATGATTTATAAAATAAATTCAGATTTCCGTTTTCTATTTTTTTGGTCGAATAGGCTTTTGTATCATTTTTCTGAATTACATTTTCTATTCTTTGATTTGCTAATAAAGTATAATTTTTATCGATTTCAAAACCAATAAAGTTTCTATTTAATTTTTTGGCTGCTACTGCTGTTGTTCCACTTCCCATAAAAGGGTCAAGAACAATTTGATTTTCTGTCGTTGTAAGTGTTATCAAAAACTCTAGTAAAGCAACAGGTTTTTGTGCTTCATGAAATTTATTTTCATCGTAAACAGACTCAAAGCCAAATTCTAACAAATTTGTCGGACTTGTTCCATTTATTTTGCATTCTGCAATATTTAAAGCTCCGACGTCATTTTTTAGAATATTATCTGTAATTGTAATTTTATAAGGCTTAAAAAACCACGCAATAGGTTCATAAATAGGCGCAAGATTTCCCAAACGCCACCCTTTCCATTTTTCTGCATCTTCTTTTAAACCACGTTTCTCCAAAATTCCTGAAAGACGTTGCGCTCTATGATGAGCTGAAGGCTTTTTCCAAGCCAAAACATCTTTCAATAAAAAACCACTATCTTCAAAGGCATTTATAGCTCGGTGTAATGTTCTTCTTGCACCAAAAACAAAAACTGATGCCCCTTCTTTCATAATGGGGAAAATAAGTGATGACCAGCTTTCACACCATTCTTGATATTCTTTTCCACTATTTCTGTCTGCTGAACTCCAACCATTTATTGGTTTTCCTCTACGTTTAAATCCTGTTTTTCCTTTTTGTGCTGGCGACTCTCCTAAAAGTGCCGAATTTGTATTTTTATGTAAAACGTCCCATTCATCTAAATTTATTCCATACGGAATATCCGAAAGAAACAAATCTATACTTTCAGTTTCTAAATGCTTTAAATGTTCTATACAATCCCCATTTGTAATTGTATTTAGATAATCTTTATTCATAATTAAATACCTTCTATATTAATAGTTTTTTGTATTGTTTTAATTTTATTCTCTATTTTTTCAGACTTGATTAATAATTTTATCGCATCTTCTTTTGATAAATTTTGAAAAGATTTTATTTTCTCATTCCAATAATTAATTCCTTCTAATCCAATTTGTTTAGTTTTTTGGATTTCTAAATTTCTATACTGTTTTATTTTTTCAATAGGTTGATTTACTGAATTAGCGATAGTTCTATCAATAAATTCCCAGTACTGAATAGCATCTTGAAGTTTCAAATCAGAATTTTCAGAAAGTCTTTTTCCTGTTTCTAAGACAGACTTTAAAGGTTTTTGATTAGAAAAATCAAGTAAAAAATGTAAATGAGTATATGAAAGTAAGGTTACATTTTTAGAAACAGCTTGAGAATATATTTGGCTTTTTCGGCTTGGATATTGAGCCAAAGGAGCAACTAATAAAGCATAGTTATTTGTTTGTCGCCAAGTATCTAAAGCATTCACTTTAAAATCTTTTTGATTTTTGGCAGTTCTACTTAATCTAAATGTTTTTGCATCTGCTACTAATGTATACTCTTTAGTTCTTCCTAAAACATCAGCCGAATTTCCTCTTGCACCCAAAACTTCAGATTTTACTCCTAAATAATTGAGTGATTGAGCCAAGAAAATATCTGAAAGTTTAGCCCAAATTTTCTCTTCTGAACTATCATGGTCAAACATTTCTGGTAATATTCCAACATCAATAATATTTTCAATTAGTTTTTTCTTGCTAATAGTAGCTACATAATTTTCTAACTGCTCAAAAGCATTCTTTTCTTTAGCAACTTTGAAAACTAACTCTATTAATTCTTTACGCATGTTTTTTATTTAAAAGTAAACTGTCTAAACCGTTTTGACATAATACAAACTAAATAAATCAAAATCTTCGTGACTTTCTAGTTGATCAAATTGATACCCAAAACTAAGATGTGCAGGACGCTCAGCAAACTTTACATAGGCGTATCTATCTAAAAGCTGAAAAATCTTTCCTTCTTTATTACTTTGTCCATAAAGAACAACTTCTAGTTTTTGAGAGTTTATTTTTATATCATCACTTACAGCTAAAATAAAATAAGCAACTTCTTCAGCATTTTTAAACTCAAAACGATTTAAGAAAAGTAAACTTTGTTCCTCTAAAACAGCTACAAAAAGTTGATTTCCTTCTATAAGTGCATGAACTTGATTCGCTTTATTTTCTTGTAATAAAAGTCCTTCCAAAAAAGCAGCCGTTTGATGCACATACGTAATTCCTGTTTTTTGATGAGGATATTTTTCTTCTATCCAATCTGAAACCATTTTTGGCATCGAAAAAAGACAATTTGTAGAGGCAAGCTGATGCTCACTAAACTGTACATACGTTTTTGAGGTATCCAAAGTAGTATTGAAACGCAAATAAGAAAGGGCATATTCTGTTCTGAAATATTCATCTGGAACAAAGGTAAATTCTTGTCCTCCCATCATAAGTGTAATTTTCTGCCAATATCCAGCCGAAGCAAAACTATGTGTATCTACCAAACTGCTAAAGGCTTCTAAAAACTGCTCATCGGTTTCTAAATAAAAATCAGATGTATATCGTTCGTAACACAGACAACGATCTGATTTTGTATCAAAAACCACTAAACGACATTGTGTAGGCGTAAGGGCAAAACAAAGTTTGTATCTACCTATTTGATCGACTTCAAACTTTTCATCTCTTATAATTAAATCTTCTTGGAACACGCTATATTTTTGTGTTAATGTGATGCGATTAATTTTTTATTCTAACCAATCGAATAGCTAAGAAAGTAAAAAAAGTGCATTCTTACAAATCAATTATTAATTATGAATCGAAAAGGGAATAAAGTCAATTAAAATTACCTTCTTTTAAGGTAGGGAAGCTAATTAAATTTATGACTAACTATTTCTTGGGAATAAATTATTGTCAGTGGAGATACCAATAGTAGTAAAAAAATAGGTATTATTGGTGTCTCCATCAAGGACAAAAACGTAACATGCTTTTTACAACATCTCAAAAAAAAATATAGCACAAATTAAAATTGGTTTCTTTTCTCTTTTTGAGAAAATATAAATTACAAATAAATCAGTAAGTAAAAAACGTAAAAAAATACTTTCTAAAACAATTATTTAGAAACATTCATTTCTTCCAAGTGGCTTTTATCATTAGCTAGTTGTAGTTCAAAACTATGCGTATCATAATGATAATGCAAAATGTACAAACCTAGGTTGGAGTGTTCGAAGTCATCCATATTCGAAATAGGTTGTCGCATAAGTTGGCAGAGTAATATTCTCATTGCTCTTCCGTGCATACAAACCAAAACTTGTTTTTCGTGTGGACGGGAAAGAATTACCTCTAGGGCTTCTCTTTGTCTTTCTGCTACTTCAAGAGGACTTTCTCCTTTTGGTACTTTTAGATGTAGCTCTCCATTACGCCAGCCTTTCAGCATTTCAAAATAGGCATCATTTTCTTCTTTTGTAACAGGTCTTCCTTCTTTATCGCCCCAACTCACCTCATTGAGACCGATAAGTTTTTCCCAAGCTATTTCTAAATTTAAAAAATCTTGTACACTTTGATGTGTTCGTTTGAGCATTGAAGTATAGACTTTATCAAATTTTGTATGTCCATGTTTTTGAAAAAATAGTTCAGCTTGTTGTCTTCCGACATCATTCAAATCTGAATCTATGCCACAACCTTGTACTAAACCTAATCGGTTGTATTCAGTTTGTCCGTGCCTAATAATATAAATAATTTTATCTGGAGTAGAGGTTTTCATAATGAATTGTGTTTTAGTGAATTGAGTATTTATTTTTATAAATCTTTGTTAGATAATTTAGTTTTGTAGGAGTTTTTTTTGTTTATAAGTCAAATATAGATACAATTTACCCAAACAAAACTAAATAGATAACGTCTGTATTAAATAAAATAGTTTCAAGAATTGTACTAATTTTATGTTACAGATTGATAAATAAGTAGAATTACAGACTAAATATAAAGTATAGAAAATGAATATTCATAAAATAGACCCTCATTTACATCAATCTTTTTTAGAAGAAGAACGAAAAGATGCCATTACAGGAGACTTAATTCAAGCAAATGATGAGGTTGTTTTTTGTGGAGTTTGTAAATCTGCTTTTTTGAAAGATTCTTGGGAGTATATTGGTAAAAAACATTGTAATGAGTCTAAAACGCTTGATTCTGTTCCTATTTCTCAGCCTTTATCGCTTAGTGTTTTCAAAATTATTCCTACATTTATTACGCTCATAAATTCAGATATTTCTTTTAAAGAGTGTCAAAATTTTCTTTCTACTTTTAAGCCAAGTGATAAAAAAACAGTTATTTATTTGAAAGAAAACTTTAAGAAAGGAACGTCAAAATATAATGAGTTATCAGACCAATATAAAAGAATAGAAAGTAAGCGCATAGGAGATGAAATGCGAAAAAATCACAAATCTGTTGAAACAATAGACGAGGATACTCTAAGAGCTTTCATTGTAACAGTAACAGTATCAGTTTTTGCTATACCACTCTCAATCTTTGCGTTTAGTAGATTCATGAGAATTGGTTGGGTAGAATGAGTAGCTTTGGCTTTAGTAGTTATAGTAATAATTTACTTTCTTACGACAAAGCTATTTAATAACTCTGAATCAAATGATAAGGAGATTGATTGTCTTCTAGAAAAGGAGCAAATCGGAAAAATACATGAATTTCCATCAAAAAGCATGCATTCTTCAGACAATCATGATACTGTTACTTTTGGAATCTTCGATAATAGTTTATTTTTTTATTTTGAAGAAGCACAACAAGCTATTTTTGTAAAATTTACACGAATTGATCAAATTAGAATTAATTATCAATCTGATACCTATTGGTACATTACACTAATAAAACACAAAAAAAAAGATGTTGAGGTAATTATTCCGTTAGTCTTTTTGAATATAGAAGACGTGAATTTATTTTTATCAGAATTGATAAAATTGCAAAAAGAGTTTTATAAAACAGGAAATATCACATTAATAGATTTTCCTTCTTATCGTAAGACATTATAAAGAAAGATGAATATTCATAAAATAGATCCTCATTTACACCACTCTTTTTTAGAAGAAGAACGAAAAGATGCTATTACAGGAGATTTGATTCAAGCAAATGACGAGGTTGTTTTTTGTGGAGTTTGTAAGTCTGCTTTTCAAAAGGATTCTTGGGAGTATATGGACAGAAAGCATTGTGGACAGACCAAAACACTTAAAAATGTTCCTATTTCTATGCCTTTGTTATTGAATGTTAGAACTATAAATCCTCACTTTATTACGCTTACAAATTCTTCTACTTCCTTTAAAAAGTGTTTGAAACTACTTTCATCTTTTAAAGCAAAAGATAAAAAAGTAGATATTGCATTAAATTCTATTTTAAAGAGAGGAACAGAAGAATACGAAAAGCTGACAAAAAGAGCAATAAAGAAAATTGACAGAAAAATAGGACAAGAGAGAAAAATAAAAGAAAGTAGAAATTTTTTATACCCTAATAAAGAGGAAGAGGAAAATATTGGAGATTTAATTAGAACCCGTACCATTCTAATTTCGTCTCTTGTATCAACTATTTTTATATTTTTGATTCCTGATGCATATGCTTTTGCTAGATTTCCATTTCTTATTGCTATATTTATTCTTATACTTTTGTCTTTTGAAAAAATTAAAAGTTTAATAAAGAAAGAGATTAAGAAAAGAAAAGAAATAACAAGAAAAAAGCAAATATCTTTGGGAAACTTTGAAAGCATGTTTGAGTTCAAATACTCAATTACTTTCGGCATTTTTAATCACAACCTATTCCTTTATTTCGAAGAATTAAAACAAGCAATCTTTGTAGAATTGACAAGAGTATCTAAAATAGAAATTAGATATAAATCCCATTGTTATATACTTTTGACCTTGAAAAGCTACAAAAGAGCTAAAAAGGAAATAGAAATACCTTTAGTTTTCTCAAAAAATTCAGAAGTAACAGAGTTTCTAGTAAAATTAGCTTCATCTAACAAAGAAATTGCGAACCCTTCAAATATAATGATTACTAGTTTTCCTGCTAATCAAAAAAAAACGTTACAAAGTAGCCTAAAATTCTATCCAAATATTACTTTTATAGAAAATGAATATTCACAAAATAAATAGCCATTTACATCACTCTTTTTTAGAAGAAGAACGCAAAGATGGCATTACAGGAGATTTGATTCAAGCAAATGACGAGGTTGTTTTTTGTGGAGTTTGTAAGTCTTCTTTTCAGAAGGATTCATGGGAATACATGGACAGGAAACATTGTGGGCAGACCAAAACGCTTAATTCTGTTCCTGTTTCTAAACCATTATTGTTGAATGTTTCGATTATACAACCTTATTTTATTACGCTGACAAATTCTTTGGTTTCGTTTGAAAACTGTTTGGAAATGCTTTCTGACTTTAATCCAATAGATAAAAAAATAGAAATTCGATTAGACCCAGTTTTCAAAAAAGGAACAGAACAATATATTGATTTATTAGAAAAAATAAAAGAGCCTACTGAAGGAGAATTACAAGTTCAAGAAACAGAAACAGAACAAGGTTGGTTATCGAATGTCATGATATTTATCATAATAACTATAATAATTTCAGTCATTGTAGGGCTTTTTGCTATTCCTTTTTTAGATACAGTTTCGTCAAAACTTATCTTCTTTTCTTGTACTGCTTTGATGACTTATATTTTTGTTTATGGAAATACTAAATATTCACTCAAGAAAGCAGTTAAAAAGGAAAAATATCAACTTCCAATACGAAATACAGGTTTTTTAGAAAATGAAGAATCCGTTACTTTTGGTGTTTTCAATCACAATTTATTTCTTTATTTTGAAGGTATTCAACAAGGGGTTTTTATCGAACTTGCACGAGTAAGCGAAATCGAAATTCATTATCAATCTAGTTGTTACATTCATCTGATTTTGAAAAAACAAGACAAAACCCATAAGGAAGTTAGTATTCCTTTACTTTTCTCAAAAAAAGAACGAATAACTACTTTTCTATTACGTTTAGCCAAAACAAAAAAAGATATTTCAAGTCAAGCCAAAATTAAACTGGTTGATTTTCCTGAAAAAAGAGTTCGTTTACTCAAAAAAAAGTTGCTATTTTATACAGATTTTATTTTCCCTGTAAAAGTTGAAAAAAAGCAAAATTCTAAAACTGAAAATTATATTTTAAGACAGGTAGATGCACGAAAAAGAGTAAAAACTGCCAAAGTAAGAGACTTCTTAGAAGATACCACTCGTTATAAAAACAGAAATCAACATCATCAAAATAGACATCAGACACAGTACAGAAATTACAAACGAAGATAAAAGATAGGCTATTTTAACTCCACTTAAACCCTAAAATAAGTTGGTCATCAATTTGCTCTTCATTTCCTTCTTCTTGCCATTTTTCCATAAAATCGGCAAAATATTCTTTCTGTTTGTCTAAAGGTTGAGAAGCTACTTCTTTAATCATTTCATAAAAATTGTGTCTTCCTATTTTTTTATTCTCTTTTCCTCCAAATTGGTCTTGATAGCCATCAGAAGTAAGATAAAAAGTTGTATCCGAATTTGAAGATAAAGTATGCAATGTAAATTCTATATCTTCTTCTTTTCCTCCAATAGAATGACGGTCGCCTTTTACAGAATGAAGTTTTTTATCTTGAACATAAATAAAAGGACGTTTTGCACCTGCAAAATAAACTTGTTTGTTTTCAACTTCATCACTATCAAAAGCACACAAAATAATATCCATTCCATCTTTGATATTACTTTCAGATTGTGATAAATTCTGACGAATAAGTGTATGTAATCTACTCAAAACTTTGTGAGGTTGCCATTCTCCCTCTGCTTCAATGATTTGAGTGAGTGCAGAGTTGGCAGCCATTGCCATAATTGCCCCTGGAACGCCGTGTCCTGTACAGTCAATTCCTGCAATAAGTATCTTGCCTTTTGTTTTTCCTATCCAATACGAATCACCACTCACAACATCTTTTGGCTGATAATACACAAAATGATTGGGTAAAAGACGCAACAAAGTTTTTTCAGAAGGCAACATTGCTTGTTGGATTCGCTTTGCATAACGAATACTCTGACTAATTTTTTTATTCTGTTTATCAGCTTCTAAATAAATGAACGAAAGCTGTTCGGCTTGTAAACTAATATCATCTCGTTGCGCCAAAATTTCTTCTTTTTGCTGCATAATTTCAGCATTTCTTTCTACTAAAGAATCATTATAAGATACAATTTCTTCTTTTTGAGCATTGATTTCTTCGGTACGAATTTCTACAATTTTTTCTAAATGCAGTTTGTCATTCTGAATTTTTCGCATACGCAAATTATGACCTCCCCAAACTAAAAAACAAATACAAACTCCAGCTAAAATCTGAAACCACAGGCGATTCCAAAAAGCAGGACTGATTACAAATGAAGTAGTTGCCAGCTCTTTAGAAACTACACCATCAGCATTGATGGCACGAACTTCAAAGTTATATTTTCCATAGGGAAGGCTTGTATAAGTAGCCAAATTTGCGTTTGTTGGAGGCGACCATTCTGTATCTAATCCAGTCAAACGATATTGATAACGCAAATCAGTTGGATTCTTGTAGCTAATTCCTATAAAATTAAAAGTCAGATAATTTTTATCATAAGGTAATTCTTGATTACTAATTTGAATGGTATCTCTCAAAAATAACTGTGTGTTTTCTAAAAAAATAGGTGGAGGAGTTTCATTTTTTTCAAATAAAGTAGGATTACATTTCATAAGTCCATTGATTGTTCCAAACCAAAGATTATCATTTTTATCTCTAAAAACTGAATTCTGATTCGTTTCCATTCCTGTAAAACCTTCCTTAAAGCTATATTTTTTTACTTCATTTGTTTTTGGGTTCAAGCGATTTAAGCCATCATTTGTTCCTATCCAAATATTTCCCAAAGCATCTCCAACAATTAAATAAGGATTATCAGAACCAATACCCTCTTTCGTTGTATAAACTTTAAAATCTTTTCCATCATACTTGAAAATACCACCTCCAATACTTGCAAACCACAAATTTCCGTCTGCATCTTCGGTAATGGCAGCAGGACGATTGTGTGGTAAACCTTCTTTTTTGGTAAGGGAATGAAATTTTGTTCCATCATAGCGAGAAAGTCCATTATCATTACTTCCAAACCATAAATCCCCTTTTTTATCTTTATACAAAGTCCAAATTACATTACTGACAAGTCCTTCATTGGTTGTAAAATCTTGAGTAGAAACAGCTTTTTGTCCTTGCATAGTTAAACGAACACATTTTTGTCTAAAAACTGAAATCCAAATCTGATTAGCTTTATCTTCATTGATTGAAATAATAGGCGCATTTGGATTGCCATTTATCAATTTTGAATAATCAGAAATTTGTTTGGTTTGAGGATTGTAACTCGCCAATTTTCCTCTCGCACCTATCCAAACCAAACCTCTTGAATCAGTATAAAGTGATGTAATTGAAGTGTTGGGGAAAATATTTATCTGTTCTATAGTAGCAATATTACTTTGAGCTTCATTTGTAAATGTATAGCGATACAAACCTGAAAGTGTTCCTGTCCAAACTCCTCCTTGATTATCTGTTGTGGTTGCAAAAACGATTTCGTCTTCAGCTTGCTTGATTTGTTCGAAGTAACGTCCTAGAAAAAGTGAAAGTCCTTTTCCCATGTGTGTGCCTATCCAAATTTGTCCCTCGTAGTCTTGTTCGATAGTGGTTACTTGCGACCCTGCAATTCCATTTTGAGTAGTAAAAGTTTCTATTTTTTTGTCTTTTATATGAATAGTTCCTCCATTTGTAGCTACCCAAATGCTTTTATCATTTGAGATTTTAAGTAAATTTATTCCATTCAAAAGAGGAATTTCATTGACTGTATACTTTTCTAAAACAGTAGGTTTCTGTGCTTTTTCTAATGAAATTTTGAACAATTCATTCCCTGTGGCTACCCAAAACGTATTTTTATCTATAAATTTGGCATCTGAAAAACCTGCTGCTTGTGAGTTGAGACTGAAAGGAGAAAGAAGAGAATCAAGTGTTGGTATTTGGTTAGTGGTATTTAATTTATGTAATCCATTTGTTCCCACAACAAAAATTTCATCATTTTCTATAAAAATCTGACTAATAAAATTAGCTTTGAAATGATGAGAAAGTAGTTTTCCAGTAATTGCATCTACCAAAAAAAGACCTGTATTTGTGGCTACCCAAAGTTTGTCATTTTGCGTTCGTAGGATAGAATTTACAGCTTTTATAGTATCGGCTGCAAAATTGATAAATGTATTACCTTTTTTGAGAGAAATTCCTGTGTAGCGATGTCCTACCCAAATCTGATTTTGATTATCTTGATAAATTGTGGTTACATGATTGTCTCCTAAACCTTCTTTTTGTGTGTAGGTAGTAAAATTTTGTCCATTGAAAGAAGCAACTCCTCCTTGTGTTCCTACCCAAAGTTTAGACTGATTATCTAAAAGAAGAGAATAAACAGAGCTTTGTGGTAATCCTTCTTGTATAGTATAAGTACGAAAATGAGGATTTTGAGCCTGTGAGAAAGAAATACAGGGTAAATAAATAAAAATAAAACTACTGAAAAATAGCAGTGTTTTTGATAAAAAAGAATTCATAAATGCAATTATTAGGTAAAGTTTGGTACTCTAATTTACAAACTATTTCAAAACAATTGCATTTCTTTTCGATAAATTACCTAATTTTTCAATCTATTAAGTTCAAACTACCTTATTTTTTTACAAAAATGAGTGTCTTGATAAAGCCATGACTAGAAATACGTTTGCCATTGTTGGTGTCTCACTGACAAGATTCAACTAACAAAAAAAAAGGAACTTGACATTAATCAAGTTCCTTTTCTGAATATCTTATAAAGAGGTAGGTCGTCGATCTAGAAGTTTTTCTTTACTTTTTGCATGTTTGGAAACCTTTGTACGATGTCCATAAAAACGAGCATATACTTTTGTAAATTCTGCTCCAAAAAACAGAATTAAACAAGCGTAAGAAACCCAAAGCAAAATTAAGACAACTGAACCAGCTACGCCATATGTAGAAGCAGGCTCTGCAATTCCAAAATAAAGACTTAATCCTTCTTTACCCAATGTAAATAAAACTGCTGTAACAATTCCACCAATGCCGACAGTTTTCCACTGAATTTCTCTATCAGGAAGTGTTTTGAACATAAAAGCAAATAAAATTCCTATTATAATAAGTGAGATTACTATTTCAATAGCACTCATGGCATAAATCATAAAATCAGGTAGGTAATTCATCATCCAATCTGAAAGTGTAGAAATAAGCGTAGAGACGATAAGTGAAATCAATAATAAAAAAGCAATTACCATAATAAGTCCAAAAGAAGTAGCCCGATCTGTAACCAGTTTCATTATTCCACTGCCACTTGTATCAGGTTCTACTTCCCAAATATTATTAAATGACTTTTGCAGTTGAACAAAAACTCCTGTTGCACCAAAAAGGAGTGAACCAATTCCCACTACTAAAGCAAAAGTAGAATCTTGATTACTAAGTGCATTTTTTATCATTTCTTGTACAGCTTCGGCTGCTTCTTGTCCTATCATTCCAGAAATTTGTCCTGTAATTTCTCCTCTGACAGCTTCTTCTCCAAAAAGTGCACCTGCTGATTTTATTACCATAATCAGAAGACCAGGTAAAGAAAAAACCGTATAATACGCAATTACAGCACTTTCACGAAAAGGGTCAAGGGCATTCCATTCTTTAAAGGTTTCTTTGAGAAGTTTTCCTAAATCTTTGAATTTGAATTTGTGAGCCATAAAATAAGTAGGTATATAAAAATAAAAAAATCAAGTTGAAAAAATGAAAAGCAATGAAAAATGGCTTTTGTATGAAATAAACTAAAATTATAACATAGAAAAAATAAATTTGTTATTGAGTTTCCAAAATTTATTCTCCCAATTCTTTTGCTCTTTTCTGTGCTGCTTGCAATCCTTGTCCTATCTTATAGGATACTTCTTGTTTAGAAAAAATATTTAGCGCAGCTTCTGTTGTTCCTCCTTTTGAAGAAACTCGTTTTATCCATTCTTCACACGAATAATTACTTCGGTTTTCTAGATGAACAGCTCCCATAAATGTTTGTGTAACCAATAGTTCGGCTTCAGAATGTGAAAAACCCATTTTTTGAGCTTCTTTTATCATGGCTTCCATAAAAAAGTAAACATACGCAGGACCACTTCCTGAGATTGCTGTTACAGCATCTATTTTTTCTTCTTCTGAAAAATAAAGCGATTTTCCTGTTGTATTAAGAAGGTTTTGAACAAAAAATAATTCATCTCTAGTAACCGATTCGTCAGCTGTAAAACCTGTCATTCCCATTCCAATTTGAGAAGGAAGGTTTGGCATAGCACGAATAACTTTTGTAGTTCCCAAACTCTTTTTTAAAGTTTCAATCTTAACCCCTGCCATAATAGACAGAACAGTTTGAGAAGGCAAAATATAGCTATTGAGCGTTTCAAATAATACTTTTGTGTCTTGGGGTTTTACAGCTAAAATAATTAATTGAACTTTTGAAACTCGTTCATCAGGAGCAGAAATAACATAAGAGTAGCCTTTTTCTCTCAAAAAGTCAGCTTTTTCAGGTGTTTTTTCTAAAATCAATAAATCATCTTTTGTAATGGAATGAGAAAGCAAAAAGCTCTCTGCATACGTTGTTCCCATATTTCCAGCACCCACAATTAGAATTTTCATTTTGAATTATTCGTAGAATTAAAAGTATTTTAGAAAAAAATAAAGAAATTTTGATGTTTTTTTTACTCCTCATATAGGTTACGGTCTGCCCCCCTAAATTTGTAGTATAAACCAAAGAGAAAAAGGGTTTTTAAAGAACAATTACGAATTACGAATTACGAATTACGAATTAAAAATTACGAATTGAAAGACAATATAAGTCAATCAAATATATAAGAAATAAATTATATACGTAATTAGCTTCGCTGCTTTGGCAGGTCGTAATTGTTCACAAGTTATTATTTATCATCAAATTTACCTATTTATTTATTATGGACAAGAATCAAATTAAAAATGACTTTTCTTCGCTTCTCAAAAACTATTATCATCAGCGTCATGAAGTGATTACCAAAGAAGAATCAGTGGCTAAAGTAAAAGAAATTACACTTTTACAAACAGCTCGTACCTACACACCTGATAATATTATCAAAGGACTTGGAACGCTTCAACTTACCTTTGCTGATACGCTTACTCAATGGTCTAAAAAACTACAAGATGAGTCTGAAAAACGTTCGCAGATTGAGGAGGCTATCGAAATAGAAAAGAAAAGATTGAAAAACTTACACCAAGTAAAATTAGCTGCTGATGCGTTGTATTTATTAAAACAAGAACACGAATCAAAGTTGGCTGAACTTACTGAAGCACATCAAAAAAGAATGGAATTGATGGCAAATTCTCGCAAGGAAGATGAGGCATTTTGGAAAAAGGAAACAGAGCTTTTTGAAAAAGAAGTAAAAGAATCAGAAGAGCGCACAAAGAAAACTCGTTTGCAAGAAGAAGAACGATTTGCATATGATTTGGAACGTAACACACAATTGGCAACAGATGCGTTTGAAGCTCAGAAAAAACAATCACATCGCAAACTAGAGCAACAAAAAGCTGAAAAAGAAAAAGCATGGACGTTGCGTGAAGAAGTTTTGGCAGAGAAAGATGAAAAACACCAAAAAAATCTTGTTTTGATTGCCGAATTTGATGAAAAACTTAAAGAAGAAGTCAAAAAAGCAAGAGAAAAAGGAGCTAATGAAGCTACAAAAGAAGGAAAAGCAGTTGCTGAATTAATGGAAAAAGAAGAAGCTGCCAACGAACAAATCTTTGCCGAACAGATAGAAGATTTGAAATTGAATGTAGAGACTGGAAAAGTAGAAGTTGATAATCTGACAATTCAACTCAAACATGCTTTAGAGCAAGTACAATCACTTTCTTTGAGAGCATTTGATAACCCAACTTCTAAATAAATTTATTCATCTAACCTTTTTGATAAATAAAAAATCTGCTCAAAATCCGTAGGAATCTACTTTATCAAATTTTTTATTTAAAAATCCTTTCAAAACCTTCTAAAAAAAATAGCATTATGGCAGTTTCAATGAAAAGCACTAAAAAAGAGATTCTTGATGCATATCAAGACCTTATAAGAGAAAATAAATCACTTCAAGCAGAAGTAACCAAACTAAAAGTAGAAAATAAAACGCTGCAAAGCAATTTGGAGAATAATATAACTTCTCAAAAATCTGCACCAAAAACTCAAAGTTTTGCTAAAGCAGAACCAAAACAAATTTCAACTACTAATTTGGGTGGTGGTTATCAGTCTGTAGAAAGTGTTGTTACAGCATTTGAGCATATTAAAGGAAATGTAGGTATTGCAATTAGTGGGCTTTCAGATAATCTGACAAAAGAGGCTGCAAACTTAGCCGTTTTGCAAGATGAAAGCAACCAAATCGAAACGCAACTTTTAGAGCTTCATCAGATTGAGGAAGCAGAAGAAAACACGCTTTCAAAACTTATTCAAGAATATATTGAAAAGTCAGAATCTTTCGAAAAAATCATCACTCAAACGGGAAAAGAACAGTTAAAAGCTGAAGAAGAAGCTAAAAAAGCTTATGAAGAAGCTGAAGATTTGCACAACTCAACACTTAGTGAGCGTAAAAAAGAATGGCAAACTAAGCTGGATAGAGAAGAAGAAACCTATCATTATGAAAAGAATTTGGCTCGTCAGCAAATAAAAGATGAAGCTATGCAGCTTGCTAAATCTCGTACTGAAGAATTGGAAAATCTTAAAGAAGAACAAGAAAAAGAGTGGACATTGCGTGAAAAACTTTTAGCTGAAAAAGAAGAGAGTTACGAAAAAGCAACTGAAAAAGCTGAAGAACTTCCTAAGAAGTTGGATAGCGAAACTAAGCGAGCTTATGAAAGTACAAAAGCAGCTATTCAGAGAGATAATAAAGCAAAATCTGATTTGTTGGCAAAAGAAAACGAAGGCAAAAAGCGTATTGCAGAACGTCAAATCAATGCTCTTTCTAGCAAAATTACGCAGCAAAATGAGCAAATCAAGTCATTAAATACTCAATTGACAGGTGCATTGAAAGAAGCAAAAGAATTAGCTATCAAAGCTATAGATGGAGCTTCGGGTGCAAAATCATTGGCTGCTTTGCGTGAAGTTGCTTTTGAGCAATCCAAACAAAATGGTAAAAAGTAAGAAGTAAGTTTTTTATCTACTAAACAGAAAAGCCTATCTAATTCTTCACTCAATAGAAAAATTAGGTAGGTTTTTTTGAATTTGTAATTATCTATCAAAACTATTATGAGTTATTTTGTTTATATTAGAAGATAATATTTTTTTTTATTGTTGCTGATTTGTAATTTATAAAACTTTTATATGAATTTTTTAGCTCACTTTTTTCTATCTAATAGAATAGAAAACATAATCATAGGTAATTTTTTGGGTGATTTTGTGAGAGGAAATAAATATAAAGAATATCCTAATGAAATAGCAAAAGGAATTATGTTGCATCGCAATATTGATACTTTTACAGATAAGCATCCTATTATTTTACAAACCAATAAACGTTTGCATGCTGATTTTGGAAAATACGCACCTGTGATTACAGATATTTATTACGACCATTTTCTAGGATTACATTTCAATAAATATAAATTTGAAAATCAAAGTGAAATCTATAATTTAACGGATTTTTCAACGTTTATATATCAGGTTTTAGAGAAAAATTATGATATTTTACCATCTTTAGCACAGCAAGTGTTTTTGAAAATGAAAGAGCAAGATTGGCTCACACATTATGCAACTTTATATGGAATGGAGCAATCGCTCAATGGACTTTCCCACAGAGCAAAATATGCCACCAATTTATATGAGTCGTATAATTTTTTGAAACAGAATTATTCTGATATTGAAAAAGATTTTTTATTGTTTTTTCCAGATATTATGCAATTTGTTCATGAAAAATTAAATGAATAAATTTGCAAATGAATGAGTTTTTGTATTTTTACTTTTAGAATTTTTGTTATTTTATCAAATAGCTTATCTTTTTCTATATGAGCTTTTAGTTGTTTGTTATTTTATTTATATGAATCGTCTTAATCCATATTATTTTTTTTACTCTAGTAAGATGAAAAATTATTTTTCTTTTTTGAAAAATGGATTAAATTGTATTTCTTTTTTTGAAAAAAATAGGTATAGCTGTTTGAAATTAACTTTATTCTTTATTCTTTTCTCTTTTTTTCCTTTTATAGCTCATTCTTATAATCAAAATATCAAAGAGTTAGATAGTTTGATTCAAGCATTAGAATTACGCCAAAAAGAAGATACAGTCAAACTTTTTCTTTACAATTCTATTGTTAGTAGGGCAATAAAAAATGATAATGAAACAGCCTATAAATATGCTCAAAAGGGATATGACTTAGGACAAAAAATTCATCCTACTCGTTTAGTTGCCATTTCTTCTTATCAATATGCTAAAGTTTTGCAAATCAATGGAGAACACTTAAAAGCAGTACAGATAATAGAAGATCAAATTTCTACCTTTCAAAATTTTAAGGAAACTCCTCCTCCTTTTTTGTATCATCAGCTAGGAAAAATATATGATGAAACTGGAAATAAAGTAGAGGCCTTAAATAGTTATTTGAGAGCTTTTGAGCTTTGGAGAAGCTATAAAAATCCATTATTGACAAAAGAAGATTTTTATCAAAGTATTGCCACTCTTTATCTTGAAAGTGAGCAGTATAAAGAGGCTCAATATTACTATGAAGAATTATTAAAATGGACTATTAAAGAAAGCAGCAATAAGAACGAAGATATAAATGAAAACAAAAAAATACAAGCGATTGCTTCTCAAGGGCTTGTGCGAGTGTTTATAGCCAAGAAAGAATATGATGATGCTTTATTTTATCTACAAAAATCAGAAGAGTTTTGTATAGGAAAATCTAAAAGAAAATGTTTATTAGCTACTTACGATTTGTATTCAGAGTTATACTTTACAAGGTTTGATTATAATTTAGCTAAAAAATATGCTTTTGATGCTCTACAAATTGCTGAACAGTTAGGAGAACAACAACAAGCAATTTTGCTTTCTATTCGTTTGGGAGATATTTATAGAGCAGAAGGTTCTTACGATAAAGCAGAATTATTTTTGAGACGAGCTGAAAAAACAGCTTTATCTTTAGATAATAATTTGTTGTACAAGCAGCTTTATTTTTCATTTGCTAGTTTGTATGAAAAAAGCCAAAAAGATAAAATGGCACTAAATTATTACAGAAAGTATTTGGTATATAAGGACTCTGTAAATAATGAGGTTTCTATTCGTAAAATAAATAGTCTTCAAATGCAGTTTGAGCAAGAACGACACCGACAAGAGATAGACGTTTTGCAACTCAATCAACGTGAAAAACAACTTCAACAAGAGGCAGAAGTAGAAATAGCACAAATGTTTAATATTATCGCATTAATTGTTGTTATTGCATTGGGTATATTTATATTTCTGATTTATAATCGCTATCGTTTTGGGGAACGAACACAGAAAATGCTCAAAAATCAAAGTCATTCTATTCAAAAACAAAATCAGGAGTTACAGTCTATGAACGAACAACTTGTAGAGTCAAAGAAAGAACTAAATGCTAT
The DNA here is from genome assembly GCF_037126285.1 of Bernardetia sp. MNP-M8. Classification (NCBI taxonomy): domain Bacteria; kingdom Pseudomonadati; phylum Bacteroidota; class Cytophagia; order Cytophagales; family Bernardetiaceae; genus Bernardetia; species Bernardetia sp. MNP-M8. The sequence continues at coordinate 4,583,084 of NZ_CP147012.1, forward strand.
CAATAAAACCAAAGATCGTTTTTTCTCTATTGTTGCCCATGACCTCAAAGGACCTCTAAATTCTCTAAAAGGATATTCTCACCTTATTTCTACGTTTGGCGATAAACTTCCAAAAGAAGAAATAATTAGCATGGCAGCCGACCAAGAACGAACACTAGATAATTTGTATAAATTTTTAGAAGATTTACTTTCTTGGTCAAGAATTCAGATGAAAGCAGTAGCCTCAGAACCTCAAAATATAGAATTAAAGAATGTCGTTGATAAAATGTGTGAAATATTAATGCCTTTAATAGAAGAGAAAGAAATTGATGCAAAGTGTATTGATGTAGAGGGAAAACAGGTTTTTGCAGATGAAAATGCTGTATTTACGGTTATGAGAAATTTAGTTTCTAATGCTGTTAAGTTTACACCTAGAAAAGGAATAATACGAGTAAAAGCAGAAATAGAAAAAAATAAGGAAGGAAATAATACAGGTTTTACCAAAATATCAATAATAGATACAGGTGTTGGAATGCCAAAATCAGTTTCTCAGAAACTCTTCAAATTAGATAATAAATATTCTACAAAAGGAACAGAAGGAGAAAAAGGAACAGGTTTAGGACTAATAATTTGTAAAGAATTTGTAGAACAAAATGGAGGGGAAATAGGTGTAGAAAGCATAGAAGGAGAAGGAACAACATTTTGGTTTACGCTTCCAAGTTTTGATTCATCACAAGAAAAAATAATTATAAAAAAAGAGATTCCAATTGAAACAATAGATTAAAATTAGATGAAATACCCATTTTTATTTATCTTATCATTATTCCATTTTTACTCTATTCTAGCTCAAAATGATACCTTGCTTTTGCAAAAAGAAGTAGTATTTGAAAGTGAAATTATTTTGAGTAATATTGATACGTATGGACGTATTTATATTTGTGATAAGAAAGGAGTGATTAAACGTTTGGATACATTGGGAAATACAGAATTAGTTTTCTCACCCTCTTCTTCTATTGCTCCAACTCATTTTAATGTAAAAAATCCAAATCAAATTTTTGTTTTTTATCAAGAACTACAAGAGTGGGTAATCTTAAATCGTTTTCTTACAGAGATAGAGCGTTACAAAATTTCTGAAAAAATAGAAAGTAATCAGTATGGTGAAATTGGTTTTGTAAGGCTACTATCTCCTTCACCAAATAATACGCTTTGGTTTTTTGATGAGTCAGATTTTAGCTTGAAAAACTATGATATTTTGAATAAACAAATTTTATCTCAAACACCTTTAGGATTACTATTGAAAAATGAAGATTATCCTATTTCACATTTAGAATTTTATCAAGGACAAATTTTTTTAGGTGTAAAAGAACAAGGCATATTGGTTTTTGATAGCTTTGGAAACTATAAAACAGTATTAGATTTTCCAAAATGGAATACTATTACTTTTGCAAAAGAGTTTATTCTAATTACAGAAAAAGAAAAAGTTATCAAAAAGGGACTTTATGATGAAAGTATAGAAGAAATAGCTATTTTAAATATAAATAAAGATAGCAAAACAGAGAACCCAATAAATTACTTTTTTGAGTGTAATCTAAAACACTATCAAATTACTAATGACAGAATGTATATCTCTACTATTTCTATAAAATGATAACAAAATAAGATGTTCATTCAATTTTTTTAAGATTTTCTCGTTAAATTAAGTAGTATTGTTTATTTTTGAACTTATATTAAGTAAATTTCAAATGTTTTTTATAAAAAATATCAATTACAGAATCAAAAAAGAAATCTTCAAATCCTATACATTAATAAGTATTTTAGTTATGACCACTATTATGAAAAAAACATTTTTTCTATCTCTGCTTTTCTGCTTAGCTATTACCTATCAATTACAAGCACAAAACTTCTCTTACTCAGGCTTTAAGACAGGCTTATCAGTTGGACGTGCGCCTATTTCCTTTGAGAAAGTAAAGATACCAGAAGTTATGGATATTATAGATATAGATACTATACCAATTGTACCTGTTTTAAATTTGTTAGAAGTAGAGAATGAAAAAAGCAATGGCAAATTCAATGTGGGTTTGCAGTTTGGTGTTTTTGCAGGAAAAGAATTTACCAAAACTATCGGAATGCGTATGGAGCTAAACTATGTTCAGATGGGACGAGTTGATACAATTAATTATAATCAACGTCAGAAATATAGCCTAAGTTATTTTTCATTTGACCCTATGTTACAACTTCGTATAGCTCCAAAAAGTCGTAATCATTTCTATATTTTGGCAGGTCCTTCAGCTCGTCTTTTGGTAGGAAATAAGGCATCAGGAATAGAAGGAGTAGCACCTTTAGATGTTCGTCAGACTGATTTGGGAGCTAATCTAGGGTTTAGTTATTTAGTAGGACTTACTCCTTATCTCTATTTAACTCTTGAGGCTCGTGCTTATTATGGACTTATGAATATCGCACAAAAACCGAAAGAAAATTCAGTTCCTATATCTAAATATGTAAATGCTCAAAATTCTGTGTTGACAGCATTGTTCTCAGATCCTCCAGGAGAAATAAGTCCAGAAACAGCTCAAACACTTGTAGATGTTCAAGAACACGGATTAAATAATAATTATAAAATATCAAATCAAGGAGCTACTTTCAGTATTGGTTTCTGTGTTCCTTTGCGTCCAAAAGCAGACAAATTGATTAAAATGAAGAAACAATAATTCTTTTTAGAAAAAGTATAAAAAGTAAAAGCCAGACAATTTTTAAAAATTGTCTGGCTTTTTTTGTTGAAATCAGAGTAAGTTTTAAACTGAAAAACTTTCTCCACATCCACACGTACGTGAAGCATTTGGATTTACAAATTGAAACCCTTTTCCGTTTAATCCATCTGTAAAATCAAGTGAAGTACCTAAAAGATACAACAAACTCTTTTTATCGACTAATATTTTGATGCCTTTATCTTCAAATACTTGATCTGAATCTTGAATAGAAGCATCAAAAGCTAGGTCGTACATAAGTCCTGAACACCCTCCTCCTTGTACGGACACACGGATATTACTATCAGGAGCATGATTTTCTTGTTGTTTGAGCTGACCAATTTGAGTCGCTGCTTTGTCTGTAATTGTAATCATAACGTTTCGTTTACTAGCGTATATATTTTATTCTAGCCAGAATTGAAAGTTCTGTGAACTCTTTATTGATTAAAAATAAATAATTGTCTTTTAAAAATTAACTGATTTTCTGTAAAATCAACTTATATTTTAAAACGTCTTTTGAAGGAATAAAGTTTTAAATTCTAAATTTTGTTTAGAATCATTCAAAATTACACAATTCCTCTGACATACATAAATGCTTCTGCAAAATGTTTTCCAACAGCTACTCCATGGCGTTGTGCCTGTATGTGTAATGCTTCTGGAGAGCGAGGGTGAGGATAAGCACGTTTTTCAAATTCATAACTTTCCATTCCTTTAATTTTTGCATTTACACTTTCTTCTTTTATACTAACAAAAAAGTTAGGTTGAAAAGGATTAGGATAATTAAAGGCTTGCCATTCAGTAGAGGACGGAGTTTCGAAAGTAAAAATATGCTGAACATTTTCATGTTCCATTGGACGTATAGCCGTCATGACAGCTTCAAAAGTACAGCGATGGTCAATATTCAAATCTCCTCCATGATGTGTGAAAATAATAGTAGGCTCAAATTCTTTTTTTTCTTTCTCTATTACTTTTACTAAGTCTAATAAAGCTACAGAATCAAAACGATTATCAGCAAAATCATAAATTCCTACACTTTGATAACCAATACATTTTTGAGCAGAATAAATATTATTTCTGTGGGTTTGAAGCTCTTGTTCCCATTTTTCTCTATCTCTATTATCCGAACGAGAAGTAATTCCTTCTCCCAAAATAATAGCTCTTACCTGACAATTATAGTTTTTGATAAGGTGGTGCATGGTTGCACCAACTCCTAAAAGCTCATCGTCTGGGTGAGCTACTACTACTAATATTTTTTTATTTTGAAAGTTTATCATTTTTTTATTTTGATAGAGTAAGATACATGACTCAATTAATATACATCATTATCTCCTAATGTAATATGCCAATTATGAATATTATCATAATTAATTTGGTCTGAGTAATTAATAAAGTAATTGAAATTTTCTGTTTTACGAAAACCTATACTTACTATGCAATTGTATTCTGTACTTTCTTCTGTTAAATGCCACATATTTAATAAATGACTTTTTTCTTGTTTAGAGTAATATATTGAAGTATTCAAAAGTTTTTTTAGATGATGTATTTGATTATAGCCAAAATCTACAATATGAGTTTTGAGAATAGATTGTTCTTCATCAAGAAATTTTTTTAATACAATATATCCTTCTACTTTTTCATATTCTTCTAAAATAAATATTTTATATGACTTATTAGGGCGTTCAAGAAATCTCCATTTTATAAACTCTTTATTTCTAACTATACTATAGTTATATTTTTCAAAAAAAGAACTAATATTTTCTAATTGTTTGTAATTTGTAAGCTCTTTTATTCCTGATTCTAATGGCTTATCTTCACACAAAGATGGGTTTATATTTAGAAAGTATAAGTTATCTAATTGATTCCATCCTACTTTCAAATGTCCACGAATTGCATTTTCATTAGGAATACCAATTACTATTTTATTACCTTTTTTAGAGCTATCTTTTAAAGCAAACAAACCTGTTTCCACAAACAAACCATATCCTCTATAATCAGGATGTACCATAACATTTGTACATAAAGCAGCAGGATATAATTTTTGATTGTAATTGACTTGATAGGGTAATAATCCATAAGCACTAACTAATTGATTACTTTCCAAATCTTTTACTAAAAAAATATCATTTTTGCCAAATGGAGAAGCCAAATTAAACCAATTGTACCATTCTCTATTTAGATCTTCTCTTTTTCCAAAACAACTTTCGAACAATTCAAAGTAAGAGATTATAAATTCTTCATTTTCTACTTGAGCTTTGAAAAACTCGAACTCTCTATTCTTTATTTTTTTTATCATAATATTAATTAAAGGTTATTCCAAGAAAGTGCTGTGCCTTTGGAAATGTCTTGTTTTGATGTTTTTCCTATTATATTATTGTAAAACTTAGGCAAAAGTCCTTTACCTGGACGTATTACTCTTATATTTGTTGAAGTAAATACTTCTCCTGCTTTTATATCTTCCACAACATAAATAGAACGTCTAAAAGTGATTGACTTTTGTTCTGCAGTAGTAATACCATAAGTTACTTTTCCTAAGGCATCAAATGCCTTTTCAGTTTCTTCTACTAAACTTTTAAACTCATGAGGCTCTAATGAAAAAGAAGCATCTAGCCCTCCATCTTTTCTATTTAAAGTAAAATGCTTTTCAATTACTCTAGCTCCTAATGCTGTTGCAGCGACAGCTACTCCTATTCCTAAAGTATGATCAGACAATCCTATTATACAATCAAACATACTTTCCATATGTGGAATAGTTAGGAGGTTAGAATCTACAGCTGAAGCAGGATAGGTACTCGTACATTTTAGTAAGATAAGATTAGGATTATTCACTCTTGCAAATAAATCAATAATATCTTGTAGAGTTTCTAAATTAGCCATACCTGTTGATATTATTACAGGTTTTCCTGTTAGAGCTACTTTCTCTATTAATTGGATAAAATTATTTTCAAAAGAAGCTATTTTGTACATTGGACAATCTAATGTTTCTAAAAAATCTACTGCTTCTAACCCAAAAGGAGAACTAAAGGCAATTATATTCTTTTCCTTTGCTCGTTTAAATATTGCTTCATGCCATTCGAAGGGTGTATATACTTCTTGATAGAGATTATACAATGTTTTAGCTTCCCAGTCTGGGTTTGAACCTCTAACAATAAAGTCTTCGTTTGAGGAGTCTATTGTAAGCATATCTGGTGAACTTGTTTGTATTTTTATAGCATGTCCTCCTGCTGCTGCTGCTGCATCAATAATTTCTAAAGCTCTTTCAAGCGATTGATTATGATTACCAGACATTTCAGCAATGATAAAAGGCTTATTTTCCGAACTAATTGTAAAGTCTTGTACTTGTATTTTTTTCATGATTTAATTTGCTTTATTTATTTTGATATAATATTTTACTCCATTTTTATAAAAAAAAGCAGGATATTTTTCATTATCACAGACTCTCAATAAATTAAATTGTTCATCAATAGTCTTATAAATATTCAACTCACTATCCTTAGGACTTCTTTTAGGATAAAATGACTCTAAACCCTCTTGTTTTTTCTTTGAGTTATTTGGATAATTAGTAATAAATTTTATCACTAATTCAATCGTTTTTTCTCCTTGAAAAACACGTAATTCTTCTACTAGCTCTGTTCCATTTAAGGAAATACTATCTTGCTCATAAATTAGACCTGCATCTACTTTTTGAGTAGCTTCAAATAATGTGATAGGTATTTGGCTTTTTCCTTCTAAAACTTGCCAAGTCAGTGGCGACCAACCTTTTCCTTGTGGTAAGGCACTTTCATGAATGACCAAATTGTGCGTGTTCAAATTTAAGTTTTTTAAAATTTGTTCACAAGATAATAAAACTAACACATCGCCTTTTTGTATATCCTCATGAGAATGAATTAATTCAACATTATGATTTAATTCTAGAAGCAAACTTTGTAACTTTTTAGCATAAGGAATAATCCAAGAGCCAATATTATCGACTAATAATTGTATTTTCATAAATTTTAAAATAATTCTAAAAGTCGTTTAGATGAATACCCATCAATAGCTTTAGCAGTTGCGAAAGAAGAAAGTAAAAATAATTTATCAAATCCATTTATGATTTTGTTTTCCAAGTCTATTTTTAAATCTTGTAAATCAATAGTTAGATTATTTTCAAAACCTCTGTAAATAGATAGTTGATTATCTACATAATAGCCCCCTAACCAAATTAAGCCAGTTGAAAGAATTTCATAAGAAATACTACTAGCAGGTGCAATGGCTATATCAGAGTGTTTCATTAATTTACACATCTGTTGAGCAGAAAGGTTTTGATGAAGAATTATTTTATCATTTTGTTTGCACAGCTCTAGAATTTCTTGATAAAATAATGAGGCACTGCCTAAAACTACATTAATTTGTTTTAATTTATCTACATTTAGACAACTGTCTATCGCTGTCTTTGTAAGATTGTAAATATCTGAACCTCCAAAACAAATGAAAGCATTCTCTATTTTATTTATTTCTCTTTTTTGTTTGGCAGCTTCTAAAAATGGTTTTCGAAGTAAAGCATATTCTGCTCCTAGACATAATTTTGTATAGGGTTCACAAGAATAATCAGTTTTCTTCAGCCCTTCTGCATGATTAATCACTACATCAGCCACAAAATGCCAATCATGCATATCATCAATACAAACTATTTTTGAATTGCTATTTTGTTTAATAATTCTTTGATAATCTGTCTGTATTTGATAATGGTCTAATACGATAATAGAATTATCTTGTAAATAAGATTTGGCAATAAAATGAGCTTCTTCTAAAAAATTAGTAGATTCTTGCAAAATAATTAATTCAAATTTTTCTTTGATTTGATTTTGAAGAACTAAAGAAGGATTCTGAACCAAAAAAACGCATTCAAACACAGAGTTTTTATCTTCTATTAGCATATCAGCTAAAGCCATACTGCGTACAATATGTCCCCAACCAATTTGAGAGTTGGCATCTGCTCTGAAAAACACCTTAGTTTTCGAGATATTTAGCTTTGTTGTTTGATCCATTGGTATTTGAATTCTGCCATTTTCCAATCTTCTATGTTATCAATATCTTGAACTTGTAAAGTAGATAAGGTAATTACTCCTGTATTATCTGTCCAAAGCCGTTTTTTTTCTAGTAATGTATCTGTCTTACACATATAAAACTGACCTGCATCAAAATAAGCTTTTTCCAAATCTTGTGAGCGTTTCATTAGATTACTAGGCTCAAACATGCTTACCTTATTTTCAATATTTTTTTTTAAAGCTCTTTGAATAGGCGAAGAAAATTCGCCCACTGGAAAGACAACATCAAGTTTCTTTAAAGTTAATAATTCCAATGCTTTTTCTAGTATTTCAATAGTAATAAAAGGAGCTGTAGGATAAATACCACAACAAATATCAAATTCTTTTCCTTGTCTTCGATATTCATTGATTACCTCTATTAATACATCAGCTGTGCCTGAAAAATCATCGGCATTTTTATTACTGCGTAAAAAAGGAATAACTGCACCATACTGTTGAGCAATTTGAGCGATTTCTTCATCTTCTGTCGAAACCATTACCTCATCAAATAATTCAGATTTTAAAGCTGTCTCAATAGAATAAGCAATGATAGGTTTTCCTAAGAAATCTTTTATATTTTTTCTAGGAATTCGTTTACTTCCTCCTCGTGCTGTGATGATAGCTAGTTTTTTCATTTTTACATTATTTACTGACAAACTCTAGTATTTTTTCTATTACAAAATTTTGTTCCTCCTCTGTAAGAGTTGGATACATCGGAATACTCAAACAAGATTCATAATAACTTTCTGCACTAGGAAAATCTCCATTTTTGTATCCCAAAGATTTATAATAGGGCATAATATGTACAGGAATATAATGTACTTGAGCAAAGATATTATTTTCTCTTAGGAAATCATAGAGTTCTTTTCGGTTTTCTACTTGAATGACATACAGATGATAAGCATGGAAAATTTTATTTTTACCTTCAATATCTCCATTTTTAGGATACTGAAAAAAGCAAACCTTCGTATTTTTGAATGCGTCATCATAACGTTCTGCAATTTCTTGACGTTTTTGCATCATTTCATCAGCTCTTGAGAGTTGAGAAATTCCTAAAGCAGCCAAAATATCAGGAATACGATAATTATATCCTAAGTCTTGCATTTCATAATACCAACCTCCATGATTTTCCTGCAATAAATCTGGATTTTTGGTAATTCCATGGGTACGAAGTTTGATTAATTTATCATACAAATCTTTGTCATTTGTGGTAATCATTCCACCTTCCCCAGAAGCAATATGTTTGACAGGGTGGAATGAAAAAATAGCTAAATCGGCATAATTACCACTACCACAATTTTGCTTTTTATTTTGAGAATCGATAAAATATCCCCCAGGTGCATGACAAGCATCTTCAATAATCCATAATCCATATTCATCTGCTAGTTTTCTAGCTTTTTCCAAATCTACAGGCAAACCCATAAAATCCACAGGAATAATCCCATCGAATGTTCCTTGTGGATTTGATTTTAATAACTCTTCTAATTTATCTAAATCAATAAGAGAAGTTTTTGGGTCAATATCTACAAAGACAACTTCCCCACCACAATATTTAATACAATTTGCTGAAGCTGCAAAAGTGATAGGAGTTGTAATTACCTTACTTTTTTCATTTACATTCAGTGCTAAAGCACATAAATGCAATGCTGCTGTTCCATTCGAAACTGCCACAGCATATTTTGAACCTACATAGTTAGCAAACTTATATTCAAATTCATCAATCTTAGGTCCTTGTGTTAGAAAATCAGCTTGTAGAGTTTCTACAACAGCATTGATATCATCTTGAGTAATGTTCTGTTTCCCATAAGGAATAGAGAAAGTGGTGGTAGTCATAGAATTTAATTTTTTTCTAATTTTATTTCGCAAGAAATTTCTTTTTTTGCTTGATTTGAAGGATAATAAATAATGAGTTTTTCTACTATAGGAATATATTTTTGAGCTTTTATACACATTTGAGAATAAGAAAGTGTATCAGAACTGTTCTTTCTTTCAACAAAATCAGCAAAACCATAATTATTTATTTCTTCTCCATACAAAGGCATTCCATCAATTTGCATAATTCCACTAATAGCAGGAACAACAAAAGAAATTGACTTGGCAGCTCTTTTTGTGTTCATGTGTTTCCAAAATAATGTATCTGATTGCGAAATATGGATGACTAGTTTTCTTTTTTGTTCTATTGGTAGATTCCCTAAACTATCTAACTGTTTGGTAATATATACAGCCCAGTTTCTATCGATTGGTGTAGAATTAATTTGCGAATTTTCTAGTTGTTTATAATCCTGTACTAAATTTTTATGATTTGAATATGCAGCTCTCAAGTCAGCTTGAAACTTCCAAGCTATTCCACCAAAAATAGTTATTGCCATAAAAACCGAAAAAATTAAACCAAAGGAAATATCATTTTTTGTAAATATATATGTTTTGAAAAAATAATATATCTGTTCTTGATGCAAAACTATATAAGCTAAAAACAAAATCATTCCCAGTTGTCTTGCAACAAGAGTAAAATAGATGGCACTTCCATCTGGAATTGCTATCAGCATTCCTGGTAAACTACTTGCTATCATCAATACAATAAGTAATTCGATATCTATTAGTACAAAATTAGTATGTTTTAAAAGGTTTTTTAAAGTATAAATTTTTGAATCTCTTATGCGTAGAATACAATAGGCAATGCCCCAAAAAAAGTGAATGAGGTAAAAGTAGAGTTTCTGAGATAGATAATTGATATGTTCTTTTATAAAATTAAACAAACTAATATTCATAATATCTGAATTAGTATTAGAATGATTAATCTTATAGCCAAAATAAAAAGTAATAAATAAGACCCCTATGAATAGCACTAATTTTATTCTCAAGTAAGTATTTTTATTTAACAAGAAAAATCTGAAACAGAGATAAATTACTGCTACCCAAAATAAAAACCCAACTGATATTTTTAATGACAAACTAGCAAGTAAAAAAAATACAGTAGCTACAATAAACAAAATAGATTGTTTTTTATCTGAAATAAATTTTTTATCCTCTTCTATAAATAAAATAATAAATAAGCAGAATAAAATGAAAGCAAAATTATAGGATTCGGATAAGATATGAAATAAAAATACATCTTTTCCAAATTTACCTAAATCTGATAGTAGTGAGAAAGTTACAATGATAAAGGCAATCCAAAATATAAAATTAAATTTTTGTTTGATGTTAAATTTTTCAGAAACACTTCTAATGGTAGAAAGATAAATATAGATAAACAAAGGAATAAAGACTATAATAAAGACAAAGTTATAACCTAGTAAGCTACTCTCTTTGAGTATTTTAGAAAAATGAGCAAGATAGTAATGACTACCTACATGATAGTTTAAAGGGACTAAGCCATCTACACCCGTTGAAGTTGTATTATAAGTCTGAATCATATTAGCAATACTACTGTGAAAAAGAGTGTCTATATGAACTTTTCCTAGTTGTAAAGCCTCAAAAAATAAAGGATTAATATAATTTATATCATTATTCAGTAGTGAAGGAATAATATGAAAAAAAGTTGCTTTTAAGGCAAATAATAAAAATAAAAATGACCAAAAACGAACTCTAAAACTTTTCCAAATAGTAAGTGCAAAAAGAATATAACCAATTAAAAAAACATACCTACAATAATATTGATCTATCCAACTAATTAATAAAGGTAAAGTCAGACAAATAAATAGAGAGCTAACTTGTGATCTATTAAAAGATAACTTAGAAAAAAAATGTAAAGAAGAAATATTGATGCAAAGTAAACCAAAGCCTAAAATAAGTAGTATATTTTCATAATCTGTAGCAAATTCTTTTCTCATATACAGACATAAAGCACTTAAACCTATGGCGAGTAAGGAAGAAAATAAAGCAATGCTTGTATTATTATGATTTTTGGAAAGTATAATCATATAGAGTTATAATTGAATAAAGGTTATCACGGTTATTTTTGTATAACAATCTTCCAAAATGTTAAATTTGATAAAATACTGTTTTTGATGTTCAGAGGAAGTCTGAACTACCTTAATACAAACCGTGATAAGGTTTATTTAAGACTTTCATTATGTTGAGGATTTCCTAACTGTAAGTGAAAGTCTTAATTATAAGCACAAAAAGTAGAACGTAAATTAACTAGTAGCTTCGAAAGCTTCAAAGTTAGAGTCAACATGAGTTTTGATAAGCTCACGCAACTGCTCAATAGTAAGCCAGTCAGTATTTTCTCCAGAGCTATAAGAAAAACCATCTTCAACTACTTTTCCTCCATGATAACCTAAATATTTATTGACTTGCTCTTCGTAACTTGCAAAAGGAGCATTAGGAACAATAATAAAATGGTTTTCTAGTTCGATTGTATTCATCGAATCACTTTCTGTAATCATTTCTTCGTGAATTTTTTCTCCAGGGCGAATGCCTACTATTTCTTTCTTGCATTCGGGAGCGATTGCTTCAGCAACATCAAGAATACGATAAGAAGGGATTTTTGGAACAAATATTTCTCCTCCTTTAGCGTTTTCTAAAGCAAAAAGCACAAGATCTACTCCTTCTTCTAAAGAAATATTAAAACGTGTCATTCCTTCATGCGTAATTGGTAATTTACCTTCAGCCCTTTTATTCATAAAAAATGGAATAACCGAACCACGAGAACCCATTACATTTCCATACCGAACCACAGAAAAACTAATTTCATTGCTTCCTGCGATATTATTAGCAGCAACAAAAAGTTTGTCTGAACAAAGCTTTGTTGCTCCATACAAATTAATAGGAGCTGCAGCTTTATCAGTAGAAAGAGCAACTACTTGTTTTACACCTGAATCAATAGAGGCTTCAATCAAATTTTGAGCACCCAAAACATTAGTCTTGATACATTCAAAAGGATTGTATTCAGCAGTAGGAACTTGTTTTAGAGCTGCTGCATGAATAACAATATCTACTCCGTGTAAAGCACGCATCAAACGTTCTTTATCACGAATATCTCCAATAAAATAACGAATGGCTGGGTATTTTTCTGGAGAAAAAGTTTGTGCCATTTCAAATTGTTTGAGCTCATCTCTAGAAAAAATAATCAAACGCTTTACCTTTGGGTATTTTTCCAAAATTGTCTTCACGAATTTTTTACCAAAAGAACCTGTACCACCTGTAATAAAGATGGATTTATGATTTAAGTCTAACATACGTATCAGTTATATAATTTGCATATAATAGAATGCAAAATTGATTAGTTGAGTTTGATTGAAATACAGTATTGATTTTGTGTGAATAACTTATACTGTATCCATAAATGTTCTTTCTGTTTTATTGAAGAGAATAATTCCAATAATAAATACAACAACAGATAAGATTCCTAAGTAAGCAATATCTATCATAGTAATACTTCCTACTCCCAAAAATGCCATTCTATAACCTTCCATCAAAGTAACTAATGGATTGTATTTGGCAGCCCATTCATATTTTTCAGGTATTTGAGATAGAGGATATAATACAGCAGAGAAAAACATTAATAATTGAACGCCAAAACCAATAAAAATAGTCAAATCTCTATATTTTGAAGTCAGTGAAGATATAATAATTCCTAACCCTAAAGCTAATGTTCCACTTATAGCCATGAGTAAAGGTAGGGTTAAGAGCCAAACAGATAAAATTAATTTTTCATCTGTAAAGAAATAAAAATAAGCTAACGAGCCAATAAGCAAAAGCAAGCTAATCCCAAAGCCAAGTAAAGCTGAAAAAATAGTAGAGATAGGAGTAACCAAACGAGGAAAATAAACTTTTCCAAAAATACTTTGATTGGCTGAAAAAGTAACAGCTGTGCCTTGTAAACATTTTGCAAAAAATGACCAAGATAAAGTGCTAACTAGATAAAATAAAAAAGGATGAACTCCATTTGTGGTAACATTCATAATATTTCCAAATACAATCACATACAAAATAGTGGTCATGAAAGGAACAATAAAATGCCACATCGGGCCTAAAATAGTTTGTTTGTATTGAGCAACAAAATCACGCTTTACAAAAAGATATATCAAATCTCTGTATCTCCAAACTTCTTTTAACTTTAAATCAAATAAACTACCAGTAGGAACAATTTCCTCTGTCCAATACTCATCTTGTAACTTTGTATTATCTTTATTAATTTCTTGAGTCATTCTGTTTTTATTAAATTAGAATAGAGGTTTTTTGAGTGTAAATTATTTTATGAACCACAAAATTAAAAATTTTTAGCTCATTTCTTATATCTATTTCATTTATATTTTGCCCCTTGATTTATATGGATTAAAAAAATAGAGTAGAAAATGATTATTTTTTCGTAATTTTGTATGTAAACACTTGCAAAGAAAGTCAAAACTGTATCATTAAAAATCAGTTATAACTAGGTAAGCAATTACTTTACAACCATCTATGAGCCAAAAATTAATTATTTTTTCTGCCCCTTCTGGAGCTGGCAAAACTACCATCGTCAAACATCTACTAGGTGTTTATCCTGAAATTCTGAGTTTTTCAATCTCTGCTACTACTCGCTCACCTCGTTCTTATGAAAAACCAAATAAAGACTATTATTTTATTTCTGTTAATGAATTCATAAAAAAAATGACAAATAATGAGTTTATAGAACACGAACAAGTTTATGAAGGACTTTATTATGGAACATTACGGAGCGAGGTCGAACGCCTTTGGAGTCAAGGACAAGTTGTCGTTTTTGATGTAGATGTAAAAGGAGGAGTTGCTCTCAAACAAGAATTTGGAGATGCTGCATTAGCCGTTTTTGTAAAACCACCTTCTATCAAAGAGCTTAGAAAGAGATTATTGTCTCGCAAAACAGAAACCGATGAAACCCTCAAAGCACGAGTAGAAAAAGCAGAAATAGAAATGGAGTTTGCTCCTTTTTTTGATGAAGTTGTTATTAATGATTCACTTAGTGAAGCCTTAGATTTTAGTGAAAAAATAGTAGAAGAGTTTATCTTAAAAAAGCCAAACCACAATCATCACCAACATCATAAAAATACAACTCTATGAAAATAGGTCTTTATTTTGGTTCATTCAATCCCATTCATGTTGGTCATTTAATTACTGCTAACACAATGGCAGAAAATACAGATTTAGATCAAGTTTGGTTTGTTGTTTCACCTCATAATCCACATAAAAAAAAATCTTCACTTCTTCATGAGTTTGATAGGTATGATATGGTGCGCTTGGCGATAGCTGATAATGAAAAACTAAGTGTGAGTGATATAGAGTTTAGTTTGCCCAAGCCAAGTTATACTATAGATACATTGACATATATTCAAGAAAAATACCCCAATCATCATTTTCAAATTTTGATAGGAGAGGATAATCTGACACATTTTCATAAATGGAAAAATCATGAGCAGATTTTGGAATATTATGGAGTTTTGGTTTATCCAAGAGATGGAACTCCAAAAACAGAGTTTCATAACCATCCAAAAATAAAATTTGTAGAAGCTCCTTTATTAAATATTTCGGCTACTTATATTAGAGAACTTATCAAGACTGAAAAATCTATTCGCTATCTTGTTCCAGAAGAAGTAGAAGTTTTGATTCGTTCAAAGAAATTTTATTTATAGAATGTAGCCTTAAACTTTGGTAAGAGTTAAAATGTGCTGTAAATTTCAGTTTCTGAAAAAAAAAACGTAAAAATTTTAGCAAATGTTTTGCAGGTTAGAAATTTATTCTTACCTTTGAAGCATAGAAACACAAAAGGCTGTTTCTAATAAAAATACAGTAGTTATAAATACCTTGCTTTCTAACTTCATTGTTAGAACGAATGACGTTTCGTCATTCAAGAACTTTTACATAGCATACATCACTACATACTATCTTTATGATGACTAACTACTACCTATACGCCATTTACGGTTTGAGTGCGCTGCACTTAAATAGCGTATAGGTAGTGTTAGTCTGGAGTTGATAGATATAGTCCTCAGATAATACGAAGATTTTATAACTGTATTTTTTAATTTCATTAAGAAAAAATAAAATAGTAGCTCATAGTAGCTTTAATAATAGCAATGAATACCTTGCTTTCTAAGTTTTGTTCTTAGAACGAATGATGTTTCGTCATTCAAGAACTTTTACACAACATACATCACTACATACTATCTTTAAGATGACTAACTAACTACTAGTAGTCATTTACGGTATAAGTGCGCTGCACTTAAATAACTACTAGTAGTTGTTAGTCTGGAGTTGATAGATATAGTCCTCAGATAATACGAAGGTTTTCAAAACTATTTTCAAATATATAAAAAAAAAGAGAGTTTAACTACTCAAATCTTTATGCACTTCTATGTGCAACTCATCTGTCATTGTTTGAGATTCTCACCAATGATAGATAATAACAAACAAACAAATAGAAATTAATTAGTCTTTTTTAGCTTTTACACCTTAGTAAATTACCATTTTTTTTATTTAGATTAGCATTTAATCTAGTAAAAATGTTTTTTTTGCTATGTCATTTTTTGCTGAATAATTTTTAATTCAAGCAATTTCATTTTCTTATATTTTTATTTTTTATAAGAAATTGGAAAAAGTTGCCAAATTAACCTATTTGTTTATGTCAATGACCCGTCAACAACTCTACGACCAAATTCGTGCTACCTCAAAAGAAGACTACATTTTAACAGAAATGAAGCGATTAGGATTTTGGGGAGATTCTGAAAAACCAACTCTTGCTGAAGAACTTATCAATAGACAAGCAAGTCTTCGAAAAGAACTCGCAGAACTCACTCAAAAACAAAGACAATACGACAGCAGAGAAGCCATGCTAAAACAAATGCGTCTTGAACGCATGAAAGCTTCCAAAGAAAAACAACAAGAAACAAAAGCCAAAAACGAAGAAAAACGAAGAATAAAAGCTGAAAAATGGGCAGAAACCCAAAAATCAAATATTATTTATTTGGGTGGAGAAGTTTCTAAAGGTCTTAATAATACTCTTTCAGATAAAGAGAAGTTAGAAAAACACAACCTTCCTTATTTTGAGAATATTGTAGAATTTTCTTCAATAATAAATAAGCCTATTTCAGAACTTCGCTTCTTAGCTTTTCAACGCTCAGTTTCTAAAGTTAATCAATATCATAATTATTACGTTCCAAAAAAATCAGGTGGAAAACGCCTTATTTCTGCACCAAAGCCAAAACTAAAAGCCACTCAAAATTGGATTAAAGCAAACATTTTAGATAAAATTGAAGCTAATTCAACTGTTCATGGTTTTGTAAAAGAACGTTCTATTCTGACAAATGCAGAGCCACATCAAAATAAAAACTTAGTCATTAGTTTAGATTTAAAAGATTTTTTTCCTTCTATTTCCTACAAAAGAGTAAAAGGACTTTTTCTCAAATTTGGTTATTCCGAACAATTATCGACACTTTTTGCACTTCTGACTACCCACAACGAAACTGATAAATTAAATGTTGATGGCGAAGTTTATTATGCTCAAAAGGTAGATAAAGAAACAGGAAAAACAAATCGCTTCCTTCCTCAAGGTTCGCCTGCTAGTCCTGCCATTACTACACTTATTGCCTACAAAATGGATAAACGTTTGGAAGGACTTGCCAAAAAAATGGGCTTTACTTACACTCGTTATGCTGATGATTTGACTTTCTCTTCTGACTTAGATTTAAAAAAGGATGCAAAAAATACAGATAAAATCATTGGTTCATTGCTTTATTTTGTCAAAAAAGTAGTAAACAGCGAAGGTTTTGAAGTTCATCCAGACAAAACGCACATTATGCGAAAAGGAAATCAGCAAAAAGTTACAGGAATTATTGTCAATGAAAATGCTGATAATAAATTAGGAATTGACAGAAAAACAATCCGAAAATTCAGAGCTTTTTTACATCAAACTTCTAAAACAGGTTGGAAAATAGATAAGTATGCAAAAGATAAGAAGTGGGGAATTCATTCTGATCCAAAACAAGCAGCTCTAGGTTTTGCCTCTTTTATTAAAATGGTAGATACCAAAAAAGGAGAGAAATTTATAAAACAAATAAACTCTATTCCTAATGCAGAAAATTATGTTGAAAATGCTGTTTTAGAAAATCCTACTCGTGCATTTGTTTCTGAGGAAAAGAATGATAAACAAGCTATTGAGTTAAATCAAAATCCAATAGAAGAACAAAATAAAGAAATAGAAAATCAATCAAATGAATCAGATTGGTGGGATATTTTTTGAGGAACATTATTTTTTAAGCTAAATTATTTCTCGTTTTACAAATCATTCTTATCTAAAAATAAAGAGTTATTTAGTAATTCGTAATTTTTAATTCGTAATTGAAGTAATATGAAATTAATAGAACAAAGCAAACTCTTTTTTAAGCAAGGAAATTCGGATAAAGTCTATGAAATCGACCTTTGTGAAGTCGGAACAGATTTGTATGTAGTCAATTTCAGGTTTGGAAAACGAGGCGCAAATCTAAAGGACGGAACAAAAACGCCTTCTCCAGTAGGAAAAATAAAAGCACAAGCCGTTTTTACATCCTTAGAAACTGAAAAAACGAAAAAAGGCTACAAAAAAGAAAGTCAGTCAAAAGAGAAAAAAGAAAAAGTTTTTCCATCTTCAATTTCTTCAAAAGAAGAAGCTATTTTGCAGCGTTTGAGAGAAGCTGTAAATAAAATAAATAGTCCGAATGAAGAACAGAAAAGTATTTTTAAATCAGAATGGAAAACGGGTAGAGTAGCTTGGCAAGTTGGTGAGCTAAAACTAAAATCAGCTATTCCTTTTTTAGTTGAATTAATTGAAGAAAATAATAGTTTGGAAACGGTAGAGATTTATTCTATTCTTTGGGCATTGGTGCGCTGTCAAGATGCGCAAGCAATTTCAATTTTTGAAACTTATGCCAATACTACTCATCCTGACCATATCAAAAAGATAGCGAAAGAAGGATTGATGAGTGTAAATTTTGATGAAAAAATAGAAGCTCAATCACAAGCTAAAATTAATACAATTGCGAATTTAGTGCAGAGTTTGCCTCCAATTATTCAAGAATATACATTAAATCAAGATACAAAAGGGTTAGAAAAAGAAATTCAGTTAAGAATAAATGAAAAACAAAAAGATTTTCAATTCTTAGAAACGCTCTATTTGCTTGTTCATGTATATCCATTTTTGCAAAAAGTAGTTCTGAATTCACTTTCAAAAATGCCTATTCGTCCCCCATTTTTCAAGTATATCCGTTCAATTTACAAACTGGCAGAACTGCGTGATGATACTAGAATTTTGGGTTTGCTCTCTTATCGTTTTGAGAAATCGACAGGAATGTATAAAAGTACGACCATTTCAGAAGATGAAGACACAAGTCATTGGCATTATAGTTATAAAGTGAGAAGGTATATTTTTGAACTCAGCGAACAAGTAGCAGATATTACTAAAGAAGTTAAAACTAAAAATTCAAAAATTGGCTTTTCAGAGCAAACTAGAGAATATCTTCAGCGTAGAGATTTGAGAAGATTGAAAGATTTTGCATTAGAAACAGGAAATCACAATTATGTAAAATTGGCTACTTCTATTCTGCTTTCTTATCAAAAAGAAGATTATCAAGCCCATTCTGTGAGTAGTTTTGGTTATGCGTCTTGGAATAGAACTACTAGAAAATATACTCATAATTTTACAGTTTTTCCTGATAATGCCTCTTCTTTATTATTGAATTTGATTTTGAATGGAAATAATAAAGAACTAGAATTAGTCAGCAATAAATGGCGTAAAAAAGAAAAAATTACGATAGTTTCGGATAGTTGGTATGCACAGCCAACTGCTCAAAATGAGCAACCTTCTAGTTTGCAACGAATAATGTTTTTTAACAGAAAAACGCTTCAAGAACAAAAAGAATTTCACAAAGAAGACAAAAGAACAGAGTTTTTTCCTCAAAAATGGGATGCTCTGCCACAGGCTTACGTTCAACTTTTAGCAGAAGCAAAACTAGATAGTATACATGAGTTTGCCTATAAAAATCTCAAAGTACATTCAGAGTATGAAAATATAATTGCAAAATTTGATGTAAAACTTTTGAAAAAACTGATTTCTTCTGATTTTGAAATTCCTGCACTTTTTGGAGTAGAAATATGTAAGGATAAATTAAATGAAAATTTTGATAAAGAATTGACTTTAATTCTCTTAAACTCAAAACTAGAAGAAGGACGAAGATTAGCAAAAGAAATCATAGAAAAGAACAGCCAAGAATTTACAAAAGATGTAAACTTTACACTTTTTGTCTCTGAGCTTATTTTTAATCAATATATAGATATCCGAAGCTGGATAAATCAGTTTTTACAAACTATTCCTTTATCAACTGAGAAATGGCAGATTATTGTAGGAAAAGCAATTTCTGAGATGCTTAGTACAGATAAAAATTATTCTACTCTATTACTTAAAGATGCTCAAAACATATTGAAAGCAAACGCAAAACCTGTTTTAGAAAATGTAGGTTGGAATATTGTTTTGGAGCTTTTGGAAGACACAAACCTTCAAAATCAAGTTTTTGCGAGTGATATTTTGCTTATTAAATCCAAACTGATAAAAGCAACTGATATTCCTTTTTCTATTTTGAATGGGTTTTTTGAGAGTAAATCAGAAGAGATACGAGCAAATGGAATGGAAATTTTTGCAGATTATCCTGAAAGCGCACTTTTAGAAGCGCATCAACTTTTAGGAAATATGCTTATTTCTGCTTATCAAAATTTGAGAAGTTCGGCAAAAGAAATTATAATAAAACTTACTCAAAATAAAGTCAATCAGCAATCAAAAGAAGGAAAAGAGTTTTCTGAATCTATTGTAACAAAATTAGTTTTGGCTCTTCGTAAAAAAGACCCAGAAGAAATAAAACGAGAAGAAGCTGCAAAAATAAAAGCAGAACAAGAAAAACAGAACAAAGAAAGTGGAAATAATTCTGAAAATCAAAGTGAAAATGATTCTTCCGAACAGTTCAGTGTTCATAAAGAAATTGCAGATCTTTTAATCAATCATTTTGACTCTTATTTATCAAATGTTACACTCAAAACTACGCTTAATCTTCTTCATGGAAATTATAGAGAAGGACAATTTGTAGGTTTTCATATTCTCAAAAACCATATTGTTGCTAATCAAACTAATAAAGAAGAAGTTTCTATTCGTCAGATTGTTGCCTTAGCAGCTCACGAACTTTTAGAAATTCGTAGTTGGACATTAGAATATTATCAAAATAATGTTGCTCGTATTCGTTACGAACGTGATGAAGCCTTACGAATTTTAGATGCTAAATGGGATGATGTTCGCCAAAAAGCAATGGCATTTTTTAGAGAAAACTTCACAGAAAACGATTGGGATGTAGATAGTCTGGTTTCTATTGCTGATTCAGTTCGTCCAGATATAGAAGCATTTGGAAAAGAACTGATTACCAAATTCTTTGAAGAAAAAGATGGCGAAAAATACTTGACTATGCTCAGTCAGCATCCTAGCAATTCGATGCAGCTTTTTGCAACCAATTATTTAGAACGCTTTGCAACTGGGAATTTAGAACGTTTGAAGGAAATGGAATTTTATTTCCGTTGTGTTTTGATGCAAGTCAACAAAGGCAGGATTGCAAAAGATAGAGTTCTTGATTTCCTAGAAAAAGAGGCTTTATCTTCAAAAGAAACTGCTTTTTGGGTTGTTCCTTTGTTTAATGATTTGGTGGCTACGAGTGCCGTTCAAGACAAAGAGCGATTTATACAAATTCTCCAAAAACTAAAAGTAAAATATGAGAATTTGAAAGTAGCTTTAGTTTTTGAGTAAGGTTTTAACTGTCAACGAGACTTCGTCGTCGTTGAGGATTATAGATTCAAAACCTCGTTGACGGCAAAGCCTCAACGACGGTTAAATAAGAATACAAAAAAATAAAATTATGCTTTTCGAATATAAATACGGTGGCAACACCAACATCATAAATAATTCAGAGCAGACTTCTATGTCTTTTGCTCCTGATGCGCTGCGTGAACCTACTTTTTTTGTAGGAAAATTAGATAAAAAAATAAATTTTCGTGAAGCTATTTCTGCGCTTCATCATGTTGTTGTTTCGGATTTGCGTTTCAAACCCAAAGACAAAACAGAATATAAAGCGTGGGCAGAAAAACAAGAACAAATTTGGCTTGCCGAATATATGGAATCTTTTCAGATTGAGGAAGTAAAAGCCAAAACGGAGAAAATCAGAAAGGAATTAAACGAATCCTATAAAGAAAGTAATAAAATTTTACAGCCTTATTACACAGCACAGCGTGAATATTTCAAGTATCTCTATGAAAAAGATAAGGATGCTTGGTTTGTACTTGACCCTGTAATTACGGTTCATCCCGACGAGGTTTTCTTTGAATGTTTTAGTCAAGATGAATCTACGTATGGAAAATTGAGTTGTAGTTATAATGTCTTTAAGGAAATCAATGAGTTTGAATGTGGAACTACAAATGTAGATTATTCATCTACTTTATATAATGAATTTCAAAAGATTCGTAACTATAAAGAAACTGATTTTAAAATTGACCCAAGTGGTTTTGAGGTTCAGACGACCAATGAAGACAGTTATAAAGAGGTCAAAATTGATTTGCCTGATACGTGGGTACGTGGATTTTTACAAGTAAGTTCTGCTATGACCCTTCCTTCGACTACACTAGATTTGCATCCAATGGATATTTTTAGTTTGTGTCAGTTTTTGAGAAGATTTAAGGAGAAAAAAAGTCCTCGTTCGTTGCGTTTTGTGTTAGAACCAAATCAACCCATCAAAATAATTATTGAGCCTTGGAATAAGGAACTCATTTTTAACCGTTCGATTTATACAGGACATGAGTCTAAAGAAATTCGTATTTGGGGAAGAAGACGTATTTTGATTTTGGAAAGATTGATTCCAGTAGCTAAAAATTTCAAACTTGTTTTGCTTGGTTCTGGATTGCCTTCATTTTTTATAGCTGAATTAGAATCAGATATGACTTTTACGCTTGGTCTTTCGGGTTGGACTTCTAATGATTGGTCAAGAGCAGGGAATTTTGATTTGATGGCACCAAGAAGTGAAGTAGATGATTTTACTAAAAAAACAGTTTTCAATGCTTTGAAACAAAACTGGTTTGAGAGTTCGGCATCATTGGCTCGTCGTCTAAACTTGGATACAAAAACGGTTTCTTCTGCTTTGGCTGCCTACACACAAGCTGGACGAGTAATTTATGATTTGAAAATGGGTGTTTATCGTGTTCGTGAGCTTTCGAAAGATCCTTTGCCAATGGATAAATTGCGTTTTGCTAGTGAAGAAGAAGAAAAAGCAACAAGTTTTATTAAAAATAATGGCGTACAAGTAGAAGTTGATACGACAAATGTTGTCAATAAAGATGGCGAAAAAAGTGAACGAATTGTTTTGAAAGGCAGAGTAAGAGATAGAAATACAACCTATCCAACACTGGTTCAAATAGATAATGATGAGCGAATTGTAGATGCTAGTTGTGAATGTAATTTTTACAAAATGAATAATCTTCGAAAAGGAGCTTGTGAACACATGTTGGCTACACGAATGTACTTTAATGAAGTAAAAATGGAGAAGGTTTGAGTTTTTTAGAATCAGATATGATTTGCTGAATTTTTAAAAAGTCTAATTACTCAGAAATTCTTTTGATTAATTAGGCTTTTTGTAGTTTAAAAGGATTTTTTTACTGAAAAAGCAGATTTTTTTAAAAATACCTTTAATTAGGTGAAATTTTTGTTTATTTTTAATAACTTTAAAGTTAAACAAAATATTTTGCTAACATTATTTATAATCTATTCATTATTTAGTTTAGCTTTCTGCTAAGGTTTCATCTTATCCACTTTTTACTTATTTATTCTTATGCAAAAATCTACATTCTCAAAATCGCCTCCTTTTTTGAAATCAAAAGATATGATTCGTTTGATTGCTCCTTCTGGAATTGTTGAACCTAATAATATAGAACATGCTGTAGAGTGGATAATGGAAAATGATTTTACACCAAAAGTGGGAATTCATCTGACAGATAATTTTTTTCGATTTGCTGCAACGGACGAACATCGTTTGTTTGATCTTCAAAAAGCCTTAGATTGTAAGGAAACAAAAGCGATTTGGTGTATTCGTGGTGGATATGGAATGGGACGTATTTTAGACAAACTCAACTGGGATAAATTTTTAGAAAATCCTAAATGGCTAATTGGTTTTAGTGATATTACAGCTATTCATTTGAAAATAAATCAATTGGGTTTTCAAAGTATGCATGGTTTTATGCCTGTTCAGTTTAAGTATTTATATCAACCTCAAACTAATTTAGAAACTCAAAAAGCATTTACAGATTCTCAGAAAGTACAAATTCAACAGATTAAAAAAGGCGAAAAAGGAGTGAGAAATACCCTAAAGCAAGATACAAGTGAAATTTCTGATAAAATTCAGATTGAAAAATCTATACAAAGTTTTTTACAGGCTCTATTAGGCAAATCATATCAAATTAACTCTTTATCTCATCCAAAAAATAAATTAGGAGAAACAGAAGGAGAAATAATAGGAGGAAATCTGAGTATGATAATCAACAGTCTTGCTACTCCCACAGAAATAAATACAGATAATAAAATTCTTTTTTTAGAAGAAGTAGGCGAAAATCTTTACGCTGTTGATAGAATGCTTTGGCAACTTTACCGAGCAGGAAAATTTAAAAACTTAAAAGGAATTGTTGTAGGAAGTTTTTCAGGTTCAAAGCAAACTGCCCAGCAATTTGGTTTTTCAGTCGAACAAATGATTATTGATTTAGTAAAAGAATATAATTATCCTGTTGCTTTTAATTCTCCTATTGGACATACTTCTCAGAATGAAACTGTTATCTGTGGTGCAAATGTAGCCTTTGAAGTAAGTAATGAAGGAGGAGTTTTAAAATTTTTACAAAATCCTGTATAATTTGTTTTTTGTAGGTAAAAAGTTCGCCTTTTACTAGATTAGAATTTTGTCTAATTTTGTACTTTACAAAAAAAATAAACAGAACAAGACACACAAAAATTAATGCGTTTCTACATCATTGCTGGCGAAAAGTCAGGCGATTTACATGCTTCTAATCTTGTAAATGCTTTAAAGAAAGAATATCCAACAGCTATTTTTAGAGGTTTTGGAGGCGATTTGATGGAAAATAATGGTGTAACTCTTGCCAAACATTACCGAGAAACAGCTTTTATGGGTTTCTTTGAAGTTGTTCAAAATTTGGGAACAATTCAAAAACTACTTTCATTCTGCAAAAAAGATATTTTAGAATTTAAGCCTGATGCAGTTATTTTTGTAGATTATCCAGGGTTTAATTTGCGAATTGCAAAGTATTTAAGAAATTATTATAACAAAAATTCAACTCTCAAAACTCCCAAATTATTTTATTACATTTCTCCGAAACTTTGGGCGTGGAATCAATCAAGAGCCAAGCAAATCAAAAGAAACATCGATTATATGTTTTCTATTTTGCCTTTCGAAATTGAGTTTTATAAGAAATTTAATTTTGATAGAATAACGTATGTTGGAAATCCTCTTTTTGATGCAATAGAAAATTATAAACCAAATGATAGTTTTTTATTAGAAAATAATTTGAAAGACAAAGTTAAAGCTATAGATGGCGAATTAAATAAAGAAAATTCTAATCAAAAAAATATTGCTTTTTTGGCAGGAAGTAGAAAGCAGGAAGTAAAGTCACTTTTGCCTGTCATGATAGAAGTTGTAAATAAATTTAAGCAAAAATCAGATGCTACGAATTATAAATTTATTTTGGCTGGTGTTTCTAGCTTAGATGAGAGCTTGTATGATGAGGCAAAAGCAAATGGAATTGATGTGATTTTTGAGCAAACTTATGATTTACTTTCTCACGCAGATGCTGCCATTGTTGCTTCTGGAACAGCGACTTTAGAAACAGCTCTTTTTGAAGTTCCTCAGGTGGTAATTTATAAAGTAAATGCAATTACCTATCAGATTGCAAAACTAGTAATTAAAGTAAAGTGGGTTTCGCTGGTCAATCTTATTGTAAATAAGGAAATTGTAAAAGAACTTTTACAACATGATGCAAATGTAGAAACTATTAGCCAAGAATTAGAATTACTTTTAGATAAAGAAGGTGATAGATATGATTTTATGAGAAAAGAATATATTGCGCTCAAAAATCAAATTCAGACGGAAGGAGTTTCTATCAGAACAGCTAAAAAAATAAAGGAGCTTTTGGGATAAGAATTATTTTATTTTAATGGTGTTCTTCTAACCAAAAATGAAAAAGCCTATCAGATTCTATAACTCTAATAGGCTTCTTTATTTTCAAATTAACTAATTATCCTCTATATATTCTAATAGTTCTTGTTTATCAAAATAGGAAAATTCCTCAGCTATTAGATAGTACCTTCTTTTATCATTTGGTAGTACATATTGATACATAATTTTTGTAAACTCTAATTTGTAACTACTAAAACTATACAGATTCATTAGTTCCTTAATTTGATTTATAGAAAAACAAGGGGGATATTTCTTCAAAATCTTTTTTATTTTGTCATTTTTCCGACTGTCGATAGATTCAGATTTCAACAATTCTTTTATTTCTTGAAATTCTTCTGTACTTACAAAATAAGAAGAATAGCTATTTGATGACTGGGAAGTAGAAGTAGTAGAATGATGAGATTCTTTACTTTTTACAAAATCATATAACAAAATAGCACTAGAAAAAGTATCGTAGATTTGATAAAAATTTTCTTTATCAATACTAGAATTATATGCGTTTTTTGCAACTAAAAGCCTCTCTAAATCTCCTGTAAATAACGAAATGATTAATTTGATTTGAGCTGTACTTAGGCAGTTCTCTTTACTTAATTTTAGTGCAGCCTCTAATTTAGATTTTTGAATACTTTGTCTTTCAATAAAATTCTTTTTACTCTGAAATAAATAATCAGACAATGCTTTTGTACAATTAGTGTTCTGAGCAAGAGAAAAATGACTAAATAACACAAGATATACAATAAAGGAAAAAGAAGTTAAATAAGTTTTCATAGATAGGATTTTTATAATAGTTTATGGATTAATAATGAATCCATAAGACAAAAACTAAACCTATTTATTGTTATCTCTACTTCCAACAATCCTATTAGTAAACACAAAAAAGCCTATCAGATTATAAAAATCTAATAGGCTTTTTCTATTTCAAACTATTGTCAGAGTTGTTTCGGATTACCAAAAAACTACTTACAAAGTTTTGAATTATCAATGCCGTTGTCGGTGTCCTCACCGACGACAAAAATACATTTATCTATTCAAGTAAACCATCAAAACAGAAATATCAGAAGGACTAATTCCACTAATTCGTGAGGCTTGTCCTAATGTGCGAGGCTGAATTTGAGTTAGTTTTTTACGTGCTTCCATAGAAAGCGAAGGCATAGAATGATAATCAAGACCATCAAATAAGTGTAAACCTTCCAAACGGTGCATTTTCTCAACTAGCTTTTGTTCTTTCTCAACATATTCAGAATATTTGATTTGAATTTCGGCTTGTTCCAAAATCTCTTCATTATTCCTATTGTTTGTACTACTTCCATTTTCTGAATCAGAAACAGAATATTTTTCTAAAAGATTAGCTATTTCGCTGTTCATTTTACCCAAATCTGAAAGCTGAACCTGTGGACGCTTCAAAACATCAATAGATTTTACTTTCTGCTTGAGTTCTGACGTTCCTAATGCTGCCAAAACAGGGTTTGCATCTTCTAACTCAAGACTTCTTTTAGACAAAACTTTAATTACTTCTTTTACTTCTTCTTCTTTTTGTTTCATTTTTTGAAGACGAGTTTCAGAAGCCAAACCTAAATCAAAACCTTTCTGCGTAAGACGAACATCAGCATTATCTTGACGAAGCAAAATACGATATTCGGCTCTTGAAGTAAACATTCTGTACGGCTCATCTGTGCCTTTATGAATCAAATCATCAATCAAAACACCAATATAGGCATCAGAACGAGAAAGCGTAAAGGCTTCTTTTTCATGTGCTTTTTGGTGGGCGTTTATTCCTGCCATAAGTCCTTGACAAGCAGCTTCTTCATAGCCAGTAGTTCCATTTATCTGACCTGCAAAATACAGGTTTTCAATGCGTTTTGTTTCTAATGTTTCCTTTAATTGTGTGGGTTGGAAAAAGTCATACTCAATCGCATATCCGGGACGGAACATTTTTGCTTTCTCAAAACCTACAATTTGATTCAATGCTTTTTGCTGAACTTCATACGGAAGCGAAGTCGAAAAACCATTTACATAGACTTCTACGGTGTCCCAACCTTCGGGTTCTACAAAAATTTGGTGTCTATCACGCTCCGAAAAACGAACAATTTTATCTTCAATAGAAGGACAATATCTTGGACCCAGTCCTTTTATACGTCCTGCAAACATAGGCGATTTCTCAAAACCAGTTTGCAAAATCTCATGAACTTTTGGATTTGTATAAGTGATATAACAACTTCTTTGATTTACTAAAGAGGTCGTTTCATCAGAATATGAAAATTTTGAAGGATTTTCATCTCCTTTTTGTTCTTCAATGGCTTCATAATTAATGGTTCTTCCATCTACTCGTGGTGGCGTTCCTGTTTTCATTCTGCCAGCCTCAAAACCTAATTCTACTAATTGTCCTGTAATTCCTGTGGCTGCTCGCTCGCCTGCACGTCCTCCTCCAAATTGTTTTTCGCCAATATGAATAAGTCCGTTTAGGAAAGTTCCGTTGGTGAGGATTACTGTTTTTCCTTCAAACTCAATTCCTAATTGCGTTCTGACTCCACACACACGTCCATCACGCACCACCAAACCTTCGACCATTTCTTGCCAAAGGTCAATATTTTTATTGTTTTCTAAAGCTGTTCGCCATTCTTCGGCAAAGCGCATTCTATCGCTCTGACAACGTGGACTCCACATTGCAGCACCTTTCGAACGGTTGAGCATTCGGAATTGTATCATTGTTTTGTCTGTAATAATTCCAGACATCCCACCTAACGCATCTATTTCTCTTACTATTTGTCCCTTTGCAACACCACCCATAGCAGGATTACAACTCATTTGAGCTATTGTGTGCATATTCATTGTTACCAACAAAACTTTTGAGCCTAATGTGGCTGCTGTGTGGGCTGCTTCACAACCTGCGTGTCCTGCGCCCACTATTATTACATCATACATAAACAGTTACCAGTTATCAGTGAACAGTTATCAGTTAATTTCTTAGTTTCTTCTGCGAAGAAATAGGATTTCTGTTTCTGTGTTTTTAAATTCTTTTTATTTTAGAATAATTCTACAAAATTACACTATTCTAGCGTTTTTTACTAATTTTTAGTTCCTTGATTTTTAGTGTTTTATGTTCAACCGTCGTTGAGGCGTTGCCGTCAAACGAGGTTTTAAACTGTTATAATCCTCAACGACGGCAACGCCTCGTTGACGGTTTCAAACATCAATCAAACTCAATTATCAAATCCTTTATTTTATCATAATCTTGTTGTTGGATATGAAATTTTTGAAGCTCATTTCTACCTCCAAACCATTCTAAAACATACTCTCTATCTAATTTTGTATTTTTTTCTGATAGATGACTGTGATAAGAAGAATGAGGATAATCTGTAAAGTCGTTTGTAAAACCGTGTTTTACTGGGTTTTTATGAATATAATCTATCAACGTAGTCAAGTAAGAATCAGAAGTTACTTTTTTGCGTTCGAAGGCTTCTTCAAAAAGTGAGCCTGTACGTTTATACTTCTTATTGATGGCATTAGCATACGTATTGAAAAAATGTCCCAACTGTCGGCTAGGATTCAGCGTAATATGCGTTCCTTTAGGCGAAGGTTTTTCTCTAAGTTGTGTACGCTGTTCTTCGGACTTGATACGTACCAAAAGATGAAAATGATTTCCTAATAAACAGTAAGCAAAAGTATCCATTACAGGAGAAACATATTTAGCGTATTTTTCTAAGAAGAAAGTATAATTCTGTTGTTCATAGAACAAATTACAACCATCAATACCACGATTGTAGATGTGGTATATTTCGCCAGACTCTAAAGGTATTTTGTATGCCATAACTTTAATCCTCATTGACGGCGAAGCATCAACAACAGTTTATAATGAATGATAAATTAGACTATCAAGATACAATAAAATCTAAAATAATCAACACAATACAATCGTAAAAACATAATTCAACACAACCGTCAAACGAGGCTTTGCCGTCGTTGAGGATTATAATTTAAAACCTCGTTTGACGGCGAAGCCTCAACGACGGTTTATAATGAATGATAAATTAGATTATCAAGATACAATAAAATCTAAAATACCCAAACCAACACAACCGTCGAACGAGGCGTTGCCGTCGTTGAGGATTATAACTTAAAACCTCATTTGACGGCGAAGCCTCAACGACGGTTGAATTAAAAAACACCAAAAACCATTTTGTTTTTATAAAAATAGTTGCGTTCTTATTAAGCTAATAAAAAATCTAAAAATACAGTTAATGGATAATAAAGAAGTAAATAAACCAGAACAGATTTTGTGGCTTGAGAAAGAACTTGGGTTAGAAATGTTTGAGGTAAAATCAAAGGAATTATTTTTTCATTCAGACTTACATCGTTATAATGTTTATCTAACAGACTCTAATAGAGAAATAATAGGTTTAAGAATAAGAGACTGTCATGTACGAGAAAACAGTTGTATTGCTAAATTAGACAAGTTGTTATACTCAATAGAAATTGGTTTTCGAAAATTGGACGTGAAAATTAGGTGCTAAAAGTGTTTCTAGCTCATCTTTATAATCAACGATATATTCAAAAAATGCAAGGACGTTAGTCCTAAATTTTTCAAATGTATTGTAGTATTCATAATCAATTATTTTCTTTCTCATCAACTTCCAAAGTCTTTCAATTAAGTTTAAATTAGGCGAGTAGGCAGGCAAGTAAATGAGTTCTATTTTAGAGCCATATACCCAGTCTTGCACCAAATAAGATTTGAAATAGGAGGCTTGGTCTAAGACCATATACACCTTGCTTTTATCTAAATAGGCTGCTTCTACTTTATCTAAAAATTCTCTTACACTCTCTGAATCAACTGTTTCTGATTCACTAATGAGTATATCGCTTGGATTTTGAATGTTTACTGTACCTGTCAAATTTATGCGCTTTCTACCACTACTACTTTTAATTTCTCTTTCCTCTCCTGTTGGAATCCAAGCATAATTACTTCGGGTATTCCATTGAGGATGAACAGCATCTGCGTAGAGTAGAACAGCATTTTCTGAATCTAAACGCTCTATCAAAGCCTCTATATCTTCTATAAAGTGAGTTTGAAGTTCTTTATCAGCTTTAGCAGGAACTGTTTTTGTCTTTTTATAAGAAAAACCTAGACGTTTCATCAAACTAGGAAGACTTTTAATAGCGTAATCAATACCTAAATTTTCTTTTATCCAATAAGCAATAGACTGGCAGTTTTTATGCAAGTGAGAACGAAGTTCTTTATCTAAAGCTGCCAAATCAAAACTATCCAACTTACCCCAAAAACCTAAATAATTAGAAGAAATAAAACCAGAAAGACCACAGGAATTATAACTTTTTACATAATTATAAAAACTACTTAAATCAACACCTAAAAGCTCTGACAACTCTTTTGCTGACTTACCTTGGTCAAGACCTAAAAGAACAGTACAACGAATATAGTCCTTCTTTCCTGAAGAACTTTTACGATAATCTTTTAAAATATCTCGTTCAGAAATACTAAGTTGAAAATTCATAAGCTAAAAATAATCAAAATTTAGATATTTTTGAAATCTAATTACGGATGAGTATATATCTAATAATTACGAAATTAGAAGGTGAAAATTTAAAATTTATAGATAGATTTTTACACTTAAAAATACTTAAAGTCAACTTTAGTCCAATAGCTGATTTTACTCCCATTAGTGAAATATATAGTTTAATAAGTCTAGAATTAGTAGAGAATAAAATTTCAGATATATGTTTTCTAGCAAAACTTAAGCAATTAACATATTTAGATGTTAGTCAAAACCAGATTACTAATATTGATCCTTTATCTAACCTATTATTACTTGAACAATTACATTTAGGTGAAAATAAAGTATCAAGTATTATAGGACTTAGCTCTCTGAAAAAATTAAAAAAATTGACTCTTCATGCTAATCCAATATCTAACATAGAAGGTTTAGCAGAGTTGCATTTATTAGAACATTTATCAATAGAAATATCATCGAAAGTAGATATGAAAGTTTTTGAGAGATTAATTAATATCAAGCAATTAGATATAGTTACAAATGTTGTACTTGTTATGAAACCGTTAGAAAATCTAAAATCTATATCTTGGTTATCTATCTATCCAGCAGAAAACACTGATTTATCGTTTATAAGTAGATTAAGAAGTTTGAAGAGAATAGATATGCAGATGGGATTGACGACAGAAATATCTTTCCTGAAAAATTTAGAAGAATTACAGAAGTTAGATTTACAAGGAAATGACATTGTTGATATATCAGTTATTAGTAATCTTAGAAATCTAAGAGAATTAAACGTAATGGAAAATAGAATTAATGAGATATATCCTATAGTTAACTTACCAAAAATTACTAGTATCAGCATATCGCACAACAAAATAGTAGATATAAAAGACTTTAAAAAATTAAATAATTTAGAATACTTATACCTTGCACATAATAGTATAAAGAGCAAAAGTCAAGTAAAGTCTTTAATCCTCTTAGATAAGCTACAGAATCTAACTTTATACGGAAATCCTATTGATTATCTACCAAAAGAACTTTTAGGAGATAGTTACGTATATAACTGCCTCCAAGACCTAAGAAATTACTACCAAAACCAAGATTTCGTACCCAACAAAGAAATAAAAGTAGTGCTATTAGGTAACGGAATGGTAGGAAAAAGTACGCTTTTGAATCGTTTTTTATCTCCTAATGGTAAGTGGGAAGATATACAAATAGACATTAGCGACCGTACAGAGGGAATTGTGATAAAAGAAAATACTCCTTTTGAATTAGAAGACGACAAAGAAGTAAAACTAAATATTTGGGATTTTGGAGGACAAGAAGTCTATCACGGAACGCATCGTCTTTTTCTGAATAAAGATGCTGTTTATATTATCGTTTGGGCATTGGAAACCGACGAACAAGAACACGAAATCCGTCAAGATTTGAATTATTGGTTAGATTATGCACAAGATTTGGCTATTGATAGTCCTGTGATTTTGGTGCATAGTCAGTGCGATAAAGAAAGTGAGAAAAATAGAAAGGAAATAAATAAGCAAATAGATATTAGCGAAGAACCAAAATATGCAAGAAATATCATAGAAAATGATTTATCGTTTTCTGCCAAAACAGGAAAAGGACTAGATAAGCTAAACGAAGCCATCAAAAAAGCTATCAAAGACACCAAATTTTCACTTTCAGGTAGAGTAAATACAAAAATTCCTGAAAAATGGTCGTTTTTGCGTGATGATTTGAGGAAATTAAGAGAAAATGAAAACGATAAGAAAAATGAAATTTCGTATCAAGAATACATAGACAGATGTAAAAAAAGAGAAATAGAACAATCAGAAGCTGAAACGGTACTTTTGTTTTTACATCGAACAGGCTTTTTGTATTACGACGAAAAATTATCAAAAAATATTATTCTCAATCAAACGTGAGCAATAGAAGCCATTTATGAAGCCTTAAAACCGAGTGGTTTGGTAAAAGATAAAAATGGAAAAATAAGTTCTGAAAGATTAATAAAACTTTGGCAAGAAAAGGGATATTCAGAAAATGAAGCAAAAACCTTTATTGATTTTATGGTAAGTTCTGAAATTTGTTTTTGTAAAGAACAGCAAAATTATAGAGAGTTAGAAAATCCTACTTTTATTGTTCCTCATTATTTGCCAAAGCCAGAAAATGTTCATATTAGATGGCGATATGAGGATAGTTTTTATATGATTTACAAACCTGCTTTTTTCCATAAAGGAATTGCAGAGCGTTTTTTAAGTCGTTTAGGACGTTTGAGTAATGAAACTGATTTATGGAGAGATGGAATACGTATTTTTAGTGAAACATTTAACGGTGATGCCTTAATTACTTTTGATAGAGAAAAGAAAGAAGTAAATATTTCTACTGAAAACTATGAGCTTTTGGAAGCGATACTAAAAGAACTCAATAAAATTTTAGATGAAGGTTCGCAAACTAAGCCTTCTGAAAAAGTTACGTTTTTTTATTCGTTTGATGGAAAGGAGTTTGTGGAAAAGAAAAAACTGATGACACAGATTGAAGATGATAATCAATTTGTAAGAACAGTAAACAACAAAAAAGTAGAAGTAAAAGACTTTGCAGAAAAATATAGATTAAAAGAAACTCAAAAAACTATTTCTGAAAAATCTCATTTTGAAGAGGAAGGAAAACAAGCTAAAAATCCACTTATTGAGGAAGCTAATAATAAGAAAAACCCTATTACTATGAAAGAAGACAAACCATTGAAAATTTTTATTTCGTATTGTAGTTATGACCGTAAACTACGTCAAATTATGGAAAATCGTTTGAAAGTTTATTTGCAAGGAGCAAAAAATAAATACGAAACTATTTGGTCTGATGTAGAATTAAAAGTAGGAGATGATTGGAATAAAGAAATTCAAGATGCATTGAATGAATCTACTGTTGGTATTTTACTAGTAAGTCCAGATTTTTTGGCTTCCGAATATTGTACAGGGGAAGAACTAACAATAATGTTAGACAAACAGAAGAATGAGAATTATTTGATTGTTCCTATTTTGTTGAGAGATTGTAGTTTTGGAAATAATGACACATTAAAGAAAATGCAACTTTTCAAGACGTACAAAAATGAATATGATGTTGAAGATTTGAATGAAATTAATGATTTAATGCCGTTTGAAGATTTAGCTGATATTCCAAAACCTCAAGCTAGATTATTGAATAAATATTTTAAAAAATTAGCAAAAGAGATTGATGATGCTGTGGATAACTTAGAGTTAGGCTGTTCAATCAAGGTCAAAAAGTTCCCTAATTTTTTGACCTTGATTTAAGCAACATTTTTCATTATTTTTTTCAACTTTAACTCTTTGCATTTTATGTTTTCTAACGCATTTTGAGTTTCTTCTATTGAAAAAGCTCTTCCAAAAGTAGCTATTGTAAAAATAAATTCAGTTAAACCACTTCTGCTGTTGGGATTTATTTTAGTTTTAAATTTTCCAAAATAACTCTCAATAATATCAGAACTACAAAGAATAAATTCCTCCTTCAAACTCTTACTTTTGTTTTCTAAATTATTCAAATATAATTTAGCGTTCTCCATAAAAACTTTTGCTTTTGGGTTTAATTTGTCTCCTGCTTGAGACTCAATAAGTAGCAATTTATTAAGAATATTTTTCTTTTGTAAAACTCCAAATCCTGTAGTTTTAAGCTCTTGACAAACCATTTTAAATACTTTTTCTACCTGTATTAGTCCTTTTATAAACTCCTCTTTTTCTTTCAAAAAAAGAACTTGTTCTTGAACACATGAGGGTAAATTGTCCCAATTTTGTACTATTTTTTTTGCCCAATTAACACAAGGAAAGATATTTGCAAAACGCATTTTTACCCTCATAGAAGGAGGCATATACTGACTATTATCTTTACTTAAATTCCATTTTTGTCGTAATTGACCGACAAGGTTACTAAATAATTTGAAATCAGCATCTTGATGATAAAGTCGCTTTAAATGATTAGCTAAAATATGAGTACAATCCTCTATATGGGTATAATTCAATGATTTATAAGCCTTTTTTAAGTTAGTACCTTCATCACTAACAATATATTTTATTTTTGTTTCAGAGGCTATTTTACTTAATTCTTTCGCTATTTGTTCGCCTCTCCATTCGTTACCAATTTCTACTGCCAAAACTTCCATATCACTATGAGATAAACTTCGGTTTTTAGGAATAGCATCTACTGAAACACCTAGTAGCAAAAGTATTTTTTCACTACCAAAACTAATACTTTCATCCACATAGACCACATACTCGCTACTTTGGTTTTCTGTGTGTTCAAGACGATAAGCTCCACATTTGCATAACCAATTACGGATACTGCTATGACTTGGTAATTTGCCTTGTAAACCAAAACAAAGATGTAAGCAAACTAACGTATGACGACAACTGCGTAAACTCATACCACCATATTTATATAGTTCTAGTACAAAATTGACTACCTGTAAGCTATACTGGTGTCTTTTTGCTTTTTTAGTAGACAAGTTTAATTTGCCTTGTAATTTTTCTGCTTGATATTTTTTTTTCCAAGAATCTCGGCTATCTAAGAGTTCTTTAATACGACTTTTTAAATAGTCGTTTTCTTTTCTGCGTGCCATAGCTTTGGATTTCCAGTTTTTTATCCTATATTCATACTGTCGTTTAGACATATTCCTCGGTATTTTTTGTTGTGTAGTAACTCAAAAATACGAGGAATTTTTTTTATAGTTTGTACAGCCTAACTTAGAGTAAATCCTCGTTGACGGCAACGCCTCAACGACGGTTAGAATTTAAACAAAAAAACTCCCAAAACTACAAAAGTAGTTCTAAGAGTAGAAAAATGAGGGTTAATGAATTGTAGTTAAATTTTTGGATTATAAATAATTTAAAAGAAGCTGTTTATAAATTCCGAGTTCATGTTATTTTTCATTTGCATTTTTTTGCATATAAATTTTATATTCTTTTTCTGCTAACTCAATCATTGTATCAAATAAAATAGCTTTTTCATCTAAGGTAGATAATTTTTCTTTTAAAGTTGTGTTTTGTTCTCTAAGGTTACGAATTTCTTGTTCTTGCTCTAGTAAGCGTTGTTCTGCCGTTTTCATGGAATGGTTTATTTTGTAATGAAAATTTTAACTTATTTGGAATAGATAATTTGAAAATTATTTTGTAATACCTAACTATTAACGTGAACTTGTAATTATATTTTAAATTATAATTATTTTTTTTGTCTCAGTATTTACTTGTCAGTCTAACTGAAAAGTTTATCTAATCTGTTAAGTAACTGTAAATACTGTTTTATAATTCCGAGTTCACGTTAATTAGTTTAAATAAAAACTAAAGGTTATAGGTATTCAACATCAGCAGCCGAATCATCTTCTTTTTTGGCTTCTTCTTTCGCTTTTTCAGCTTCATTGAAGTTTTCAATGAAATTAAGCAATTTCTCGCCTCCTGGAATGCTACTTACCATTTCCAAAACATCACCATATTCATTATCTGATTTTATGGTCTTGACAACTTCTTTGAGCATCGGAACTGCCATTCCAACTCCCATAACTGTTCCCATAATGCTTTGCATTGGCGAAGAACCATTTCCTCCAAAACCTCCTACACCAGAGCCACTTGTAGTTCCATTTTGTCCTGTTCCCATTCCATTGATATTCAAGAACTTGATGCTATCAATTTTCTCAGCAGGTGCCATAAGTTTCTCCATAATTGTAGGCAATAAAGGAATAAGTTCTTTGATTGCATCTGCAAGAATAAGATTTTTACCCACTTTATTTTGAGCCTCAATTTTGAGCATAAGTGCATGTGCTTCTGCTTCTCCAATTTGTTTGATGGTTTGCGATTGCAACTCAGCAGCTTTGCTTTCCAACTCAGCAGCCTCTAATTTTGCTTGTGCAACTGTTCTCAAACGATATGCCTCTGCATCTACATCTACATTGAAAGCAATCAATTCTTTCTTGGCTTCTTTGTCTGCTTCAATGACTTCAATTTGAGCTTGTTTATCAGCCGTTTTTAAGTCTAATTCAGCAGCTTCTTGCTTTGATTGTGCATTCTTAATCAAGTTATAGGCTTTAATATCAGCTTCTACACGTTGGTTTGTCAGCTGTGTTTCTGCTTCTCTTTTTGCCTTAATTACTTCGATTTCCTTATCACGATTTGCTACCTCAACAGCTTGAACTGTACGTGCTTGCTCTTCTGCTCTGATTTTTTCAGCTTCTTGTTTTGCTGTTTCTTCTAGCATTTTGAGTTTTTCACGAAGCTGCTCAGCTACTTCACTTTCTCTACGAATACGAGCCAGTTCAATCTCTTTTTCTTTATTTTCATCAGCTACGCTAACAGCTTGTTCTCTTAGTTTTGTAGCTACAATAGATTGCTCTTCTTTTTTCTGACTTGCCAAACTAATTGCTAATTCTCTAGCAATAACAGCTTGTTGCTCAATAGACTCTTGTTCTTGCTTTGTTTTTTCAGCTAAAGCATTTTCTTTTGATACAGTTTCTGCAATTTCACGTTTTTGCTTTTCAGATTTAAACTCTAAATCTTGCGTAATCTCTAACTGACGAGTTTGAGCAGCTTGATTTTGCTCTGCGATACGAACTTCTTTTTCACGTAAACGAAGGTTGGCTGCCTCTGCTTGTGATGCCGTTCTTTGTGCAATTTCCTTAATACCTTGTGAATCCAAAACATTTTGGTCATCGTGTTGAGAAAGAGGAAGCTGCTCCAAATACTGGATAGCTACATCGTCTAGCTTATACCCATTCAAAATTACATCAGAATCTTCATCTTCTCCTAGAGCTTTCATGATTTCCTTTTTGAACTCTGTACGGTTTTGATACAACGAGTCAAAAGTCAGTTTCGAACCTGCCGTTTTCAAAGCATCTGAAAATTTCGCTTCAAAAAGTTCTCTAAGAATACTAATATCAGAAGCTCTCCCACACCCTACAGCACTTGCCACACGACGAATATCTTCGTCCATTGCATTGATTTTGATATAAAAATCAACTTCAACTTCTGCACGGATACCATCTTTACAAGAAAGACTTTCATGTTCACGTCTTCTTATTCTGACCGTTTTGACAGTCAAATCAATCGTTTCTATTTTGTGAAGAAGTGGAATAACAATTGCCGAACTGGTAGAAATAGATGCTTTTTGAAGTCCAAAACCTGTTTTTACAAGTGCAGTACCAGGGCTTGCTTTTTTCAAAAATGCTCTGAGTAAGGCTACTAGAAAAACTATAAATAGAATAACACCAGCAGCAACAAAGACAAAAGTAGGCATACCATTTATGCCATTTGATTGCAAAATAATTGCGTTCATATTTTTTAAAATTAAAAGTAGATAAATAAGTTTGATTGCTTTTCATTGAATAGATTCCTTTACAAGAAAAGAATTTTTATTAATTTTTGCTAAATTTCATGTAGTATTGGCAAAAGAAAAGCAGTACGAAAACAAGTTTCGCAAAAACGAAGGCATATAAAGTTCACATGGGAGTAAAATGTATAACAGACATCCTTGTCCGTTGAAGGTTTGAAATAACAACTGAAATATTATCATTTACACAGACTAGAAGTCTGTGATACATTTAGTTTAGCATCACGAAGTATAAATTTTTTTCTTGATCAAAATCTACAATGACTACTTCTTGCTTCTTTACGAATACAGAGCCTTTTTCAGCTACACGGATAGAAATATCGACAATATCTCCTCCATCTAATTTAAAGATAGCAGTTCCAAACTTGTCTGTAACTTCTGAAGAAGAAACAATGGCTACTTTTCCTACTAAGCTATTTGCAGTTCTGACAATTCCGTAATCTCTAAAGAAAGGTTTTATGGGTTTTAATAAAAAACCTGCAATAAAAACAGCTACAAAAAAAGAGATTCCAAAATTGACAAAAAACATTGTCCAAAGCTGCCAAGATATAGATAATTCTAACTGATTGATAGCAAACTGATTGAGCCAAACTCCAATAATTGCTTGTATAAAAAACAAGATGGTAAGTATTATTGAAATGGGAACTTGTCCGACGCTCAAAAAAGTAAGGAATCCATCACCTAAAGAAAATCCGTCTGCATCTACATCCATGTCTATATCTACATCAATATCAACATGAGGATGAGGAAAAAATCCTTCTATTGCACTATGACTAAACAATCCAATTGCTGACATAAGCCAAATTCCGATAGAAATTGCACCCAATACTCCATAAACTAAATTATAGGGAGCTTCTAAAAGTGTGATTAATTCGTTCATGGCTTTGTTATTTTATTATTGTAGTAAGTCGTAAATAGATGCAAATAAGCAAAACTTATTTTAAAGTAGGTTTAATCTTTAAGTAAAGTAGTTTTAGTTTTTAAAATTTATGACTTAAAGTGTTTGTGGTTATATTTACGTAAAGTATCAAAAGAAGGTTTTGTTTTGCAATAACTATTCCAATTATAATTTTGCTAATACGCTCATTTAGAGCAGATTATTTTGTTAAAATATTTTTAACAATTTGATTTAATATTGATTTTTGATGATGCTTTTTATGCAAAAAACTAAATTTGACTTGCCAATTGTATTAAGAAACTCTTAGCTTTGTAGAGCAAAATATTTAATATAACAATAATCATGTTACAAATCGCAGACTTTGTTTTTGAAAATATTCTTTATTTTTTTATACCATCTACTTTATTAGGAATAGTTGGGTTTTTATTACTATCCTTTTCTAGTGGTGCAGGGTTTTCACTCAAAATGACCATTCACCATTTAAGTCAATTAGATTTAAAAAATGAACTTACCATAATAGGAATTATTCTTTCTGTACTATGTTTTTTAATGGGAGGTAGTTTAGCTTCACTACATTTTTATTCTTATCAGAAAGCAGGAACAGAAGTAAAATCATTTATAGAAAATAATGAAATACTTTTACAAGTAGAAAATACTGAACTAGCATTAGATTTGGTAGATACACTCTCTTTGTATTTGCAAAAATTAAAACTAGATGATGGACGTAAGTACCTTTCTAGAGAAGAAATCCATCTTACAGTTTTCTCAAAGGATAAACAAAATAGTATTTATTTGATACTACAACAAGATAGGAAGAAAGACAATCAATTATGGGTTTCTTACAAATTATCTGAAAATAGCTTTCAAGAATGGGAAATAGGAAAAATACCTATTTATAATCCACTATTACTAAATATATTTGATGAGAAAACAATAAGAATCGCTAATCGCCACAAAGAATGATAAATTAGCTTAAAGAATATGTAACCTATTAAAAAAGGAGAATCTTAACAATTTAACTTTATCAGTAGTTTAACTATCTAAAAAAGCAATCTATTATGAAGAAATTTGATTATTCACGCAATTATAAAGAGCTTGATTTACGTAAAAATCCAGAGTTATATGCTGTTGGAAAAGGAGAGCAAGGTGTTTTGTTGGTAGAGCCTTATAAATCTGAAATATTACCTTATTGGAGATTCAAGACTCCCGAAATAGCAAAAGAATCTTCTGAAAAGATTTATCAATTATTTCTATCATATTTGAATGAAGAAGATTTTGTAGGCGCAGATATGGCTCGTAAATTTTTACAGATGGGCTATACTCGTTCACGAAGATATGCCAATTATAAAGGAGGAAGAAAATACAAAGGAGAAGTTCCTAAAGATAAAAAAGGACAAAGTGGTTCGCATGGAAGACCTCAATTAGAACGTCAAGAAGAAGACCCTGTAAAAGCCGAATCTGCTAGAATTTTTAAAGAAAA
Source organism: Bernardetia sp. MNP-M8 (assembly GCF_037126285.1). Classification (NCBI taxonomy): domain Bacteria; kingdom Pseudomonadati; phylum Bacteroidota; class Cytophagia; order Cytophagales; family Bernardetiaceae; genus Bernardetia; species Bernardetia sp. MNP-M8. The sequence continues at coordinate 4,624,371 of NZ_CP147012.1, forward strand.
ATGGTTTTTAGCAAAAGACAATGAAGAGTATTTAAAACAAAAGAAAATATTTCAAGAAAATTATTCAATGTAATTCAAGTTGTTGGTAGCTTCTAAGGTCAGGTATATCAATAAAATAAGTCGCAGAGACCAAAAAAAAGTACGAAACCAGTTTCTAAAAACAAGTTTTTCGATAGTTTTTATATCGTAGCCTTTGCTTAGTTTTCCATGTAGAGGAACAAAAATCCAAGCTGTCAGAATCCAAAGTAGAAGAGTAAAGACTAAAGCAATACTAGAAAAAGAATAAAAATTACTCATTCTGTTTCTTATACTTTCGCCTACATAATTGTTTTGAAGAGTATAATCTACTTCATATCCTTCCCAAACGAGCCAAAAGGATAATCCAAGTTCTATGAGCATAGGTAAAATTACTATTTTTCCTGTCAGTGTAGTATGTGCAGAATGGAAGTTATGAAAATTTTGTTTGCCTACTTCTTTAAAAATAGGATAATGAACTATCTGCACAAACCAAATAAGTCCAACTAAAAAGCTGGTAATCAGTAGGTTTGAAAGTAAAATAGGAGACATAATTGAGGATTGAAAATTAAGTAATTTTTTTAAACTAGGATTAATTTATGATTTTGTGCAACCAAATTTAGGAATTAGCATCTCAAATATAAATTTATCTCAAATTAATTACTAAATCTATCGTTTATGAACTTTGTTAAAGTATCTGCTTCTTTTTTTATTTTTATTTCCATTTATTTTTTTTCTTCCATTTCTACATTTGCTCAATTAGATAAAAATTCGTGTCAAGAAATTTTAGGTGGTTTAAAAACAAAAGACTTTGAGGGATTATCGCTCATTACACACATACTAACAACAGATTCTCTTGTACAAAAGCCTTCTATTTATGTTTCTGCTCCTTTATTACTTGTTTTTAAGGAAAACTATCTCATAATAGAAGGTAATAGTGAAAAAAATCAAAGAAGTGTATATTTGCCTTACAACAGAATTAAATTTATTACAACTTACAACTGGAAACGTATCTTTTCTAGTGGCAAAACAATAGAGATTCATTTAATGGATTGATGAGAAACAAATAAATATTTGCTTTTATCTTAGCCAATTTGTGACAAAACTTTCAAACAAAGTTTTTACCTTTGCATCAAATACCAAAAATCACAGTTATTAATTTATAAAAATGCAATCGGAACAAACAACTGCACATTGGCTTCCAAAAGTAAGAATCATTAACTCAGAATATGATTCGAAAAAAGAATTTTGTATTGGAATAGCAGATGGAAAAATTACCCATCTAGTAGAATACAATCCCTCTATAACAATTCCTATAAATTATAAAAAAATAGATTGTGAAGGTGCTTTTGTTTCAGTGGGTTGGTGCGATATGCGTGCTTTAGTAACTGAACCAGGAATGGAGCATAGAGAAACGCTAAATACAGCAAGTAAAGCTGCAAGTTTGGGAGGTTTTACACAAGTTGCCATTTTACCAAATACGAAACCAACTTTAGAAAATAAAGAAAATGTTTATTTTTTAGAACAAGAAAATAAAAAATCTAATTCAAGAGTAGAATTTTTAGCAATTGCAGCCCTTACACACAAAGCAGAGGGACAAGAAATGACGCAAATGTATGACCTTCATAAAGCTGGTGCAGTTGCTTTTTCCGATGGCTTGAAAAATGTGTCTCATACAGGCGTTTTGATGCGAGCTTTACAGTATGCACAGGCTTTTGATGGACTTGTTATGCAACTTCCTTCTGATAAAAATCTTGCTAATGGACACATGCATGAAGGAATTACATCGACAAAATTAGGTTTGAAAGGTTTGCCATCTATTGCTGAGGAAATGATGATTCAAAGAGATTTGGAAATTTTGCGTTATACAGGTGGAAAAATTCATTTTTCTACTATTTCGACGGCTCGTAGTGTAGAACTTATCCGAAAAGCAAAACAAGAAGGATTAAACGTAACATGTGATATAGCAGCCTATCAACTCTCTTTTTTAGATGAAGATTTGGCTAAAAATTCATTTATTTTTGATACATTTTTGAAAACTTTTCCCCCTTTCCGTACTCAAAATGATGCGACGGCAATTTTGGAAGGCTTGAAAGATAATACAATTGATGTTATTGTTTCGAATCATAATCCACACGATGAAGAAACTAAAAAACTAGAATTTGATTTGGCAGAATTTGGAATAATTAGTTTTCAAACAGCTTTTGCAGCTATCAGAAAGCAAACTGAACATATTTTGAGTATAGAAGAATTAATAGAAAAATTTACTACCAATCCAAGAAAATTACTAAAACTAGAGCAACCTCAAATCAAAGAAGGACAAAAGGCTAATTTGACAGTCTTTTATCCTGACCAAGAATGGGAATTTAGAAAAGAAACAAATGTATCAAAGTCTAAAAATTCTCCGTTTTTTGAATTAAAAAATAATTTGAAAGGCAAAGTTATAATAACATTTTGAAAATTAAACTTATCAGTACATCTCAAAGATGTCTGACAGTTAAAACACAAACTTCTAAATTACATGAAAAACATTCTTATTTTATTTTTGCTTTTTTCTCTTTGTCTAACCTCTTTTGCTCAAACTGTGAAATCAAAAGATGTAGCTCAGATTATGCAAACTTTTCAGAATCAACAAAAGGCGTGGAATAATGGCGACTTAGAAGGATTTATGAATGGATATTGGCAATCTGACTCTTTAAAATTTATTGGAAAGAATGGAATTACATATGGATATGAAGCTACTCTGAACCGTTATAAAAAATCATATCCTGATACAGCAACAATGGGCAAACTTCAATTTGATATTTTATCCTTTAAAAAATTAGATAAAAAACATGTTTTTGTAATTGGAAAATGGCATCTTAAAAGAGATGAGAAAGAAGATTTAGAAGGTCATTTTACGTTGATTTGGGAGAAAATCAATAAAAAATGGGTGATTATTGCAGATCATTCTAGCTAGAAATAAATTAAAAATTTAGATTTTAGAAGTAAGAAGTAAAAGCCAATAAAAAAGAGTTCAAAAATTAATATTTGAACTCTTTTTTGATTTTTATACCGTTTCTGTTTTTAATAAATTTTCTTTTACCAAATATTCAGCAATCTGAATAGCATTTGTGGCAGCTCCTTTACGAAGATTATCAGCCACAACCCACATATTGAGCGTGTTTTTCTGACTTTCATCTCTTCTGAGTCTTCCTACAAAAACCTCATCTTTTCCTTCTGAATTAATTGGCATTGGATATTCAAATTTGCTTACATCGTCCTGTAAAATAATTCCTTCTGAATTTTTCAAGATTTCTCGTACTTCATTCAAATCAAAATCATTCTCAAACTCTACATTGATTGCTTCTGAATGTCCTCCCATAGTTGGAATACGAACAGCAGTAGCTGTCACCTGAATAGAGTCATCACTCATAATTTTTTTGGTTTCCAAAACCATTTTCATTTCCTCTTTTGTATAGCCATTTTCTAAGAAAACATCAATATGAGGAAGTACATTTAAATCAATAGGATGTGGATATACTTTTGTTGCTGTTTCGCCTTTTCGCTCACTCATAAGCTGATCAACAGCAGCTTTTCCAGTTCCAGTTACAGACTGATAGGTAGAAACAACTACACGTTTGATTTTATATTTTTTATGTAATGGATTGAGAGCCACTACCATCTGAATTGTTGAACAGTTTGGATTGGCAATTATTTTATCATTTTCATTTAGGTCGTGAAGCTCATGAGAGTTTACTTCTGGTACAACTAATTTGTAGTTTGGATTCATTCTCCAAGCCGAAGAATTATCGATTACAATTGTTCCTTTTTCTGCAAACTTTGGAGCAAACTCTAAAGAAACAGAACCTCCAGCTGAAAAAATAGCAATATCTGGAACAGCATCGATAGCTTCTTGCATGCTATGTACACGATATGATTTTCCATCAAATTCAATTTTATTTCCTACTGAACGCTCCGAAGCAACAGCAATAAGCTCAGAAACAGGAAATTTACGATTTTTCAAAACTTGTAACATTTGAGTTCCTACAAGTCCAGTAGCTCCTACAACAGCAATTTTCATTTTTTATGGTAGTTTAGATATATTTTCAATACTGATAAAATAAATTATACTCAAACTCATTAAGATTTAGAAAATTGAGCTACTTATCAGTACACCTCAAAGGTGTCAGACACTTTTTAACTGTACTGACACCTTTGAGGTGTCTGACAGTTCAAGCATATACTTCTAAAACTGATTTTGATTGAGTATAGAACAAAAGTAAGACTTTATGAATTAATTTGTTTCAAAATCTGAATTATGAGATTCAATTTTTGATAATTTAGTAAAATAGATAAAAAAACGCTTCTCTATTACTAGAAAAGCGTTTTTTGTATTTTTATTAAAAATACCATCAAAAACAGTATTTTATCAAATTCAACAGTCTTGAAGGCTGTTATACAAAAATAACCATGATAACCTTTAATTTATTATCAAGCAAAATAATCTATTTTTGTAATACTACTTTTTGTACATATAATTTGTTGTTATGTATAGCTTTCAAAATATAGGTACCACCTACAAATTTTTGAATATTCAGTTCTACATTTCCACCACCTTTACTAGAAGTACGTACTACTTCTTGTCCTGTGATTGTATAAACACGAATATCATAATTACCTGTTATTTTAGGTAATTCAAAACGTACTTTGTCTTGTGTAGGATTTGGATACACTTTTAGACTAATTGCATCAGTAGGATTTAAAATGCCTGTAATTCTATCATATTTGATTCCTATGTCAGAAGACCAAATACCACGTCCGTGCGTACCAATTACAAGTTGCCCATCATTTTCTTTTACCACAAGGCTAAAGACAGCTACTGCTGGGAAGTTAGGAACAAGTGACCAAGAGGCTGCATCATCATAAGAAGCCATAATACCAATTTCTGTTCCGACTAAAAGAGTATCTCCTTTTACAACCATTGAAAAAGGTACTACATCAGGAAATCCTTTACTACTTGTTGTATTTTGACCAAATCCAGAAATATCTTCCCAAGATTGCCCTAAATTTTTTGTACGCCATATTTTTCCTACACCTGCCTGTCCAAATAACATATAGGCTTCATTTCTATTTTCAGGATTAGTTGCAAAGCCAGAAGATACACCAATATTTATTGAATTTGGTAATGGAGAAAATGTTTCTCCTCCATCTTTTGAAAGGAACATAGTACGGTCTTCTGACATTCCACTACCTGCCCAAACGATATTTTGGTCACATAATGAAGGAAATATATTTGTAGTAGAGCCATTGTAATTCCAAAGTTCATCAGTGATAGGTTTTGCTTTCCAGTCTTGTCCAAAATTAGTAGATTTGAATACACCACTAGAACCTACTGCAAATACTACATCAGGAGCTACAGGAGAATATCCCAAGCGAGTAACAAAAGGAGCTGTATCATCTTCTTTATCGCTAATTCCTGTTGATGAAAATGAGACACTATTTCCTCCATCAGTAGAACGAACAATATCATTGTTTGTATAAGAAACGAGCATGAAGTCTGGTTTGGTTGCATGCCAAACACATTCCATTCCATCTCCACCATATACCTCTTTATAATCTGTTGAAGCATCTCCATCTTGACTAATTGAGAGTAAAGAGCCATTGTCTTGTGTTCCTCCTAAGTATTTGTCTTGTGTAGGATGTCTGTCTGCTCTATAAAACTGTGCAGTAGTTACATTATTAGTACCCTTATTGTCAATTTCTTTCCAAGAATTTCCGAAATTATCAGAGTGCCCCAATCCACCATCATTAACAGAAATCAAGCGAGAACCTGCAAAAGTTAACATATGATGATCTACATGAAGCTGATCACCACTAACAGGACCAGGGGTTTCTCCTTGTGATACACGCCCATGTGTCATACGTGTAATTTGGCTATCTTGATAAGTAACATCTCCATAGTTAAGACGCAAAACAGATGAGGCAGTAGGAGAAAATGAAGAGTTTGGAGTCAAGAAAGGCCATAAGAAATAAATTTGATCTACTTCATGTCCTGCATTTACTGTAATTCTATCACTAGGAGTTGTTTCATAAGGAATAGCATGCACAAACATATATTCACGAGTATTTACATAAGTTGGATCATTTGCTTCATCTCTTTCTGTAAAACTAAATTCTCCATCTCCTACATTATCACGAAAAGAAAACATAAGTTGCCTATTGTTTTCTATATCCCAAACTTCAAAAGGCACATCTACATAATCTTGATATACATATTCAGAAGCTGCAACACCTGAAGTAGCTCCTCCTCCTGCAGCTAAAAAACGGTGTGCTTTCTGTGACTTTCCAGGTCCAAAACGAAACTCTACAGTTACAGACTTACTAGGATTTTTTATTTCTACTCTGCCACCCCACTCAACAAAACCAGTAACACTTGTAAAACTAAGAAAATCTAAGTTTTCTTTCTCTCCACCCAAGAATTTACGAACTTTTCGGGTAGTTGCTGTATTTATTGTAGCTTTCCACAAATCTACGCCACCCCAATATACTGTGTTCTCATCTGTTGGATTTACGACAATAGCATTATCATAGAAGCCTTGTTGTAAATAATCTTCTCTTTTCTGAGTACGATTTTCTTCAACTATTTTCCAAGAAATACCTCTATCAGATGAAACTAAAAGACGAGATACAGCACCTGCAATATCTACAGAAGCATATATAATAGCTGGGTTTGTAGGAGAAATAGCTAGTTCAGAACGTCCTACACCACCACTTGCTGTTGCTTGAGTTTCTGCTACAGAAGTCATTGGAGTATCTTGCCAAGTAAGTCCTGCATCAGTAGAACGAATTAATTGACCTCCTTCACCTCCAGTACCGACAGCATACATGTTATTGAAGTTACCTGGTTCTGCAATTATTTGTTGTAATCTTTGAGTGTTATTATAGACACTTGTCCAAGATGTTCCTCCATTTGTAGAACGGAATATATTAGATGTAAAGCTATCCTCAGGATCAGTTCCTTTACTTTCAAAAGGGTTGTAAGAAGAGGTTACCAAAACTAAATTTGGATCAGTAGGAGAAACAATAACACGAGTTCCATGTAAAAAATCTGTTATACGAGGCACTGTAGCAGTTATACGATTCCAAGTATCTCCTCCATCAGTAGATTTAAAAACACCTCCACCATTAATACCAGCATTACCAAAAGGTGTTTCTCCTGTGGTTGCATACATAATATTTGGACTAGATTGTGCTTGTGCAATGGAAGTGATACCTAAGTGAGACATATTTCCTGATTTGTCTGTCCAAGTGTTTCCTCCGTCGGTAGTTTTCCAAATACCACCACCAGCAGTACCTATAAACCAAGTATTTTTAGAAGTATCTCGTACGTCCACAACAATACAACGAGTACGTCCAGCTACGTTACCAGGACCTCGCTCATCAAATACAAACTCTTCTTCAGTACGAGCATTACGAGTAGCTTCTAGGCTACTTTCTAAAGCTAATTGACGATACCCTATTTTATAGTTAGGATGTTTTTCTCCTTCCTTGGTACGAATATCATTCATATATTTTAAGTAACCCGAGATTTCCATTGTCTTTACATATCCCTCTCTGTTACGTATAGCAGCTTTTTTTGCAGCTTGCTTTTCTTTCCAGTCTTCTATATTTATACTTGATTCTTGTTTTTGTGATAAATCAACAGAAGTAGTATTTAGTTGAAAGTATCCAAAAATACCTGTACTAATTCCTAGGACTGTTACTCCAGTTAATAGGTATTTTTTATTCATTTTTTTTAAATTTTAAAAGTAAATCAGTTTATTATTTTGTTTTCAAATAAATTATTAGCAATCAATCCCCAAAAATATCTTCTTGATTAAAATAATGTTATAATATGTAAAGATACTAACCACCTTGTCTTTTAACAAATAGATTCATCATAATTCAATTAATAAAAAAAATCTTCTTAGCGTTTACTAAGAAGATTAATAATTTTTGAATCAAGAGAATATAACTACAAAAAGCTAAATTTTTATCAATTATTAAAACTCATCATCTTCTGAAATATAATCATCATATTCATCGAAATCAGTATCAAATTCGTCAAAATCTGGATCTAAATCAAGGTCTGAAAAATCATCCTCTAAATTAAATTTAGTATCGTCGTCGTCATCTAGATTTTTCACATTCCAAGTAGTTGAAGAAGCTTGATTAGAAAAAGAAGATGGTTCTTCGATAGAAATTAAGCTTTCTTGAGAGGTGTAATTATTTAATAACATAAAAGCAGGATTTTTAGGTGAAATATATAAGGTAAAAATCATTAGCAAGTAATCAGAACTTGATAATGGTTTGGGAAATAGAATAAATGAGGTGATTTTGATACAAGATTATTAAACAAATTTCAATTTACAAAGACGAATTCCAAATTAAGATATAATTTTTGTTGAAAAATAATTTAGTGAACCTAAATTTAGGTTTTTATTTGTATTTTACCCTCTATATTTACTTTTTACTTTTTTTATTGTTCATAACGAATTTTATTATCGTGATTTTTGAACTTACTATATTAGGTGCAAATGCTGCTATTCCTGCACACGGACGTTTTCCTACTTCTCAGGTTTTGTGTATCAATCATAGATATTATATGATTGACTGTGGAGAAGGTGCACAAATACAGTTATTTAGAAATAAAATAAAAATTAATAAAATACATGCCATTTTTATAAGTCATCTTCATGGCGACCATTATTTAGGACTTATGGGACTTCTAAACACCATGAATTTGCGTGGAAGAACCGAACCTCTCTATTTGTGTGCACCCAAAGGTTTACAAGAAATAATTATTTTGCAGCTCAAATATTCTTATGCAGTTCTTAATTATTCGCTTCATTTTGTGGAAACGAATCAAGAAGAATCTGTATTTTTATTTGAAGACGAAAAAGTAACAGTTCATACAATTCCTTTATTGCATAGAATTCCGTGTTGTGGTTTTTTATTTAGAGAAAAAGAAAAAGATAAAAATCTAATCAAAGAAAAAATTCCAACTGATTTGCCTGTTGCTGGAAGAATTGCTCTTAAAAAGGGAGAAAGTTTTGAGTATAATAATCAAATTTTGAAAAATGAAGAGTACACTTATGCACCAAATAAGAGACGAAGTTATGCTTTTTGTTCGGATACTGTTTATTTGCCTTCTTCACCTTTGATAGAAATTATTCAAAATGTAGATTTGTTGTATCATGAGGCTACTTTTACACAAGTACATGAAAAACGGGCTGCACAAACTTTTCATTCTACAGGTCAACAAGCTGCTTTGATTGCTAAAGAAGCAAATGTAGATAAACTCATTTTAGGACATTTCTCTACTCGTTATTACGATTTATTACCTGTTTTGGAAGAGGCACAAGCTGTTTTTCCCAATTCTGCTTTAGCGATTGAAGGCGAAACATTTCCTGTAAACGAATAGATTTTGATTGAATAATAATTACAGAAAGAATAATTTGAATCATCTCAAATGAAAAAAATAGAAACAAATCAAAAGAAACAAAATTTATATATCTTCTTGAGTGGATTGTTTTTGACAAATGCACTTATTGCTGAAGTAGTCGGAACAAAAATATTTTCATTAGAAAAAACTCTTGGTGTTCATCCTGCTCAAATAAAATTACCTATTTGGGATTCTCCCCTTGACTTTAATCTGACAGCTGGTGTGATGCTTTGGCCTGTTGTCTTTGTGATGACAGATATTATAAATGAATATTATGGTAAAAAGGGAGTTCGCAAAATATCTTTCCTTACAGCTGGTTTTATTGCTTATGCTTTTTTTATGATTTGGGTAGTTACTGGACTTTCTCCAGCAGCTTTTTGGGTAGAAATAAATAATCCATTGGATATAAATACGGCTTTTAATCGTATTTTTCTACAAAGCATGGGAATTATTATTGGTTCATTAACAGCTTTTTTATTAGGACAAATTATTGATGTAGTAACTTTTCAATGGCTACGAAAGTTTACAGGAAACAAAAACCTTTGGCTTCGTGCAACAGGCTCTACACTTATTTCTCAATTTATTGATAGTTTTGTAGTTTTGTTTATCGCTTTTTATTTTTTTGGAAATCCGAAGTGGAGTTTTAATCAAGTTGTTTCAGTCGGAATAATCAATTATATCTATAAGTTTTCTATTGCTATTTTACTTACTCCGACGCTTTACATTGTCCATTATTTAATAGATTCTTATTTGGGCAAACAAACAGCCAAAGAAATGATAGAGGAAGCAAGTGAGTCAGAATTGTTTTAAGATAAAAACTGGTTTAAGCAAGAACACTTAAACCAGTTTTATAATACTTGATTTACTGATTACGTAACTTGAATTATTTGATAGCCTTCCTCAAAGCCAACGCATAACCATAATGCACACCTTCATGTGTATTATTAAAATTTATTGCATCTTCAATACTTTTCAAAGTATAATTATAACTTGTTGGATATTCAGAATAAGAATCAAACATAGATTTACTTTCTGAATAATCTTTCTCAAATTTATCAATTAAATCGAAAGCTAGTTTTTTGAGTTCATCTACTTCTGCTTGACTGGCATCAGCTTCTGGTTTTGTTCCTTTTCTATATTTATTAATGAGTTCATCACTAATATACATTTCATTTCCAGAAAGTTTGTAACACAAAAGCTGCTGTGTAACGACAAGATGTCCAAAATTCCAAACTAGATTATTAGAAAATCCTTTTGGAATTTGATTGATTTGCTCTAATGAAAATTCATTCAATAGATTTAAAAAGTTTGTGCGAGTGGTTTTTAGGAGTTGCATATTTCAATTACGAATTAAAAATTACGATTAGAAAATTTTAAATTAAAATAATAGAATAGAAAGTCATTCCACATAATGACCAAAATAAAATAGACGAGAATATAAATAAAGAGATTTTCTGTATCAGAATATAACTGTTAAATTTCTCTATTGCACGTTTATGTCTATTATTTTTTGTGTATAACTTCATAAAATAATAACTAGGAACAACTAAAAGAATATACAATACAAGCAACATGTGACCTATTTCAAAAGAAAATAATGAAAGAAATAAATTTAGGATAATTAGATTCATCATAATAATTACTCCACTCATAGGTCTTTCACTAGAAGTAATTGTTTGTTCAAAACTTGGAGTTGCCATCTCAACGGCTGCTTTATGGTTCTTTCCATATACCCTCTTTACTATCTTAATATTTAAAATACTTAACAAGAATTTGCTTATTATATAAAGCCAAATATTTGTTACTACATATAGCGAATAAAATATTATATCTAAAAGTAAAATCATAAATCATAAAAACTAGTTATGATAAAATGTAATTCGTAATTAAATGCTTACTTCCCCTTCAAAATAGTATGTCCTAATTTATCTCTTTTTGTAGTAAGATATTTTTCATTGTGAGGATTAGCTTTTATTTCAATGGCTACATTTTCGACTATTTCTAATCCATAACCAATAAGACCAACACGCTTTTTAGGATTATTAGAGATTAGTTTTATTTTGCTTACTCCTAAATCTCTCAAAATTTGCGCTCCTACTCCGTAATCTCTAGCATCCATTTTGAAGCCTAGCTTCTCATTTGCTTCTACGGTATCATAACCTTGTTCTTGTAGTTTGTAGGCTTTGAGTTTGTTTACAAGTCCGATTCCTCGCCCTTCTTGATTCATATACAAAACAACTCCTTTGCCTTCTTGTTCTACAAATTTCATGGCTTGTTGGAGTTGGTCGCCACAATCACAGCGTAAAGAACCCAAAATATCGCCAGTTACACATGAAGAGTGAACCCGAACCAAAACAGGTTCATCTTTTTCCCATTCTCCTTTTACAAGTGCCAAGTGTGTATCGCCTGTGTCTTTTTGTGTATAGGCGTGAAGCTGAAAATCGCCCCATTTAGTAGGCATTTTGACATCAACTTCTTTGTCTATAAGTGAATCATTTGCAAGACGATACTCAATCAAATCTTTGATAGTGATGAGTTTCATATCAAATTTATCAGCAACTTCTCTAAGTTTAGGAAGGCGAGCCATTGAGCCATCATCATCCATTACTTCTATCAAAACACCAATGGGCTTAAAGCCTGCTAATTTTGCCAAATCCACAGCAGCTTCCGTATGCCCTGCACGACGCAAAACACCACCTTCTCTAGCTTTGAGAGGATTAATATGCCCAGGTCTGCCGAAATCTTCGGGTTTCATGTTTGGGTCTGTGATGGCTTTTATGGTGGCTGCTCTATCGTGTGTCGAAACGCCTGTTGTACAGCCGTGTCCTAATAAATCAACTGTAACAGTAAATGCTGTTTGTTTTGGGTCAGTATTTTTACCAACCATCAAATTAATTCCAAGCTCATCACAACGCTCTTGTGTAAGTGCCATACAAAGAACTCCACGAGCTTCTTTTAAAACAAAATTGACCATTTCAGGTGTGATACATTCGGCAGCACAAATAAAATCGCCTTCATTTTCTCTATCTTCATCATCTACTACGATTACAAATTTGCCAGCTTTTAGGTCAGCAATTGCTTCTTCGATAGTATCTAATTTTATCTCTGAATTGTTAGTTTTCATAGCTTGTTATTTTGGTATTGCTTGTGGGGACACAAGCAATGGTTAGATTTACCCATACAAGTAAGATTTTATTTTTCTGTTGCTCGTGTCCCCACGAGCGACATCGAACTATTTTTTCTTTTTAAAAGAACGAATAATTGCTTTTTGACTTAGCACAATACTCCATATCCCTTCAAATTTATTTTCCATAGAATTAAAATTTGGATAATTATAAAGTATTTTTTCTTTTCCGTGAAGGAGTTGTAAGTTTTCTTGGTAGAGTGTAGTATCTGTGATATTTTGATAGGCTTCAAAAATCTGTTTTTCTTTGTCGTATTCTATTGCAGAAATTTCTTTATAGTAAGTTATTTTTTCAATAACCTCTATTTCTGTGCTGTCTAACTCTAAAAGCTGATATAATTCTTTTTGTTTTCCTTCTTTATTTACTTCTAAAAACTGTACTATTTGTGATTTCTTATCTTCTATTTTTTTATAAATCTGTTGCGCTTTCGGAGTTGCACTTTCTAGTATTTGTCCTTCTGTTACTTTTGTGATGGTTACATTATCTTTCATTTCATAAAACTCTTCTTTTGTAACAGCTCGTTTGTCTGTAAAGGCATCACAACTTTGAAGTAATAAGGCAAGAGCAAGGAGAGAAAAAAATAATTTCATTTTGGAATAATTACGAATTACGATAATTAAATATAGCTTTACGTACAGAGATAACACAGATATAAGTAAATTTTAATAGCATTAAATTTGAAATTAACTGATAACTATTTACTAGTAACTGGTCGCTGATTTATCGGTTTAGTTCTACAAATTTCTCTACATCATTTGATTTTCCTAGAACAATCAAAACGTCAGATTGTTCTATGGCAATGTCATTTGTTGGTCTATTGATAAGATGTTCGGCAAAAAACTTTCTTCCGTCGTGGTATTCTTCATACACTCGTTTGATTGTAATAAGGTCTAATGCATAGTTATCTTTGAAGCGAACTTGACCTATTTTTCTATTTACAATTCTTCTAGGTGCTTGTATTTCTACAATGGAAAAATTATCAGGTAAAGGCAAAAAAGCTTTCATGTTTGGATTTAGTAGCTTTTCAGCAACGAGCTTTCCTACTTCATCTTCTGGAGAAAGAATTTCCTTTACACCTAGCTTTTCCAAAATCAAACGCTGCTGGTCTGCCATAGCACGAGCAATAATTCGTTTTACATTTAGTTCTAAAAGCTGAACGGTTGTAAGTAAAAGACCTTCTATATTTTCTCCAATGGCTACCAAAACAGCATCCATATCAGCTACATTTTGAGAACTAAGTGCTTTTATATCTGTTGCATCAAGTGCCACAGCATAAGCTACATCATCTTTTATGGATTCTACCCGTTCAATATCTCTATCAATGGCAAGCACTTCTGCACCTCTTGCTGCTAGATTTCGTGCTACTGCATAGCCAAAATGTCCAAGTCCGATAACTGCAAATTTGTCTGCCATTTAATTTAAAATTACTTGATTTGAGATTTTGTTTTTATAATTGATTGAGATTTTGAAGGAATATGTAATTTCTTTTTAAGATGATTAATTACTACTTCAAGTGCAATATCGCAAGTATGATTATTAGGAACAATAATATCTGTATTTTCTTTGTATGGACGGACATAACGTTCGTAAGCAGGCGAAACATGCATCACATATCTATAAAGAACATCTTCTAAATCATAACCACGTTCTTTATTATCTCTCATAATACGCCTTTTTATCTTTACTGGGTCAGTTGCTTCTACAAACAATTTCAAATCTAATAAATCAGAAATTGTTTTATGATAGAATACAAAAAGACCCTCTACAATGATAATTGGCTTAGGTTCGAATACTAATTGTTTCGGTACTATGTTTGGATTATTGAACGTATATTCTTCTTTATAGACAGTTTTGCCTGCACAAAGTTCTGCAATGTCTTTGCTAAACTGTTGGTGGTCAATAGATTGTGGGGTGTCAAAATTAGACACTCCATTTTCATCTATAGGTTGTTCTTCTCTAGGGCGATAATAATTGTCTTGTGAAATCAAGCATACATCATTTGGATTGATGCTTTTCATTAAACGACTCAAAAAGTAGGTTTTCCCAGAACCACTTCCTCCTGTAATGCCAACTAAATACGGTTTCTTCATAGCTTGCAAAGGTACAGATTTTTAAGATATTTGAGAAAAGATATTTAACAAAAATGACATACTAATCAGTTTATTTTTCTGCATAATCTTCCAAAAGAGCTTGTAAATAACTTTTAGCAAAGGGTAATTCTTCTAAAAGTACATTTTTATTTATACCTTCTGTTTTAGTTATTACTTGTGCATCTTTTGTAGTTTCTACATAACGCAATGAGCCATTTGGAGTAATCCAAGTCATTCCCTCATCATAACAATAAAAAGCAAACTGCTTTGAAGATGGGTTTAATAAATCTTTTCCCCATTCAAACTGTGAAGTTTCTACTCCTAATTGTCCTAGAAGGGTAGTAGCAATATCAGTTTGAGAACCTATCCTTGAATTTCTTGTAGCTAAAAACTCTTCTGAAATAGCATTTCCATAGAAAAGCAATGGAATTCTGTATTTTTCACTTCGGTGGGTATCTTTATACATTTTTGGAAGTCGGTGTCCATGGTCTGCAACAAAAACAAATAAAGTTTGGTCATACCAAGATTGTTTTTTTGCTGCTTCCATAAACTTATTTACACTCCAATCGGCATAATAGGCAGCTTTTCTAAATAAGTTAGCCTCTTTTTTATCTTTGTCTGTTTCTGTTTTGGCAATTTCATCATAAGGAGTTTCTATAGGTGTTTCGAAAGGCTCATGGCAGCTTAAAGTCAAGACAGTTGTAAAAAAAGGAGCTTTTTGAGTATTCAAATCTTTGATTACTTTTTCAAAGACAATATGGTCATGTGCCCCCCATTTAGAGTTTTTATCTTTTTCTTCAAACTCATTCTCATCAATAATTTTATCAAAACCTGCCTGATGCCAGTATGCTTTAAAGTTGGCGTACTCCGATTCTCCCCCATAATAAACAGAAGTAGAATATCCTTTTTCTTTAAAAACAGAAGGTAAAGCAGGAAGTTTTTCAAATTTTTGTGGTTCTTTGATAATAGAAGAAAGTTTTTGAGCAGGATAGCCACTCAAAACTCCTACTACACCTTTGTCAGTTCGGTCAGCAGTAGAATAAATACTATCAAATAATATCCCTTCTTGAGTCAATTTAGAAAAATGAGGTGCAATTCCTTTTTCTCCTCCCAGTGTTTCAACGACATCAGAAGTATAACTTTCTAAGATTACCAAAACTACATTAGGACGAGTATAACGAAGAATTTTTTCTTGTTCTTTCGGATTTGATTTATAAATTTCTTTTAAATTTTCTTGAATCGTTTTTTCATCAAAATAAGTAATTCCTGCTTGTTTGCTGGCTTTATTACTTTTCAAAATATTGAATAATAAATTCCAAGAAGTGTTGGTAGCTAGATGATTGAGAGGAGCATGAACAGAATAATAAGCCGAACTTTGATTGATAGGTGCAAGTCCCAAACTTCCACGAATAGCCAAAAACGTAAGTGCTGCCACCAAAAACCAAACCATTCCATAACCTACTGAATACATGATGCTCTTATTGAAATTAAATTTTTCAAACTGTTTTGGTGTATCTACTCCTAATTTTAATATAAATCTATACATTAAAATGCCAAAACTAATCAGACTAACTTCCAAAACAATAGAAAGCAGTAGCTGTGAAGTAGTAATAGATGCCATCATTTGGGTAGGATAAAGCAAAAAGGAAAGCGCATAGGCATTGAGTTTATAGCCCCATTCATGATAAAGCAATGTATCAGTAACATTAATTATTCCTATTAAAATAATTAGTAAATAATTAAACCTATTAATAAATTTTACAGAAAAAATATATCCAATTAATAGAAGTGTTGGAATAGTAATTAAATAACCTGCTGTAGAAAAATCCAAATGAATAGCTTCCCAAAATGCTTGTAACTGCTCTGAAAATGGATATTCATCAAAAACAGAGTGATTATAAATAAAAAATACAGTACGATGAAGGGCAAAATAAAGCAACCAAAATATCCAAAGACGTAACCAAAAAGAAAGACGATAATTCTTTAACATAACCAATTCTATATAAAACAAATAAGTAAAAGTAATTTTTCACAAAAATACAAAACAATGAATAGACTATTACAAAACCATTACGATAAGAATAGTTAATTAATATTGAAATGTATACATTAGATTACCTTTGATTTATTTTCTTCTAAAACTTTTTGCTCACAAAACCGTATATATAGGTACGGATTTTGCAGCCTATGCAAATTCTCATTTTTTTATCTAGTAATTTTTCAACCTTATTTTCTATGAACTACGCTTTATTTTATAAAAAAAGCCATAACTATGCTTTTTTATTCATTATTTCTTTACTCTTCTTTTCTTCTTGTAAGCGAGACAAATTTGGACATAGCACAGAAGAAATTGATATTGCTTATCTAATTCCAGAAACAGAAATTGATGCAGAAGAAGCTCAAATTTGGGTAAAGCAATTAGTAAATGCCAAACAAAGTCAACTTTATTTTCCTGATTCTTTTGCTAGACAATTTTTACAAGAACAAATTTACTTATTTTATCAAAAAAATAATTTTCAACCTGCTTGGTATTCTGCCACAACGGTTTTACCTCATACACAATCCTTAATGGGTTATCTCAAAAATGCAGGTTCAGAAGGATTAAATGAAGATGCCTATTCGCTTGCTGATATAGACGAAATACAAAACTCACTTTTGGGAACAGAAGGAGAATATGATTTGCCAAAACTGATGAAGCTAGATGTTTTTACAACAGCAATGGCTCTGACTTATCTTAATCATACCCATGCAGGACGAGTAAAACCAAATGAAGTAGATGGAGAAGTAAATACGTGGGTAGAAAAATATGAACCTGCCGACTTAGTAGATGAACTTTATAGTGCTGTCCAAAATAATACTATTGATGATATTATCAAAAAAGCAGAGCCTCAATATGAACTTTATGATAAACTCAAAAATGCTAGAGAAGAATATAAAAAAATAGTAAAAGAAGGAGGATGGGAAAAAATTAATTTGGAAGATTATCAAAAATTAAAAATAGATAGTACAGAAGAATTCAATCATCATGTACTTGTGCCTACAATTAGAAATATTTTGAGTAAAACAGGAGATTTGAAACTTTCTGAGAATCAAGTTGCAGATACTTCACAAATCTATGATGACAAACTTCGTGAAGCTGTAAAGAATTTTCAAGAACGTCATACTTTAGAAAGAGATGGAGTAGTAGGAATGAATTTACTCAGAGAAATGGCTACCTCAGCAGAGGAACGATTATTACAAATCGAACTCAATATGGAGCGTTTAAGATGGTTGAGTGATTCGTTGGGAGATAATTATATAATTGTCAATGTTCCTTCTTATTGGATGCGTTTGTATGATTATGGGAAACGTAGTTTCGAAACTAAAGTAATGGTAGGACAATCTTTCCATGAAACACCTTTGTTTATGGATACTATGAAATATATTGTTTTGAGTCCCAAATGGCATGTTCCTGTAAGTATTATGACAAATGAGATGTTACCAAAACTTCGTCGTGGAGGAAGTTATTTTACAAGAAATAATTTTAGTATATACCAACGTACAAGCAGTGGAGTAAAAGAAATTAGTCCAAGTTCAGTAAACTGGAGTAATGTAAGAAACATGGGGAATTATTCTATTGTTCAAAATTCAGGAGCAGGGAATGCACTAGGAAGAGTAAAATTTATTTTTCCAAATGCAAACAATGTATATATGCATGATACACCTTCTACTCGTTTTGGAGAAGCAAACAGAGCCTTGAGTCATGGATGTATTCGTCTTTTTGAGCCTGAAAAATTAGCTAATTATTTACTTAAAGAAAAAGCTGAAAAATGGACGCCTGAAAAAATACATGAAACGATGTATAGTGGCAATACAACAAATGTATATTTAGATAGACAATGGGTAGTTCATATTGTTTATTGGACTACTTGGGTAGATGATGATGGAAGAGTTCATTTTGCAAAAGATGTTTATGGTTATGATAAAACACAAGAGGAAATTATTGCTAAACGTGATGCCAATCTGAAAGAGTGGATGCAAAAACGTACTAAGGAATTTGATAATCTTAAAAGAAAAGAAATTGCTTTAAAATAAAATAACTCAAAGGGTGTAGTAACAAACCTTAAGAATAATTACGAATTTAATTTATTGATTACCAGTTAATTAAATGTTTGAAAATAGTAGTTTATTTAATCCTTAAACCTTATAAAAGCTTTTTAAACTTTTATAAGGTTTGTTTTTTTTGTTGTAAAGCGTATTAAAACCTAACTTTGTAATTACAGAAATAAAGAGCAAACTTTAGTTTGCCTTGTTGCTTTAGACTTCTTAGTTCTTAGTATTATTAAATAAATAAAAAATGAATAAACTACTTATACTCTTATTGTTATCTACTTTTCTGTTTTCGTGTGCTGAAAAAACACCATTTGATAAAGGTGAGCCTGCACCAAGTTTTGTAACAACAGATGTAGAAGGAAACTCTCAAACAATAGAAAAACACACTAAAAATGGTAAAGTAGTGATGCTTTATTTTTGGGCTGATTGGTGTCCAACTTGTAAACAGGAGTTTCCAGAAACACAAGACTATTATGAGAAACTTCAAAAAGAAGGCTTAGAAATTTTGGCAATCAATGTAAAACAACCCAAGGAAGCCTCTGAAAAATTCAAAGAACAATTTGGAGCTACTTTTCCAATGCTTATCGATGCAGATGGAAAAATTTCAGATTTGTATAAAGTAGAAGAGCTGCCAACTAATTTTTTTATAGATGAAGAAGGAAAGATTATTCGTAAAATTGTTGGTTGGGTAAGTGAACAGCAAGCAGAAGTGATTTTGAAACAACAGAAGTAAAAATCAATTACGGATTAAAAATTACGAATTACGATTTTTTAAATCATTGATTTGTAATTTTTTGTAATCCGTAATCCGTAATCCGTAATTGAGTAAATATGAATATCCTAAACTATGCTGTTTTGTCTTTGCTTCGAAGCTGGAAAAAACAAATTGCCTTAATTGTTATTTATGCTTTGGTAGTAGGTTTTTATGCTTCAGTAGTTTTTTTTACAAGTAGTCTGAAAACTGAAACCTCACAGACATTGCAAGATTTGCCTCCTTTATGGGTACAGCAGTTGCAAGGTGGACGGCTTGTTCCGATGTCAGTAGATTTGCAAGATTCTATTTCAAAAATTAGAGGAGTCAAAAGAGTTTTTCCAAGATATTGGGGATATTTCTTTGATGATGCAACAGGCGCAGTCTTGACAGTTATGGGAAGTGATTTTCCAAATGAAGAAATAGGTTTTTTAGATTTCAATTCTAATATTAAAAATGAAATTGAAAATAATCTGAAAAACAAAGTCAAAAGTATAGATAAAAATATATTCCAAAATGGCGTTTTAGTAGGCACAGGGATTTTGGAAACTCGCCAACTTCAATTAGGCGATTTTCTTTCCTTGAATGATGCCAATGGAAAAAAAGTGAGTTATGAAATTGTAGGTACTTTTGGAGCAAAATCAGATTTACTGACTAAAGATTTGATTATTTTACCCATAAAAGAAACTCAAAAAATAATAGGACTAAAAGATTCTCTTTGTACAGATATTGCCGTCGAAATTTATAATCCAGAAGAAATAGAGAATATTGGAAAAAAAATAGATGCTCGTTTTCCATCTTTGCGTGTTGTTACGTTAGCTCAACTTTCTTCTACTTATCAAACACTTTTTAGCTGGCGAGGAGGAATTTTTATTTATGGCTCTTTGCTTTCTGTTTTGGCTTTTTTGCTCTTAATGTGGGAACGAGCTTCAGGACTAAGTAGCAATGAAAAAAAAGAACTAGGTATTTTGAAGGCTATCGGCTGGCAAATCAATGATGTTTTGTTTTTGAAACTTACTGAAGGCATGATTTTGTCAGTTACAGCGACTTTAGTAGGAATTATTTTAGCTTATATTCATGTTTTTGTTTTTAACTCTCCTATTTTGAAGCCTTTTTTGGTGGGCTGGTCAGTGCTTTATCCTGCTTATGATTTGCAACCTTTTGTTAGTTTGGGAGATATTTTAAGTATTTTTTCGCTTTCTGTTGTGCCTTATTTGGCTGCAACTCTTTTTCCTGCTTGGCGTGGAGCAACTACCGAAGCTGCTGATGCGATGAGATAAAATCTGTAATCTGAATAGAAAAATATTCGTAAAATAAAGCTATTTTTTATATATTTAGGTTAAAACATACACAGCTTTTTATTTCAAAATTTATGTTTTAAAATAAATGTATTATTTTAATAGTGTTTAAAGAAATATTTTTATCCTAATGTTTGAAAAAGAGCAACATATTGCAGAGCAAGCCCAATTACTTCTCAATAAAGAATTAACTTCTGAAGAGTGGAAAACAGCTTATGCACATCTTGCTTTAGATTATGCTGATATGTTAGCTGATATGAAATTTCTGACAAAAATTAGTGATAGGTTACACAATAAATTATCGCTGATAAATGAAGAGGTAATTAAGCATTCGACAGAGTTAGAAAATGCTAAAAGATTGATTTCTATTCAAAATAAAAAACTTGAAAAAAAGATAGATCAACGTACTACAGATGTCAGAAATGCCTATTCACAACTTTTAGCTACTCACTCTGAACTAGATCAGTTTGTATATAGAGCTTCTCATGATTTGAAAGGTCCTATTGTACGACTTTTAGGTTTGTGTCAAGTTGCCAATTTAGAAGTAAAAGACCCAGTAGCTATAGAATATTTACAAAGAATAGGAAAGACTTCTTCTGAAATGAATAATATTTTGGAGAATCTCTTATATATAAATATGCTCAAAAATGAAGTTGCCCAACCTGCTGAGTTTGATATTATATATGAAATTGAACGGGTCTATAAAACATTAGGTTTTCTTTCTAATTACTCAAAAACAGAATTTATTATAGAATCTGAAACAAAAGAAGTTAAATTTTATACCGATATAGCCATTTTCAAAACAATCTTAAAAAACTTGTTTGAGTTTTCAATTAAACATATAGATAGTAAAGAAAATAAAAAATCATATATTCAACTACAAATTTTTCAAAAATCAACGGATTTAGAAATTATTATTACTTACAATGGAATAGAAATTCCAACATCTAATTATCATCTGATTTTTAATTTGTTTCACAAAGTAGCTAATCTTGATGAATCGACAGGAACAGAACTTTATACTACACAACTGGCTGCTTACAAACTACATGGCTCTGTAATTTTGTTAGAATCAACTAGAGATAAAACTACTTTTAGTCTTCATTTGCCTTCTTTTGATAAAAAAATAGTTCCAAATCAAAATCACTAAAACTATCTCTACTTTATGGAATTGCATTTGAAACGCTTACAAACTCAACTCAAAAAATGTTATCCATTTATAGAAAATTGAGGTAGAAAACAAAATAACATTTGGGATAAGCAAACTAATTTTATTTACAAAGTAAGACATTTCCAAACTTTAGAAAATCAAATCAAAGATAAATTTTACACAGAGTCAAATTTTGATGATTTGCGTATTTATGCGCTTAATCGCTGGTATAATTTCTGGTCTGCAAAGGGAATTGAATATATTTTTTGCAACTATCCAAATGTAAAACCTCATTCAGATCCTTATCATCACTATATAGATTTTTGGATTGATGAAATTGCCTTCGACCATAAAACAAGCGTTTTTCCAAAAAAATACAATCAAACTATAGAATTTGCTAAAAAGAATCCAACAGATTTACTCAAATGGCTCTATAAAAATCAGTCGAAACAAAAACGATTTCATTTACAAAATCGTTTATTTTTAATTTTATGTGAAAAAGAAGGAAATCATCAAAAACTAAAATCTGAAATTGATTTTATTCAGCCTATTATTGAAGATTATTTACAACACTTTGATTTCGAAAAACTCAAAAAACTAGAATTTAATACTAAGAAAGGAATAAAAACAGCTTATTCAGATTGTATTTTCATTGAAATGTAGTTTTGTAATACTATGAATAATAAATTTTATTTTGAAAAACAGTTTGGTCTTTTTTATGGAAAATTGAATGACAATAAATTGCATCGTCATTATGCTCTACAAATCAGTTTGTCGATTCATGATGAGATAATTTTGAAAACAGAGCAAAAGACTTACGAACAAACCAATTTTTTTATTCCTTCAAGAGTGAAACATCAAATTAGTAATTCAGAAAAACAGCTTATTATTTTAATAAATCCATTGAGCTGTTTAGGACATCAATTTTATATAAAGTATGATACATCTAAAGTTAGTTTTTTGTCAGAAAATCTACGAAATAGCTTATTTAAAATTTTGAAAAACTATGAAGATGAGCAAATTACATTTGATAATTTTTGTAAAGAAATAAAAAAGAGTTTATTAGAATATCAATGCAATTGTGAAAATAATAACCATTTGGAAGATGACAGAATAAAAAAAGCAATTGACTTTATGGATAGTAATTTTGAAAAAACACTTTCAATGGAACAAATGGCTGATTTTTGTGCGCTCTCTTCTACTCGTTTTTTGCATTTATTCAAAGAGAAAACAAAATTGAATTTTAGGAGATACCAGCTTTGGAACAAACTTATTTTTTCACTTCCTTACCTTTCTTCTCATTCAATTACTGAAACAGCCCATACTTTTGGTTTTACGGATAGTTCACATTATACACGAACTTTCAATGAAACCTTTGGCGTTACCCCTAAATTTTTTAAATTATTTTCAAATCAATCAATAGCAAAGTAAAACTTAGCCAGTTTATACAATTTTAGAGTCAAGATATACTGCAATTTTGTAAGGATAAACAAAGAGAATAGGTTTTATTTCTGTTCTCTCAATTTTTATAAAATTACAATTCTAAAGCTATGGATACTAACATAAAAGAAATTGAAATATCTCAATCTTTAAATCTTTCAGAAAATTATCTCAAAGAAACAGCTATTTTAAATTACTCAGCTAAAAACATTCAGAATTTAGTTAAGGAAAGAAATTGGCTCAAGATGAATTCTATCAATCAAGTCAAATCTATTTATAATTATGTTCGTGATGAAATTAAATTTGGTTACAATAAAGCTGATGACATTTCAGCTTCACAGATTTTGAAAGAGGGTTACGGACAATGTAATACAAAGGCAACTTTACTTATGGCTTTACTTAGAGCGTGTAAAATACCAAACAGAATTCACGGTTTTACGATTGATAAAGCATTACAAAAAGGAGCAATTACAGGAATTTGGTATCAATTATCG
Organism: Bernardetia sp. MNP-M8; assembly: GCF_037126285.1. Classification (NCBI taxonomy): domain Bacteria; kingdom Pseudomonadati; phylum Bacteroidota; class Cytophagia; order Cytophagales; family Bernardetiaceae; genus Bernardetia; species Bernardetia sp. MNP-M8. The sequence goes on from NZ_CP147012.1 coordinate 4,648,352, forward strand.
CCAAAAAATATTTTACATAGTTGGGTAGAAGTCTATGTAAATGATAATTGGTATTTTTTGGAAGGAGTCATTTTAGACAAAGAATATTTGTCTCAGTTACAAAAGGAAAATGCAACCTGCAAAACTACTTTTTGTGGATATGGAGCTTATACAGATAATTTTGAGAACCCAGAAATTGAATGGAATTTAAATAACACTTACATTCAAGATAAAGGAATTAATCAAGATTTTGGTTTATTCGACACACCTGATGAGTTTTACAAAAAACATCAACAAAACTTAGGTTTCTTTAAGAAATTTATTTTTCAAAAAATAGTCAGACATAAAATGAACAAGAATGTAGAAAAAATAAGAAAGGGGAACTAACTATTTTAAATCTAATTTTGTCAGAATACATCTTTTGTATTCTGACAAAATCAATTAATTTACACTTTTATATCAGCTAAAACATTTTTATAAACTTTATTAATTCCTTCTTCTAAAGAAATTTTGTGTTTCCAGCCCAAACCATTGAGTTTATCCACACTCATTAATTTTCTTGGTGTTCCGTCAGGTTTTGAAGTATCAAAAACTAATTCTCCTTCAAAATTTACGATTTTCTTTACCAGCAAAGCCAAATCTTTGATACTCAAATCTTCACCAGTTCCGATATTTACAAGACTTGGGTCGTCGTAATTGTGCATCAAATAAACACAGGCTTCTGCCAAATCATCAGCATGAAGAAATTCTCGCTTCGGAGAACCTGTTCCCCAAACTTCAACCTCAATTTCTTTTCCCTCTTTTGATTTACGAATGCCATATTTATTCAAAACTTCCAAAATGTCATTTTCAGGAAGCTCACTCATATCTTTTCCTTCTACCAAAAAATGACGTAAATTATTTCTAATTCCTTCCCAGTTATTTTGCTCCAAACATTTTCCTAAATGAAATTTTCGGATAAGAGCAGGTAAAACATGAGAGTTCATCAAATCATAATTATCACCTTCTCCAAATAAATTAGTAGGCATAACCGAAATAAAATTGCAATCATACTGACTTCTGTATGCTTCACAGAGTTTTATTCCTGCAATTTTGGCAATGGCATAAGGTTCATTAGTTGCTTCTAAAACTCCTGTCAATAGATATTCTTCTTTAAGAGGTTGAGGAGCAAGTTTTGGGTAAATACACGAAGAACCCAAAAACATCAGTTTTTTGACATTTGTTTTTCGTGCTGCTTCAATGATATTTGCTTCCATCATCAAATTATCATAAATAAACTCGCCTCTATAGGTATTATTTGCCCAAATTCCACCTACTTTAGCTGCTGCCAAAAACACCCAGTCAGGCTTTTCAGCTTCAAAAAAATCGTTTACAGCTTGTTGGTTTCGAAGGTCAAGCTGTTTTGAAGTACGTTCTATAAAATTTGAATATCCTTGTTTTTCAAGCTCTTTTTTGATAGCCGAACCGACCATTCCACGATGTCCTGCAATGTATATTTTCATTTTTTTATTGGTTTGTTCGTTGGTGGGGACACCAACAACGGCAAAAGAATTACGAATTACTAAGTAATATGACTTAATAAAATTTCATTCTGTATTTAACTGATTACTGGTAACTACTCACTGATAACTGACTATTCATAGTAATTCATAATTCTATGTCCACCTTCTTGTAGATATTTATCTTTCTTAAATAAGGCAACATCTGACAAAATCATATCTGTAACAAGTTGTTGCAAATTGTATTTTGGTTTCCAACCTAGTTTTTGTTGTGCTTTTGTAGGGTCTCCAATGAGTAAATCTACTTCGGTTGGACGGAAATAACGAGAATCGACAGCAATTACTTCTGTTCCTACTTGCACTTGATAGTCTGGATTCGAACACGATTTTACAATTCCTTTTTCTTCTTCGTTTTCGCCTACAAATTCTAGTTCAATACCAAGTTCTGCAAAGGCTAATCTACAAAAATCTCTTACTGTGGTTGTGATTCCTGTTGCAATTACAAAATCTTCAGCTTTATCTTGTTGCAAAATCAAATACATGGCTTCTACATAATCTTTTGCGTGTCCCCAATCTCGTTTTGCATTTAGATTTCCTAAAAATACTTTGTCTTGTAATCCAAGGGCAATTCTTGCTGTTGCACGAGTAATTTTACGAGTTACAAAAGTTTCTCCTCTAATTGGACTTTCATGGTTGAACAAAATTCCATTACAAGCATACATTCCGTAGGCTTCTCTATAGTTTACTGTAATCCAATAGCCATACATTTTGGCTACTGCATACGGAGAGCGAGGATAAAAAGGAGTTTTTTCAGACTGAGGAACTTCCTGTACCAAACCATATAGTTCAGAAGTTGAGGCTTGATAAATACGAGTTTTTTCTGTCAAATTTAGAATACGAACAGCTTCCAAGATACGCAAAGTACCCATAGCATCCACATTAGCAACATATTCAGGCATATCAAAACTTACCTTCACATGCGACATTGCACCCAAATTATAAATCTCGTCTGGCTGAACTTCTTGAATGATACGAATCAAATTGGTAGAGTCGGTAAGGTCTCCGTAATGCAACTTAAAACGATAATCGTCGACATGTGGGTCTTGATATAAATGGTCTATTCGGTCGGTATTAAAAAGTGAACTTCTGCGTTTGATACCATGAACTTCATATCCTTTATTGAGAAGAAGTTGCGCCATATATGCGCCATCTTGTCCTGTAATTCCTGTAATGAGTGCTTTTTTCATTCTAAATGTTTAATGTCCGTATTTAATATCTATATTTTTTTCTACTGTTTACAAAAGTAATAAATATATGCTAAAATGTAAGGGTACGACTTTGTTTTGAGAAAAGTATTTTGATTAATTTATTACCCATGTTTTATATCAATAACTGAGCAAAATAAAATATATCTGAAAAAAAATTAGAAAGTGGAAATTGAAACTTTCAAGATACCTTTAAAATATCAGATAGATTTCTATAACTTTCTATAACCTATAAATAATTTTGCCCAGTGTACTCAGAAGTAAAGTAATAATTAAATGTGATTTTGGTGTAATTTTTGGTGTTTATTAACCGAAATTTAACCAAAATACTTATTACTAACTTTTAATCACTTAAGACTATGAAATCTATTACCAAAGTTTTCCTCTTAGCAATAGTAATTTTTCCTACATTGCTGTTTTTTAGTGCATTCCAATCCAATTCTTCAAAGGAAATCTTTTCAGAATCTAAATCTATTTTAGGAAAAGATAGAACAGTTACGATTGATAAGCTACCTACTACAGTAGAAGAATTTTTAGAAATGAGGAATAAAATCAGCAAAACTCCAGAAGGAGGAGCAACCACAATGATTGTTGCTTTGATGATTTACAGCCAAAATGAAGAGTTAGGTTTAGCTTGTTTGACTATTGCTGCTGATAAAAAAAGACTTTCTAAAACCACTAAAAATGAAGGATATAAAGGTTATATTGTTTCAAGAAATGATTTAGGTTTAATAAAAACTCAAATCAAACGCTCTCCTTATGTTCCTTTTTCGTATGTAAAGGGAACAACAGTAGATAATGGCTACAAACTTCCAACAGGAAAACTAGTATTTGATTATTCTACCAACAAATATAGTGGAGATGAAAAAGAAGGAGAAATAAAACTATTTATTCCATCTTCAGGAGCTGATTCGGCTCGTCCTGTTCGTGTTCATAAAAATGATGCAGGAATTTGGAAAGCAACTGAATGGAGTAGTCTTATAGTAGGAATTCGTGCGCCAAAAGTAGATGATGATGATGATTTATAGAATAGTCACAAAAATATATTTTGTATAAATTCTATGGAAAATAAAAAAGGAATTTGAAGTTTATTCAAATTCCTTTTTTATTGTAATGTTGTTTAGGAAGGGAAAAGCATATCTTTTCTTTACAAATAATTTATTTACTTTTCTCCTTTTGGCTTAGAATATCCACGGATAGCAAGAGGAATCCATCCCAAAACAGGAATAAAATAAGATATTGTAATCAGATTTCTGAAAAGCAAAGGAAAAAAATCTCTTCTACGCATTCTCAATGTAAATTTGCCTTTTCTACCTTCTTGTTCATACTTTCTATATTTTCTATCAAATTCACTAAAAAGCATAGGCCAGCCGATAGGTGTTAGATAAGGAAAGAAACGAATTTTACTTCCTCGTTTTTCTTTTCCTTTGTTGGCTGCTCTCAAATCTTTCCAATTAAATGGTTTTTGTCCGTATTTTTCTACTGATTCGTCAAGTAGTTTTTGAAATTTATCTCTGACATAATCTCTAATTCTGACTACATCTTCTTGTGTTGCTTCTTCAGAAGGTTTATCTAAAAGCTCAGAAGGGTTAATTCTTTCTCCTTTTACATACGTCATTTTAGCAGGAAAACCTGTATAAAAAAGCCAAGGAAAAATAGGCACAAGTGCTGTAATAATACCCATTGGTAAAAATGGAATTCCAATTTTATTTACTAATTTATTTACCCAAGGAATGCTATATGTATGAGGATTGATATATTCACCATTGACGGTAGCAAAAGGTATAATATCAGTTTTGTATTTAAGAGCCATTCGGATAAAAGATGTAGAAAAACGCTGTGCTTCATATTTTCTGTTGAATCCTTTTCCAATTCCTGGAACGCCCTCAGGATAAACCATAATATTGTAATCATTACAGTTCATCATCGTTTCAAAATTGAGAGTGGTAGCATCTATACCACCTACCTTTTTCCATAAATTATAAGCACCAAATGGATTCATGAGAGCTGACTGTGAAAGCATAGGTGCAACCAGTGGGCGAATACTCTTTTTCTGAAACCCAAACTGCCTAAAAATTTCGGCTAAAAAAATCATTCCATCCCAAGGAAAAGCCATTCCAGAGTGGTTACTATAATAAATTAGAGGTCTTTCAGGGTTATTTCTTTCTTCTTGCTCATCAAAACCTACAAAAACAGGGCGATAGTAATAATCTGACATAGGAGAGATTACGTGTTCTATTAATGCTTCTGTATATTTTTGGTCAAAATTTTTATAATAAGTTTCAATGTTTTTCTGAACATCTTTAGGAACTTCTCTCTCTTTAGCAAGTTCTAAAGTTTTCAACCATGCAGTAGATACTTCTTGAGGTAAATTTTCAGGAATTTTAATAGCAGTATTCGTACTCATAAATAATTTATAATTTCTTTAGTTGGTGTGTATGCAAGTGTAAGTAACTGAGCAAAATTATTTATATGCAAATGGAATCTGTCTGACACCTCAAAGGTGTCTTGAGAGTTTAAACTTCCACTTTCTAATTGTTTTTTTAGATATGTTTTATTTTGCTCAATTACTTTATCAAAATAAAAAACCACAAGCAGCCCAAACTTGCTTCTCTATTTTTTTTATCTCACAAAATACGTTTTTATCGGTAAAAAAACAATAGTAAGTAACTGAGCAAAATTATTTATATGCAAATAGAATCTGTCTGACACCTCAAAGGTGTCTTAAGAGTTTAAATTTCCACTTTCTAATTCGTTTTTTGAATTCAATTTATCCTTAAATTACTTTGCTTGAATTATATCGTGACTAAATTCGATTAAAAGTTCGTATAAATTTTGAAAAGCATAAAGAGATAAATTTTGAGGTATATCATTTATATCATGATAGGCTTGACTTCCTCCATTCAAATAAATATAAAAACTAGGAACTCTATTTTTATGAAAAAAATAATGGTCAGAATTAGCTGCTTCGCCTCTACTTTCTATTGTTTTTAAATAACTTTTCTCTTTATTTATCTTTTTTAAGAGTTCAAATTCTTTTGTATGAATAGTTGCATTTACTACTGTTGCCCCTTTCTCTCCAGTTCCTATCAAATCCAAATTTATCAAAAAATTAATATCTTGTAATGGAAAAAGAGGATGTTGAGTATAAAACATTGAACCTAAAATACCAATTTCTTCTGACCCAAAAGCCATAAAACAGATAGAATATTCAGGAGGATTTTCTGAATAATATTTTGCTAGTTCTAAAAGCATCGCTATACCAGAAGCATTATCGTTTGCACCAGCAAAATAAACATCTTTACCCATCTTACCCAAATGATCATAATGAGCTGAAAAAACGATTACTTTTTTAGGATTTTTTGTTCCTTTTATATATCCAATTACATTTTGAGAAGGCTGAGAATTTACTAATTTTGATTTTACCTTAAATTTTAATGTTTTTATCTTGTTATTTTTTTTAGATGTTTTCAAATCTTCTAAATCTATCAAATCAAGTGCCTCATAAATAGGAAAAATACTATCTAAGACTTCAAAATAAGGTTTTGAATAGGCAACAGGTGAAGGGACACCAATTAATTTTTCTGTTCGTACAAATACAGCTTTTGCTTCTTGAATTTTTTCTAAAAAAACAGGATTTTCTAGTTGAATTTTTTTTGTCCATTTATCTGAATACATAACAGCACTTTTTCTTAATGACACTTTTTTAAATGCAATCTGTGCCGAATCACTCTCAAAAAATGCTGAATCTAAATATAAAATTCCTACTTTTCCTTTTCCTGAATTAGAAAAAGAAGCTACCAAATACTCTTTTCCTCCTTGAAAATTATATCCTTTAGATTTTAATTGTACTTTTTTTGGAAAAGTATTTACAGATTTTAGATTAAATGATTGAAAATAACTATTATTGTATTTTAATAATCCTATTTGTTCAAATTCTCTTGCAACGTAACTTGCAGCTAATTGTTCTCCATTATTAACATATCCTCTTCCTTGCATTTTAGAACTGCAAAGTATATTTATTGTGTTTTTTGCATTGTTTATTATGTTTGGATATGATTTTTGATTTTTACTTTGATTTTTTTGTGATGATATAAGTAGTGTGTCTTTTGTTATGTTTTGACTTGAATTGCTCTGAGCAAAACCTATTGTAGAGTTTGATAAATAAACAAACATACAAATACTGCTAGTAATAACAATATAACAAAAATAATACAATGTCATCATAACAATCTTAGAATAGAATACAGGTTTCATTTTTTTTGAGGTTATTTTTTACTTATTATTTATTTTTGAATGTTTTCTAAAAATTTTATTTTTACCGCCCTTTTTTTTGGAACTATAGTGTTTAGCATTTCTTGTTTGAGTAAACAAAAGGAAGAAAAACAAAAAGAACTTTACACTATTTTACCTACTGATTCTAGCACTTTTACAACTTCTTTGGATAAAATAGAAAGTATCAAAACTTCTAATTTTGATTTTGATGGAAAATGGAAGTTAGTAATAGATTCTTCACAAGAAAATCAATATCAATATTTATATTTAATTTTTGCAGGTAGAAAAATATATTCTAATTTGAATGCTGATTATTCAAACCAAAATGAGCAAAAAAATAATTTAAAAGAAGCCTATAAAGTTTTTGCTATTTACGACAAATGTCCTGATGAAGAAGGAACATATAATAAAAAAGGAAATTTTTTAGTTTTTGGAAGTGGTGATGAAAAGCTAGTTTGTTATGAAGTAATATATTTTAACCCTACAAAATTTATTTTGTATGATGTGGCAAAAGGAGGAGAATTAGAATTTAGAAAAGTAGAGTGATTATGTTTCCTGCTACTATTCAGTTCTAAATGTATATTTTCCCATTACCTAATTTGCATTTAATAATCATCTTCGTATTCATCATCCTCTATTTCATACTCCAACTCTTCATTGTCTTCAAAAAGTTTGATTGCAGGCAGATAATTTGAACACATTTTTAAAGAACGAGAAAGCCAACGAACAGCTTCTCTTATATAAATTAATGCTTGTTCATCACCTGTAAACTCTGCCTCGTCCAAGAGCAATAAAGCTGTATCTAAATAGGCTTTTCCAAAATCATAAAGCACTCCTGGTTGGTCTTTTACATACAAAAACATCGTTTCATAAAGTGGCTTTGCTTCTTCTATTTGTCCTGTGTATCCTAATAGATTTGCTTTGGTAAGTTCGGCATAAGAAGAATCAATATCAGTTTCTATTTTGTTTTTGGCTGCAAAATCAGCAAATGCACCAATAATGAAAGGTACATTTTTCCAAAAACGAGGACGCAATTCTCTTTCTGTACAACTATCGCATTGATATGTTTTTTCAAAAGAAAAGGCTTTATCTTCTTTTCCATAAAAATAGAATTCTACTTTTGGTGTAACCTGAATTCGATTATAATAATTACAAACAGGACAAATTTTGTAATCATTCAAATCTGTATAGTTACCATATTTATTAAAAATGGAATCACAATATCTACAAAAAATATACTTTGTGGGTTTCAAATAGGATAAGTCTAAATGACTTCTACAAGTGGGACATTCAGCTTTTCTAAAATTATGTAGTTCGTCCTGCGCCTTTAGTTCCTTTTTGCGTTCTTCTACTTGCAGTTCTGTATATTTCCTATCAATCTGGCTTTTTATATCAAAGGCTTCTTCTTCATCTACACGAATCATAAAACCATTAAAATCAGGTAGCAGAAACTCATCTACTGCTGTTCTTTCTCCTGCTTTGATAATAAATGAAAGACGATTTCGATAGCGTACTACTTCTTGAAGCTCCGAAAAAGCAAGTAATTCTCCATCAAAATAAATACCCTCTTGTTCGATAGAACCTTGTTTATCAAAATAAGAAGTTGGTTTATTATTTATATTTAAGAAGCGAAAATCAAAATCGAACATAAGTTTTTCAGTTACCAGTTATCAGTAAATAGTTACCAGTAAAAATACATTTTATTTATTTGTAAGGAAATAATTAACCACTTCCTAAGTCAATAAATAGTTATATTACTGATAGCATGCAAAGTTAATTTTAAAAGAGCTGTTTTGTTAAGCAAACGTAAATATAATTAAAGTATCTGACCTATTTGAGCAAAACATACTGATTTTGTTTATCTTGCTTAGATTATTTTCTTACTGATAAAGAATGAATTATGTTTATTTTTCCCTTGATTCTCTTATAATCTATAATTGTTTCAAAATTATTCATTATAAATTCATAAATTCGCAGTATTGAAAGACGTATTTTCAAAAATACTAAAAATAAATTATTTACTCATAATAAACACACCAATACCAATTTTATGGCAACAGAAGGAATACCAGCTAAACCAAACAAAGATGCATTCGACGGAGAATTGCAAGAAATGTTTGGACACCCAAAAGGACTTTTTTATCTATTTTTTGCAGAAATGTGGGAACGTTTTAGTTTCTACGGAATGCGTGCTTTATTAGTTCTTTACATGACTGATGTCCTATTTAATGGGCTTCCAAATGGTGAAGAATTATCCTTTGTAGTGTATGCTGCTTATGGAGCTTTAGTTTATGCGACACCTTTTGTTGGTGGAATGATAGCTGATAAATTACTCGGTTACAGAAAAGCAATTATGCTTGGAGGAGCTTTGATGGCAATAGGTCATTTTGTGCTGGCTATTGAAAGTACATATGCTTTTTATATTGCTCTAGCTCTTATTATTGTAGGAAATGGCTTTTTTAAACCAAATATTTCCTCATTTGTAGGAACACTTTATCAAGAAGGCGACCCACGTCGTGATGGAGGTTTTACGATTTTCTATATGGGTATTAATCTTGGTGCTGCTATCGCACCTTTATTTTGTGGTTGGTTAGCTGTGGAGTTTGGTTACCATTGGGGTTTTGGAGCTGCAGGAGTAGGAATGCTTGCAGGTCTGATATTCTTTTGGGACGGAATGCGTAAAGGTGTTTTTGGCAATCAAGGTTATCCACCTAATGGAAAAGGAACAGTTTCAAAAATGGTTGAATCAGTTGTATATGTACTTGCTTTTATGTCTGTGCCTATTTTTACATTTTTAGTTTGGGAAAATGAATATGTTTCTTGGATTTTATATGGTGCATTGGCTGTTTCGATTGCTTATATAATCTATATTATGATAAGTGTTTCTAGACAAGAAGCTCAACGAGTTTTTGTAGTTTCTTTGCTTACCTTCTTTATTACTGTTTTCTGGTCATTCTTTGAGCAAAGTGGTAGTTCGCTTACACTTTTTGCAAAGTACAGTGTAGATTTAGTATGGATGAATGCAGCTCAAACCAACTCTATTAATGCTATTTTCATTATCATGTTTGCAATTCCATTTTCTATAATGTGGGTAGCCCTTTCCAAACGCAAAATGAACCCTTATACACCTATTAAATTTGCTTTAGGAATTGCTCAATTAGGATTAGGATTTTTGATTTTTGCTCTTTCTATTCGTTTTGTAAATGAAAGCGCACAAGTACCTATGATATTTTTGATTTTGGGTTATTTATTAATGACAACAGGTGAGCTATTTATTTCTCCAGTTGGTCTTTCTAAAGTAACTGAACTTACACCAAAACAATTTGTAGGATTTATGATGGGAGTTTGGTTCTTATCTTCTGCCTTTGCTCACCATATTGCAGGAATCATTGCTACACTAACAACAGGTGGCAAAACAGAAGGAACTCAGGCAGCCGTAGAACCTACTTTTATAGATGGATTGGTAGAAATGATTACAGGAGTTACAGCAGAACAAGCTGGTAATTTCAGTGAAGGAATGGAAAAACTTTATACCTATTCTACTGTATTCTCACAAGTAGGATTTGCAGCTATTGGTTTTGCTATTTTGGCTCTTATTCTTTCTCCTCTTATGATAAAATGGTCACACGGAATTAGATAATTTTTATCTTTTAAAATAGAGATATAAAACAACAATAAATCCTTATTCAATCTCTATTGGGTAAGGATTTATTGATTAAAAATAAATTAAAATAATGGGCGATAACATAACAAAAATTGTAGCTATTAGTATTATTGCATCTATATTTATAGGTATATTTGGAATGATTGGCTATTTAGGTATTACAACCTATAAAAGAGAAACTACTTGTAGAGATTATACTAGTGGGAATACAGCAGTAATAAAGGAGATGATTTTAGATGAATCTATTTCAGTAAATTATGGCTGTCCGTATCCTTTTTTAGCATACTCTTCAAAAATAGGAGATATAGATATGGTAAGATTTCTAGTAGAAAATGGCGCAGAAATAGAGAAAAAATTTACTTACAAAAATCCAAAGTCAACACCTTATAAAATTACACATACACCTCTTTTTTATGCTATTTATGGCAAATACGAACAAAAAATAATTGATTTTCCTATGGAAATAAATGAAGATTTTATTGCTTGTTTAGAGTTACTTATAAAAAATGGTGCAAGCCTAGATACTCCTTGTGGTAGAGAATACAGCGAAAAAGCAACAGATAGTTTGAAAACAGTTTATAGAAATGAAAGTCCTGATTCACAGACAGCTAGAGAAATTATAAAACTGATAGACAATAAATTATTGAATGATTTTGCTGCAAAATATTAAGTTCATTATTTTCAAACTTATACTATTTTGAATGTTTTAGATGAAATAGGTCAAGACAAAATATAATAATCATTTTTATAGAACAATCTATTACAAAATTGCGCTTTTAAAGAACATGCCGTATATTCGCAGCAGATTCACACACATTCCAAACAATTTTCTTAATCATTCCTTTTATAGTTAGTTTCAAAGAATCTAGTTAAAAAATTAGATAAAAGGAATTATTCATTTTTTACTTCTTTTTACCAATCTCTTTATATGAATATATTAGTTTGCATTTGTCATGTACCCGACACAACAACAAAAATTAAATTTACTGGTACAGAATTAGATAAAAACGGCGTACAGTTTATTATTGGTCCTTATGATGATTATGCTCTTGCTCGTGCCGTAGAGCTTAAAGATGCAAGTGGAGGAAAACTTACTGTCCTTAATGTAGGCGAAGCAGATACAGAACCTACTATTCGTAAAGCTTTAGCTATTGGAGCAGATGATGCTGTTCGTATTAATGCACATCCAAAAGATGCTTATTTTGTAGCTGAGCAAATTGCAGCTTATGCAAAAGACAAAAATTTTGATATGATTTTGATGGGACGTGAAGCCAGTGATTATAATGGTGGACAGGTTCACGGAATGGTTGCCGAAATGTTAGATATGCCTTGTATTGTTCCTTGTATGACTTTAGAAGTAGAAGGAAATATTGCTAAAATGGGTCGTGAAATTGAAGGTGGAAAAGAATATGTAGAGTGTGAGATGCCATTTGTAGCAGGTTGTCAAGAGCCAATTGCAGAATGGAAAATTCCTAATATGCGTGGTATTATGATGGCACGTAAAAAACCTTTAGAAGTAATTGAACCTACAACTGAGTCAGCACCAACAGAAATCGTAAATTTCGAACTTCCTCCTTCTCGTGGGAATGTAAAAATGATTGATGCTGATAATATGGACGAACTTGTACGTCTTTTGAAAGAAGAAGCAAAGGTACTCTAAATCAATTACGAATTAAAAATTACGAATTACGAATCATACTCTTTTTTTACAATGACGTTATTTGTATTTTTTCTTCTCGCCGTTGTTGGTGTCTCACCAACGACATCACAAATTCAATTATAAAAATAAACAAATAAAACGATGTCAGTTTTAGTATATATAGAAGCAGATAACAATGCAGTAAAAAAGTCTTCTTTAGAGGCTTTGACGTATGCTGCCAAAATGAATGCAGGCGATGTAACTGCTTTAGTTACAGATAAAGCCGAAAATTTGGAAGAACTTGGAAAATATGGTGTAAAAACTGTTTTACAAGTAAGTGATGATAAACTTTCTACTCGTCCTGTTAGTGCTATTGCTAGTGCTATTGCTAGTGCAGCTAGTAAAGCAGGCGCAAATGTAGTAGTGATGTCTCGTTCTTCTACTGTGGATGCAGCAGCACCACGAGTAGGTGTAAAAATGAAAGCAACTGTTGCTTCAAATGTAGTTGCTCTTCCTCAAACTGATAATGGTTTTGTAGTTCGTAGAGGTGTTTTCACAGGAAAAGCATTTGCAGATACAAAATTAGAAGGTGAAAATAAAGTGCTTACAATTGCTAAAAATGCACTTGCAATTGATGATTCTGTAGGTGGTTCAGCTACTGTAGAAGCATTTAGCCCAGAATATGGAGCTAAAGATTTTGCTGTAAAAGTAACAGATGTAAAAAAACAAGAAGGTGATATTTTATTGCCAGAAGCTGATTTGGTTGTTTCTGCTGGTCGTGGCTTGAAAGGTCCTGAAAACTGGGGAATGATTGAAAATTTAGCAAATGAATTACATGCTGCAACAGCTTGTTCGAAACCAGTTTCAGATATGGACTGGAGACCTCACCACGAACACGTAGGTCAGACAGGAATCAAAGTTGCTCCTTCGTTGTATATTGCAGTTGGTATTTCGGGTGCAATTCAGCATTTAGCAGGTGTAAATTCTTCTAAAACTATTGTTGTAATCAATAAAGATTCAGAAGCTCCTTTCTTCAAATCGGCTGATTATGGTGTGGTAGGAGATGCTTTTGATGTAGTTCCTAAACTTACAGAAGCACTCAAAAAAGCTGGAATTTAATCTTTAACAAAAAAGTAACTAGCTTTTGTCAAAAGTATAGAATAAAAAAGAGGCTGTTCACAAAGATCAGCCTCTTTTTTATGTTTGTTGATACATATTTTTTACTTCCCAATAGACTTTAAAAAATAGGAGTAGGTTTTTTGTTTTCGTCTATAGCTACAAAACTAAAACTTCCTGTAATGGCTTGTTCTCTTTTTTCAGAATACATTTCTTCTATAAAAATTTCTACTGTTACATCAAGACTTGTATTTCCTACTCTTGAAACTTCTCCAATAAGTTCGATAATTGTTCCTGCTGCAATAGGCACTTTAAAATCAATACGGTCAGAAGAAACTGTAACTACTTTTTTACGAGAAAAACGAGTAGCTGTAATAAATGCCACTTCGTCCATCATTTGCATAGCTGTTCCTCCAAAAAGAGTATCATAATGATTAGTAGTATTTGGAAAAACGGCTTTAAAAATACTAGTTTTTGATTTTTGAATTAATTCTTTTTTATTCTCAGTTGTTAAGCTCATAGCTCTTGGATTGGTAATTAAAATAAGTTATTAAACAATTTGAAACTCATCAAATTTTATGTGCTATCAAATTGTTTAACAAAGGTTGTTATTATTTCTGTTTTAAAGCATTTTTTGTTTTTATAGAATCAACAAAAAAAACACAAATTTCTTTGTGCTTTTTAAAATTTTAAGAGGAGATTTGTAATTCCTATCCTCCACAGCCACCACAACCTCCTCCACATGAAGAACCACAGCTACTTCCACAACTAGACCCACAAGAGCTACCACAGCTACTTCCACAAGAACCACCATCACTACTAAACGAAGAATTATTTTTGTCTGTGTAAGTTACTAAAGGAGTAAACGAATCATCAAAAATAGCACTGCCTACATAAATATAGCTCCATTCATGTGTTTTATCATTACTAATTTTCTTTCCATATTTTTGAGGAATAACTGTATTTTTATAAAAATTTGGTACAATATCCCGAGCCATTTTTTTAGATAAGCCATTCAAATAAATAATACTTCCAATAAGAAGAGCAACTAACAAAATAGCTATAAATAGAAAAGGTCTATTGTTAGAAATTCCCATAAAAAGACGAATGCAACCAATAATCATAATAGCCGAAATAACTATATAATTTATCAAAAATAGCTTTGTGAAACGTTTTGAATATTTTATTGTTGCTATAAACTCATCCATCGCTTGATAGGTATTTCGGAAAACTTCTTTATTGGTAAGTTCCTTTAAAAGGGCTGGATAATACACCTCGTCGGAAGTAGCTGAAAGACTTGTGAGCGAATCAAAAATTATATATTCCTCTACTGATTTAGGATTTAGATTCTTACCAATTTTTATTGCATTTTTACTATCTACTTTTATTCCCTTGTTTTTTATCAATTTATTGACAGCATAATGCACAACATCGTTTTTCTTTCCTTTTTTTAAGTAAATAATTTCTGAAATAGATAAATCATTAATAAAAACATCCTCTGACCAACTTTTCAAAATATTTCTTAGATAAGAACTATTAAAAGAATTTAATGCGATGGCAGTTATTACAATCAAAGGAATATAAAATACAAAAAACTCCATTCCATTTATCTCACTATAAAAAGGCTGTATCAAAAAATGAAGGGGAATAAGAACTATCAAGGAAATAACAGCACCTAGCGTAACAATTTTTTCTGGTGTGGTAGTAGATTCTTTTAACCCTAAAGGTTGATACATGGTGTGATATTCCCAAATACTTTTAGGTTGTTTTCCAAACTGTTTTTCGTAGAGTTTTGTAGTATTTTCCTTTGCATTTTTGAATTTTTCAAATTCAGCTTTATTATGAGTCGAAGGAATATGTTGGATTTTTTTCCCTAATAGATTACAAAACTCATTATAAGATTCAGTAAAAATCAAATGTTGATGCCAAACAATATCCACAATTTCAGAAGGTGAAACCATTGTTCCAGCCGTTGCAGCTAGATACATAAATTTTTTATACTCCAAAATGGCTTTATCTGTGAAGTTTTTTGTCCATTTATTCTCATCAGCCAAACGAGTTACAAATCCATAATCTGTAATAGGCTTATTAAAATCAAAACTTTTTATCTTGTCCCAAGAAATAATATCTTTCTTATTCTCATTTCCTGTTTCTGCTGTTTTTTCTATATTCATAAGTAGGAAGTTTGGGTAAATAATGGTGATGCTTATATTTTGTCTTATAAAATACGTAAAATTAATATAAAAGATTTGTTTTGAATAAATTTAATCCCATATTCCTGCACTTACTATCTCTAAAACATGTCCATCAGGGTCTTCAAAGTAAAAAGAAAGTAATCCGTTTTTCCATTCTTGTTCATGTGTTATTTTGATTTGTAGATTTTCTATTTTGTTTTTCCACATCTGATAGTCTTCTACCTTTACTTCAAAAGCAAAATGTATTTTTCCTGTTGCAAAATGAGGAGGTAGATTTTCTTGATTTTTTGCATATTCATTTATAAAACATAAAAGAACATCCGTGCCAACTCTAAAAAATATAAAAGCATCTTCTTTTCTGCTAATGATAGGCAATTCTAGTTTATTGTGATAAAATTCTTGTGTTTTGTCTAAATTGGTTACGTAAAGACAGGTTTCTTTAATTTTCTGAATCATAATAGTGATTTTTGTAATTTGTGATGATAAGTTAGTTTAGATGGCTGTTGCTAAATTCCATAATTTTACTGTGTTACACGTCTAAAAATAACAACAATTGATTCTGTAAAATAGATACTCAATTCATTTTATATTTTGTTTTAAAATTACTTTCCGTATATTAGCCGTTCTGTTTAAAAACTTGATAAATATATAAATCAAAATAAAAAAGCAGTATTGCAGAGTATTTAATCATTAAAACTACTCATTTAACAAAACTATTTAATTAAACGAATTATTAAAATGCCTTACGAAGAAAATCAAAACGAACCAATAAAAAAACAAAAACTTACTTCTGAATCTATTTCAAACGAAGGAAAATCTGAAAAGCCATATCAACCAGATTTGAATGATATGGATGGAAATACGAATGCAAAAGATATATTAGAAGGTAAAACAGAAGAAGAAAAACGATTAGTTAGAGCTTTTCAGAAACGAGATTGGAGTGAAATAAAATCAGCAAACTCTTGGGTTATCTTTAAAGTAATGGCAGAATTTGTAGAAGGGTTTGAAAAACTAGCTCGTATAGGACCTTGTGTTTCTATTTTTGGTTCTGCTCGTACTTCTCCAGACCATAAATATTACAAATTAACTGAAGAAATTGCAGCTAAATTAGTACGCCATGGTTATGGTGTAATTACAGGTGGTGGCCCTGGTATTATGGAAGCTGGTAATAAAGGCGCAAGAGCAGAAAAAGGTAAATCTGTTGGTTTGAATATTGTTTTGCCTTTTGAACAAGGTGCAAATGCGTATATTGACTTAGACAAACTTATCAACTTTGATTATTTCTTTGTGCGCAAAGTTATGTTTGTAAAATATTCTCAAGGCTTTATCGTAATGCCTGGTGGTTTGGGAACATTAGATGAGCTTTTTGAAGCCTACACACTTATTCAAACAAAAAAAATAGCTCGTTTTCCTATTGTTTTGGTAGGTAAAGATTTTTGGTCTGGATTAATGGACTGGATAAAAACGACTGTTCTTGAAAAAGAGAAAAACGTAAGTGCAGTAGACTTAGATCTAATCAGCATTGTAGATACTGCAGATGAAGCTGTAAAAGTAATTGATGATTTTTATTCTCAATATTTACTTTCTCCAAACTTCTAAAAAAAACATACTCTATTTTATAATGCTCGTGTTGCTTTGTTCAAAAACTAACAATGACATTATAAAATAGAGTGTATATATAAAAAATCAGTTTTGTATTATTCTAATTCAAACGATTATTTTCGTTTGGAAATATAATCGTTGGTTTGTGAGCCTTTGCTTCATCGTGTGTCATGAGAGCGTATGAAATAATAATTACAACATCTCCAACTTGTGCTCTACGAGCAGCAGCACCATTTAAACAAATTGTACCTGTTCCACGCTCACCACGAATGACATAAGTTTCGATGCGTTCTCCGTTATTATTATTTACAATTTGTACACGCTCACCTTCATATAAATTAGCAGCTTCCATCAATTCTTCATCTATGGTAATGCTGCCTACATAATTTAGTTCGGCTTGTGTAATCTTAACGCAATGTATCTTTGATTTGAATATTTGTAATAACATAGTTGTTTTTTGATTAAAATAACAAAAAAAGAAATCTTTTTTTGAAAGGATTTTAATAGTTTCTGCTTAATTATACGAATTTATTAATGTTTAAGTTGTAATTTCTTAATGATTTGGTACTATTCTGATTTTGATAAAAAAATGATTTGCTCTTGTGGGCGAACAATAACTTTCAAATCAATCAATAATAATATTATCAATCAGTCGTATTTCTCCTAGTTTTGCAGCGACACAAATTGCAATTTTTGTGCTAGTATCTAATTTTTTTAATTTTAATTTAGAATCTAAAGGTTGTAGAGTAGTTGCATCTATAATTTCCAAATATTCAGTTTCGAACTCTTTGTATTTATCTAAATGAGAAATGCCTGCTCGCTGTGATTTTTCTACAGATTCTCCTTTTTTAAGCATTTTTTTGGTCAAAATAAGACTTTCATATATTTTAGGAGCAATAACCCTTTGATCTTCGTCTAACCTTCTATTTCTTGAAGACATCGCCAGTCCGTCTTCTTCTCTTTTGATAGGACAGCAATAAAGCTTGATAGGAAACGATAAATCAGTTACCATTTGCTGAATAATAGCAAATTGTTGGAGGTCTTTTTGTCCGAAAAAGGCGTGATTAGGTTGTACTAAATTAAATAATTTTGCCACCACAATTCCTACTCCATTAAAATGTCCTTGTCGATGTTTTCCTTCCATTACATTATCTAATCCATCAAAATTCATCTTTGTACGGACAGGACTCTGATACATAGTATCAGAATTTGGCAAGAAAAGCAAATCGCAGCCTGCTTTTTCTAACATTTTTATATCTTTCTCTAAAGAAATAGGATAATTTGTAAAATCGCCTGTGTTATTAAATTGAAGAGGATTCACAAAAATACTACACACTACAAAGTCTGATTTCTTTTTTGCTGTTTTGATAAGCGAAATATGTCCTTTGTGAAGTGCACCCATAGTAGGCACAAAACCAATCGTTTTTTCTGATTTTGAATACGATGTTAAAGATGTTCTAAGCTCATCAATTTTTTCAACAACTTTCATAGCAAGTAATAACAATTAATAATCCATGATAAACTATAAAAAAACGACTACAACAATAAATACAAGAGGAGAGGTAGCTATTTGCCTGCAAAGGTCGTAATTTTTTTTTGATTCTTAATTCCTTATTTCAAAAGAATATAATTATTTTTATTTATCAAGGTCGTATTCCAATCAAGAGCTTTTGTGCAAAATAACATAACAATTATTTATTAGACATAAAAAAACGAGTCTTATTGAAAATGCTATCAGTATAAATAGAGCTATAAAAACATCATTTATTTTTAAAATATCTTTAAAACTGTTAGAAAATTAGATTTTGATTAAATTGTTATCTTTCAAAATTGTAAGTTTGTAGTAAAATTATAATACAAATATTTTATCCAAAGCTAAGATACTTAAAAATGCTTAGGATTTGGATTCTAAAAATCAAACAACTAGAGTGAAAATACTAGACAAATATATTCTTAAAAAATTTCTTACCACTTACGTTTTTGTCGTTTTGGTAATCTTAGCAGTTATTTGTGCGATTGATTATAGCGAAAAAAGTGACGATTTTATCAAACATTCTTTAACCTTTAAGCAGATTGTGGTAGAATATTATTCTAACTTCATTATGCACATCATCGGACTTATTACGCCTTTGATGGTCTTTATTACAACTGTGTTTGTAACTTCTCGTATGGCAGGACGTACCGAAATTATAGCTATGCTGAGTGGTGGAATGAGTTATTTGAGATTGTTTGTGCCTTATATGATTGGAGCGAGTATTATCGCAATTTTTTCATTTTATTTGAATGGTTGGGTTATTCCTCGTGCTAATAAAATAAAGATAGCCTTCGAAACGGCTTATGTCAAAAAACCTTTTTCTTTTGATGAGCGAAATGTACATTCAAAGATAGATTCGAATACCTATGTATATCTTCAAAGTTATAATAATAATACCTTTAATGGACGAAAATTTACAATAGAACGTATAGAAAATAGAAAATTAGTAGAAAAACTATCTGCTGAAAATATTACTTGGGATACCTTAAAACAAACATGGCACATAGACGATTACAAAATACATACTTTTTTTGCAGAACGAGAGTTAATTCTTAGAGGAAAAGATATGGACACTCTTATGGGACTTCTACCAAAAGATTTTGAGAGTAAATATAGATACAATGAAACCCTAACTTTGCCAGAAATAGATGAATATATTGCAGAACAAAAAGCAAGAGGCACAGCTCTTGAGCTAGGAATCTATTATGTAGAAAAATATCAGCGTTATGCATCTCCTTTTGCTATTATTATTCTTACCTTGATGGGGGTGGTAGTTTCTTCTAAAAAAACAAGACAAGGAACAAGTTTTAATATTGCACTTGGCTTTGTGTTGGCTTTTGTGTTTATTTTGTTTGTAGTAGTAGCTAGAAGTTTGGGACAAAGTGGAGCATTAGACCCTCGTGTGGGAGCTTGGATTCCAAATATTATCTTTGGTATAGTTGCTATTTATCTCTACTGGCGTGCGCCCAAATAAAGGAAGAATTTAGATAAATGAAATTAGAACATACAAAATATTCAAAGTTTATTTCTAAAAACCCAGATGGAAGACAGTTAGTTATTCCTGATATTCATGGTTGTTTGGCTACTTTCAAAACCTTATTAAATCAAATAAAATTAACTAAAAATGACCAACTTTTTTTGTTAGGAGATTATATTAATAAAGGAAAGGATAGCAAAGGAGTTTTAGATTTGATTATAAAACTGCAAGAAAATCAAGATGAAAATGGCTATCAAGTTTTTCCTTTACGTGGAAATCATGAGCAAATGTTTATTGAAGATTACGAAGGAATAAAGACAAGTCAGTTTTTGGATAAAACTGCTGAATTCTCACAATTAGAATATGATTTTGTTTCTACTTTGCCTTATTTCTATGAGTTAGATAATTTCTTTTTAGTTCATGCTGGCTTCAATTTAGAAACTAATAATCCATTTTCAGATTTTGAAACAATGCTTTGGAAAAGAGATTTTGTAATTACTGATAAAGAAAAAGAAAATCATTTTTATGATAAAACTATTATTATTGGACATAACCCTACTTTTTTGGATTATATTTTACAAGACATTAATTTAAAAGCTCCTTCAATTTGTTTAGATAATGGATGTGTTTATACTAAAAAATGGTTTTTAGGAAATTTACTATGTCTTAATTTGACTTCAAATGAAATTTTTATACAAGAAAATACTGAAAATTAACTTCGTATTTTTAGTTAATTTTGACTTTAGAAATAATAATTTCGTAATCTTCACTCCTATTTATCTATTTGAACTCTCACCTCTAAATTTTAACTTCATACTTTACTATGTGGAATCCATTTGCTCGTAAATATTCTTCTCAAGACAAAAAATTAATGGATTTTCTTAGAAAAATGTTGATTTTTTCTTGCCTTACTGATGAGGAATTAATGGTTTTTCTACCTAATCTTTATTTAAGAAATTATTCAAAAGATGAAATTGTTTTTTTTAGAAATGATCCAAGCCAAGCACTTTATATGGTCAAATCAGGTCAAATACGACTAGACTTAGATGTTGGAGAACGATTTGAAGAGTTAGGAAAGGTTACAAAAGGAGAGTTTTTTGGAGAAAATTGTTTAGTGCAAGGAACTCATCGATTATATAATGCAATTTGTTGTGATGCTGTAACAGAATTATATATTCTTCCTCTTGCTAATATATTAGAAATTTTTGAAGAATATCCACGCATCAAATCAAAAATATATGAAATGATGTCTCAAAATCAACAGGAATATATTCAAAATATATTTAATGCTTACCGAGATTCATTTGGTATTTTTGAATTAAGCCATTCCTATTTCAAAGGAGAGAATAAAAATAACCATATAATAGAATAAAATAAAAAAGCCAATAAGAACGAAAAGAACTTATTGGCTTTTTTATGTATTAAAACTTTGTTTTTAAAGTTGTTCTATTCGCTTGATAATCTCATCAAAAGTCTTTTTATAAGATTCTTCCTGTTCCATCTTGATAGGAACAACTTTACAAGCATGAATAACTGTGCTGTGGTCTCTTTTTCCAAAGTGCCAACCGATTGCTTTTAAAGGCAAATCAGTATATTCTTTTGTTAGATACATCGCAAACTGACGAGCTACTGCAATTTCTTTTTTTCTTGTTTTTCCTTTGAGTTGCTCTAAAGTAACTTGAAAAAAAGCTGCTACAATTTCTTCAATTGCATCAATAGAAAGTTCGTGAGTTTCGTTTTGATGTGCCACAACTGCGCCAAGTGCTTGACGAGCGAGGTCTAGTGTAATACTCATATCAGCCAAAGAAGATTTAGCTAAAAGAGAAGTAATTACACCTTCTAGTTCTCTAACATTAGTTGTTACACTTTTTGCTAGAAAATCAATCACATCTTGAGAAACTTGCGATTCGTATCCTTGTAATTTCGTATAAATAATTGCCTTTCTTGTTTCTACATCAGGAACTTTCAAATCTAGGATTGCTCCCCATTTGAAACGAGAAAGTAGTCGTTCTTGCAAACCTCTCATCTGAGCAGGCGCACAATCGCTAGTCATTATCATCTGTTTGCCTGCACTATGCAAGTGATTGAAGATATGGAAAAAACTCTCTTGAGTCTTTACCTTATCACACAAAAACTGAATATCATCAACAATCAAGACATCTAAATGATAATACTGTTCGGTAAACTGCGTAATTTCGTTTTCACGTACAGAAGCTACAAAATCATTGGCAAACTGGTCGGCAGATACATAAACTACTCGCTTTTCTGGATAATGTTCTAAGATTTTGTTGCCAATCGCATGTGCTAAGTGCGTTTTGCCCAAACCTACACCTCCATATAAAACTAAAGGGTGAAAACTCGTTCTTCCTGGATTTTTAGCAATTGCTCTACCTGCTGCAAAAGCAACACTATTACACTCACCTTCTACAAAAGTATCGAAGGTATATCTTGGATTAAGATTGTGAGGTAGTGCTTGTGTTGTCTTGACAGGACGAAAATTAGACTGTTGTTGAACATCTCTTGTTCGATTTTGAGTCTGATTTTGATAATATTGTTGAGAAGACTGTGAAGTAGAAGACTGAAAATTAGACGACTTCTGAACCTGTGGTGCAAACTGATTAGTAGTACTAGTTTGTTGGGTTCTATTATTTTCTTGTCTAATTGGTTGTCTTGCTTCTACTCTATTTTCTAGCTCTTTTTTATATTCTGGTTTATATTCCTGTCTAGTAGATTGCTGAGTTGAGTTATTTAATTGGCTTCTAGAAGTAGCCGTTTCATAATTCGAATTGCCATTTAAAACTATTGGATTGTCTGAATCTATATCCTTTTGATTATTATTTTGCTGAGTTGAATTCTGATTTTGAAACAAACTTGTTTGAATAGAAGTCGTTTCAGAATTATCTCCTTCATGACCATAACTCTCGGAAACATGAGAAGAAGAATTAAAATTATTTTTTTGTTTTGCTTGACCTTGCTGATTCTGATTTGTTGATTCTATCCTTTCGTCAAACGAATTATCAAATAAAGGTGTTTGTTTTTTTTCTGGAAGAAGAGAGTATTCTAATTTTCCATTTGTTCCTAATTGTTCGATAATCGCTTTTCTGAGTACAAGAACATAATGTTCTTCTAAAAATTCGTAAAAATAGAGGCTCGGTACTTGAATCGTCAAAATATTTTGGCGCAACCGCAAAGGTCGGACAGGTATAAACCAAGTTTTGAAACTCTGCTCTGGAATTTCAGACTTTATTACCTCCAAACATTGCTGCCAAACTGTCTGACAATCTTTGTAGCCACCACTATTTGTTGAGTGTGGGTTCAATGAGATAGCCGTATTTTGTTGAGAAAGTGATACCATAATTAATTAAAAAAACTAAATTTCCACACACTATCCAAATTTCTTTAGTATCAATAAGATTAGAAAAGGCAATCTGATTAAAGATTTTACTAGTAGTACTGCCTCTCGTTTCTATTTACTGATATTGATTTATTCTTTTAGTTGTCTTTACTTTTTTACTATTTATTTTCTGTTTATCGTTTTTGATTTGATAACTAACCACAAAATTTAATTTGTAGCTCTACTATTATAAAATCTATAACTTAAATTTCTTTTTCTTTACCTGAGTTTGGAAGCAAAATTTTCACTTCATCTCATAAAGGTTTTTTTTATATAAAGACAAAAATTCCTTAACCCATTTTTTATTAAAAACTTAATTTTACCAAAAACTGGGGGTGCAAAAACTACCCTCTTTTTAAATTATTTTTTTTGAAAATCAATAAAGTTTGTTATGCTTGCTGATTTTTTTAAAAAGACAGAGAGGCTAGTAGTTATCTTTCCGTGTATGTGGATTGTGATAACAAAATTGAGAAAAAAAACTGAGAAAAAAAATCGGTTTTTTGTATAAGAATACGCTACCCTTTGAATAGCAATGTAAGTGTTTTAAAGGCATAATCGCTGTTTTTGATAGTGTAAGTGGGTTCGTGTAGATTTCGGTATTACTTAATCTTTACCAAAATGTTACGTAAGGCAAAAAAAATTTTGTTTTTTGCCTTAGATTACTTCTAACTCTGAAATCCGTAGCTATTAAAAATAATTTGCGTTTCTGCAAGATAAATTTTGAATTTGACATTGTTAAGAATGATTTCTTTTAAGAAAAAAAATGAAGTTTTTTTAAACAATTTGGTATTTTTTTTATAGTAAAAAAAGAGTTTTTTAGAGGACGATTAATCGTAAAGCAGGTATAGAGATTATACAAAAAAATCTTTCAATTTGCTATGAATAAAGATAGTAAAAATGAAGAAAAATTTCTATTATAGAAGGGGTTTCTGAAAGGAGAGTCTCATTTTTTAAGAAATAACAAGAATAAAAATATACACAACTACTAATCTTTCAAGAGTATGAAAAAAATACTGTTTCTTATCGTGGTTTTGGGTTCTATGCTGACTTGCTTGTTTTATGCCTTTAATAGTTCATTGTTTCAAAATAAAAATATTTACAATCAAACAAAAAAGAAAGCAATAAATAGAATAGGAGATTCCTCACTCCATTGACAAAACTTTAATTTTCTGATTGAATTTAGTTTCTTTACTCATTGGATTATTGAGTATTTTTTTGATTTCTAGTAATCCATATCGGAAAAAAGAGTATTCATTATATCCATTTGAACAGACTCTTATTTTCGTTTTTTTATGTTTCCACTCCCCTACTTTGTAACACCAAACAAATGCAATAGAACAAAGAGCAAGTAATTTAGCTATTTTCTCTGGTTCTGTCAATTTTGTATTTTCTAGCTTAAAACCTTGTGTTTTTAGTGCTTTAAACAGCGTTTCTATTTCCCAACGTTGTTTATAAATTTCAAAAGCGTTTTCTAAAAAAACAGGTGAAGCTAGATAAATATATCCTTTTTGTGTTCTGCTTACAGATAAATATACTTCTACACCATTGACTATAAAAACACCCTCTAAATGATACGTTTCTGAAATAGCCAGTCCTCTACACCATGCTGCAATTGACTTTGTTTTACCTTTTCTAGTCGCTTTAAAATTAGACTTTAGTCGCATTACAAAATCAAAGTTTTTTCCTGATAAATAAGTAAACCATTTTTGACCTACAAACTCTCTATCTGCTACAATAGAAGAAATAGATAGGTTAGGAAAAATAGATAAAAAACGTTCTATTAATTCGATGCGTTCTTCAGTAGAAGAGTTTCCTTTTTTTGGAAAAACAGACCAAATAAGAGGCACTGAAACATTCTTATAAGCTGCTGAAAGTAACAAAATATTTATATTTTTTTTACCCACTTTCCAATTGGAACGGTCAAGACATAAAACAATATCCTTCCACTTATCAATACCTTGTAAAGAAACAATTAAACGAGTAATTGCCTTAAAATCAAGGTTATAGTGATTTAAAAAGCGTTCAATACGACGTAAAGAGGAGCTGCATTCTACATTCCGTTCAAAAGCTGTAGCAATTTGAATCAACCCTCCTAATCCTACTTTTATAACAGCTATTACAAAAAGACCTATAAATTGAACTCGTGCAAAATGAAACTCTGTTAAATGAGAAGATAAAACAGTAACTAATTTTGTAACTTTACCACTAGAAGCATACTTTGCTTTTGCCATAATTGAGAAAATTTTGTGAGAAAAATTTTGTAAGAAACTCAATTATGGCTTTTTTTTATCTCGTTTCAAAATCTTTTGTCAGAGGACTGAGAGGAGATTCAACCCATTTTCTTGTTTTTGATACAACATATAATACTGGAATTATTTCAGAAACATCATTAGTAGCTGAACATATCACAGAAATTTTGCCCAATATATTTCATCGTGGTACAACAGACTTAAATAAAAATTATGCTACTTATAAAAATGATTCTTTGAAATTGGTAGCGTATGCAATAGTTGGAGCATCAGTAGAAATAGTAATTACGAAAGATAATGTAGAAAGTACAGCAAAAGTATCTGATTGCACATATAATCATAGTTATAAACCTCTAAAAAGTAAAATTATAATCAATTCAAAAACACTAGATTTTTCAGATAGCTTAGACGTTTATTTTGATATGAGTTTTGTCTATGCAGAAGAAAATGGGAAATATATTGATACAATGGTCGTTAAAGGAACAACGAGAATGGGTAAAAGAAATCACAACTAAACTTCTAAGATTATGAAAAAAATACTGTTTCTTATTGTGGCTTTGGCTTCTATGCTGACATGTCTGTTTTATGCTTTTGATAACTCATTGTTTCAAAAAAAAGAAATTGAAGAAGAAAAAATAGAAGAACCAAAACATCAGCTTATTTATGATGCTGATTATGATTTTAGTGAGCCTTTGGTAGTGGAATTTATGAAAGGAGAGTTAGAAGGAAAAGATACAATAGTAAATAGTTCTTTTATATGTAATTTATGGAAAGATTCTTTGTTTATTTCTATTGGTCAAGGTTTTATGACAGGTATTAATATTGATTTTAAGATGGCACAAGATTCCGTTTTAAGCAGGGCATACATGTACAGTTGTACCTATTCCCATGATTATCAAAACATATACAGTAGGGTTGTAGCAGAGAAAAAAAACTGGAAAGTAGGAGATAGTTTGAATATCTTTATGGATTTGATTTTTACTTGCTATGAAGAAGACAGGGATTTTAGAGATACAGTAAACCTAAAAGGCTCTCTAAAAATGAAAATAAGAGCGAACAATGATATAAGTGTAAAGTGGAGAGAACAACATGTATATGATTTCTTTCAACTCGTTAAAAATAGACCTGATACAGTAACAAATATCAGTTTGCGTGGCTTAGAATTAGATACAATACCAAATGAATTGAAGTTATTCAAAAATTTAAAGAAATTAGATTTACAAGGAAATTCTATTTCGGTAGAAGAATTGTATAAAATTAGAGGGTTGAAAAAATTGAAAGAGTTAAGAATCTCTGGAGAATATTTAGAGACCTTTCCTAATGTTTTAATACAACTAACAGAACTTAAATCACTTATGATAGATGATATTAAGTTTTCTACTCTACCTTCAAAATTTAAAAGATTACAAAAATTAGAAGAGCTTTGGATAAGAAGTAATAAACTAACTAAATTTCCTAAAGCATTCTCTCAAATGCCTAATTTGAAAAAACTCTATATGTGGACGACTGAGATCAAAGACTGTAAAAGCAAAATCAAAGAATTAAAGCAATTAGAAGATTATGATTTTATGTACAAAGATTAATTTATTTTTCTAACTAAAAAACTCCATTCTTTCAAAAAAAAATTGAAAGAATGAAGTTTTACTTGTAGTTCTAAATAAAGTGATTATTTTACTATAAATCGTTTTGTAATTATTCCTTTGTTTGTCATAAAACGAATAAAATACAGACCTTTATTAAATTTACTTATATCAATAGTATTTTGCTCTGATAAATTGCCATCTTTAATAGTTACTCCCAAGGTATTAACAATAGAGTATTTGTTTAATGAGATTTCAGAAGATTTTATTTCTATAAAATCAGAAGCTGGATTAGGAAATAACTCTATTGAATAAGAAAATAGATTATTCTCTTCTGAAGAGAGTATTTTATGACGAGTTGTAATAGGATATATAGCATGAGAAGCAGAGCTAAACGTATTTATTATTTCTTGTAGTTGCCAAGTGCCATCTTTGAGTTGAATCCATGCTGTAGCTTGATTTAAGTCTTCATTTGATTTACCATAAGGAATTGCATATTTCAAATCAGTAGCATATTTTATATCAACAACAATAAAAAAATCAGAAGGAAGAGGTATAGCTTTTTTCCATTTGAACCTTATGAACCCTTGATTTTCAATTGCCTTTTCGATGTAATCAAAAGGCACAGACATCGAATCAATTATTTGATAAGGCTTTTTGTCTATACTATCAACAGACATCAAATATACGGGCAGTGTTCTCTCCCAATTACCATAACTAGGAACACGTAAATAAGATAATTTGACTTCTACTCCTTGCAAATAATCATCTTCTTCATTGCTTATAAAATACTCTCCTTTTGCCTTATACTTTTGCTGTCCATCTTCATATTCTTGATCTCTCTCTTTTGCATAAAGCTGTGTATATGTATTCTTTCTTATAGAGTAATTTTCCAAAACTTTAATATAATTTGGCTTCGAAAGACTATCAGTTCCTGATATATTGCTTGTTTTCAAGGAAACATCATATTCTCCTTTTTGGGAATAAGTAGCTGTAGGATTTGCTATTGAATCAGTGCTGGTACTAGCTCCTGCAAATGTCCAGTCATATGTTTCTGGGTCAGCTTCAGAAATATCAAAGAACGTAACTTCCTCATATTGATATGCCAAATCAAAACTGGCAACAAAATTAGTTTTTGGTTTAGTATGAAATATTGGATTGACTACATAAGAAGTAGCAAACTCAAGCCCTCCAGACGAAATAGGAGCTGACAATGGAATCCACGAACCGTCTAGTTTTCTTTCCCAAGCTCTGTTTTGAGCTATATTACATCTTGCAGACATATAAATAGAATTGCTATTGGCATTTATACTTATATAAAATTGTCTAGGAACTCGCAAAGGCTCATCAAAAATAAAAATATCATCATTATTGAGAATAAACAAACTACTAAACTCACTTGCTTCCATTTCAAACGATTTAATTACGCTACTGGGGGAAGAGTTTGTACCATCAGCATTAAGGATAGAAATTACAACAGGAGTTCTGTCATAGCTATTAATAGAAAAGCCAGATAGCTTGACTTCAATGCCTTTTAAAAGAGAAGACTCTTGGTCTGTACTGACAAATTCTGCTTTTGGAAGTAAATTTCTAGTATTAGGAATTCTGAATAGATTTTCATTTCCGTTTTCTTTCTCAATAAATACAGGTTCACTCTCAACAACACATCCTCTTCCATCTATAACTAGTGTCTTTAACCACTGAACTTTCTCCTCACTAGAGCTATATGTTAAGTAAGATCCACCTATCATAGTTTTTTTGCTCTTATAAACTTTCATTACCTCCCAATCAGTTGATTCATTTGGTAAGTCTGTTTTTGAATTTGTTGTTGTCTTGTACCAAGTCATGCTACTATTCACAACGCCTCCATCATTACTAGAAGAAAGGTAGATTTCAAGGTTAGGACAATAAGAGTCAGAATTTATATAGATTCTGTTTTTAAGTTCAGAGATATTAAATTTTATAGGCACTTCATACGTATCACCTGTACTTGAAGTCATTTTCATAAGGTACTTCTTATTGGGAGTACATATTGGATTAAAATTCAAACTGTACCAACTTGTTCCGATACTTTGTCTTAATGTTGTTTTTCCAACTTGACAGCCATCTTCCAAAAAAACAGTTACATCTAAATCTTTATTTCTATATCTTTCTTCTAAACGAAAATTAAAAACTCCACTCTCATCAGTAGAAATATAATATCTTCCACGACCAGGTTTTATATAAACATAAGTACGACCCTGACTAAGATCAAGTCCTAAATTTTCAATAGGATAAGAAGGCATACAGACATCTCTAATAACTAAATGTATTGTGGAAACAGTAGCACAGGTTTTGTTTTCGTTCCATACTGTTAGTTCATATATTCCTGCATCTGCTTCTTGTAATGAAGCTTTGGAAAATATTTTTTCTGTACTGATTATACTTGGAGATGCTATAGTATCAAGTAATTTATTTTGTATTTTTCTCCACTCGTAGGTATATTCTGCTTTATCAACAGACAAAATTGGAAATAAATTTACGTTATCTCCTCTATAAAGCATACATTTGTCTGAGCCTATTCCCAAAACAACAGCAGCAGAACGCACATTTATTGGAACTTCTACTCCTTCACTTCTATTTCCATTAGATATAGCTACTGCATATATTTTTGTTGTACCGACAGGTAATGGAATTTTATTATCTAAAATCAAATCAGCACCATCTTTTGATGTGGCAAACGGTGAGTGCGATCGTATATCTGAATATATATACCATTCAATACTAGATCCAAAAGTAGGTGAACTAGCTGAAACAACAATTGGACTACCTTCACAATATACATCTGAATAAGTTGCTATTGGAGGACGAGTTTGCCCAAATGATAAAGAAAGGAATAAAAATAAGAATAAAAATGTAAGTAAGAATATGTGTACTTTACTATGTTGGAGTAATTTTGAATTCATCTTATAAGTTTGATTATAATTGTAATAAGACTACAAAATTACATTTTATATTTTGATATTGAAAGTAATAAAATTCAATAAAAAAATACTTATGCTCATTTAAAAGTATTTTCGAAACCCTAAGAACATTGGAGTCCTTAGGGTTAAATACAAATCTGTTTTACAAACTGTTTCCGAAATTCAATTATGAAGTAATATAACTATCCCTTCACCATTTCATCATAAGTAAGAAAAGTATCCATTCCTTTTTCTAAGAAATAGGCTTGTGTTTCTTCTTTTGATTTTTGGCTTGTAACCAAAACAAAATCTCCTCCCCACGCACCGAGAGATTTTACTTCGCCCCAGTAATCAGAAAAATAAGTTTGTTTTACTCTTTCCATTGCCATATTATTAGCAATAATTTCTTCGTGCTTGGCAATTAGCTTTTCAAATTCTTCTAGTTTTGTGGCTGTTACGATTTTGTGTGTAATACCTGAAAGTTCTTTTACTAATTTGTCTTTCTTACTTTTTATATTTTTGAGTTTTTCGTAATACGAAATTCCTTCTGCCGAATTTTGTTTTTTACCTAAATAGACAAAATAAATTTGATTTTTGAAAGGAGGATTAAAATCAACTGGAATAGTACGTGGAATTCCGTCGTGTCTTTCGTACAAAATAGGCGTTTCAGATTCGGCACAAGCCACATCGTAACCCGAACCTCCCATAGTTTTGGCAAGTAAATCAAAAGCATTTATTCCTGCCCATTTTGCAATGGTATGAATAAGCGTTGAGCTACTTCCCAATCCCCAAAGACGAGGAAATTCTAAAAAAGTTTCTACTAAAACAGATTCTTTTCCTACTAAAAAATTCTTTGAAATTTTGCGTGTCGTTTGCAAAATTTTCTGTAAAACCATTGATTTTTGAGAAACATATCCTTCTAAGGCTTCAAAAGTTTCGATATCAAAACGAGCCTCAAACCAAATTTGCCCATTACTATCATAACTTTTCCAATGCAACACACGATGTTCTGAAGGAGCATAAGTCACTTGTAATAACTGTCCTTTTTGGGTAGGAACGGCAAGTGCAATCGCACCATCAAGCACATAATACTCCCCACTGAGGAGCAGTTTTCCATTTCCGTGAAAACGATTCATAAATTAAAAAGGGATTTTGGAAGAGTAAAAAAGTTGTTCAATTTTATTGAAATATTTTGTGTGTTGTTTATCTGATTGAACCCTAAAAATCTAATAAATAAGACTTTTAGGGTTTTTATTTTAGACATGTGTTCTTACAGTTGCCAAAAATTCTCTTACAGCATTAAAAGAAACTGTATTGTTTTTGAAATACTCAACTGCTTGTTTTACTTCTTTTTCTGTTGCTTCAAAGTTACGCAAGATATTCAAAAGGTGCATTTTCATGTGTCCTTTCTGAATTCCTGTTGTTGTAAGTGATTTTATTGCACCAAAGTTTTGAGCCAAGCCCAAAGTTGAAATAATTTGCATGAGTTTTGGTGCTGAGGGATTACCAAGCATTTCTAATGAGCGTTTTGAAAGTGGATGAAGTGAAGTAAGTCCTCCGACAGTTCCGACAGCAATCGGCATCTCTAACCAAAACTTAAAAACGCCATTTTCTATACTACAATCCGACAAACTTCTATACTGTCCAGAACGAGAAGCATACGTATGTCCACAGGCTTCGACAGCTCTAAAATCGTTTCCAGTTGCCAAAACTACGGCATCAATACCATTAAAAATTCCTTTATTATGTGTTGTGGCACGATAAACATCATTTTTAGCTATTTCAATTGCTTTATGAAACTTAAAAGCAAATGTGTTTGGATCTAATCCATCAATGAGTCCATCAGCTCCTCCCAATTTTTCAATTGGACATTCTACCCATGTTTTGACCAAACATTCAGGGGTATAATTAGAAAGAATACACATAATTATTGTAGCGTCTCTTTCTGCGTCGGTAAACATTTCTTTTGAAGCAACCCAGTTTTGAAGCGTTTTGGCAAATTGTTCTAAACAAGAATTAATGAAATTTGCGCCCATCGAATCACAAGTATCAAAAGTAGCCTTGATTTGATAGTAATTATCATCCAAATGACGCATATCCAAAAGCTCAATATCCAAAATCCCTCCTCCACGCTGGCGCATGTTTTTGGTAATATCGGCTGTATCTTTTAGCATTTGTTCTTTGGCCTCATCAAAAACGCAATACATTTTATTGTAATCGCCTTTCCAAAGAAAATGAACTTGTCCTATTTTTTTTGTAGAAATAATTTCAGAGTGAAACCCTCCTCTTGATTGCCAAAACTTGGCTGCCTTTGAAGCTGCTGCCACTACCGAACTCTCCTCAATCGTCATTGGAACAGCAAACGTTTCACCATTCAAAATAACATTTGGAACTACACCAAAAGGCATGTAGTAATTGGTTAGTGTATTTTCGCTAAATTCATCAAAAACTTTTTGCTGGTGTGGGTCGTTGTGCCAAAAACTACTAAATTGGTCTAGTAATTCATCAGATGACTGCCCTAACTGTTCTGCAATCCATTTAATTTTTTCTTCTTTGGAGAGTTTTGAAAAACCTGAAATTAATTCCATACTTGTTTTTTTATTAAAATAAAGCTGTCTTTATGAGCTTAGAAAATCAAATTATCAAGGTAAAGACAGTCAATTAAGTAGTAAGAAATATTTGCAATAAATTCAAAATACTGCTTACTAACTTAAATAGAAAAGATATGTTTTGACAAATTTACTACTAATATCCTTAATTTAAGGAATTTGCCATAAATAAAACGTTTACATTATCTTATACTTTCAAAACTTTCAAAAAGTTTTGAAAATTTGAAAATAATCCATAAAAAAAGGGACTTGATTTATCAAATCCCTCTATTTTTTCTTGAAATTTCATTTCTGCTGTTTTTGCTAAGCTAAAATGCTAAAAAGGCAGATTTATATTTTTATAAAAAATTGATAATAAGTTGTTTGTATTCATTTACCATTTACAACTAATAATTTATCATTTCTATTTAGTGCATTATAGGTCTTTCTTCTCTACCCATTTTCTTTAAGAAACGAACATGAGAAGCTACTGCTGTTGGGAAATCTGCTGTCAAATAAGGATGTCCGTATTCTGCTGCTGTTTGCTTTACAATCTTTGAAAGAGCAGGATAATGAATGCTACATATATTTGGAAACAAATGGTGTTCTACTTGTTGATTAAGTCCACCTGTAATAAATGCCATAAACTCACTTTTTTCTGAAAAATTAGCAGTTGTGTAAAGTTGATGAACTGCCCAAGAATTCTCCATATTTCCTTCTTCATTAGGTAAAAAGAAATGTGCTTCTTCTACAACATGAGCCAACATAAAAATAACTGCTAAGAAAAAACCACTTACTGCGTGCATCAATAAAAATCCCAAAACTGTATTTACCCAACCGTGAGGCAACATAATAAGAGGAATAATAATAAAAAGAGTGTAATTGATAAATTTATAGAAGAATAATAAAAAATATTCTTTCTTAGGATGTTTTGCTCCTGTATAATTTCCAACTTCATTAGCAAAAAACTTCTTATAATCTTTCATTAAAACCCAAGAAAGTGTACTTAAGCAGTATAAGGCAAACGAATAAATGTGTTGGTAACGATGAATAGACCATAAAGGAGCTTCAGAAGAAAGACGAACTATCGGAACAGGCGCAATGTCTTCGTCATGTCCGTCTATATTTGTATAAGTGTGGTGAGCCTGATTGTGCATTCTATTCCACATATAAGCACTAGCACCATTGAAATTAAAAGTGTGAGAAAGCAAATCATTTACCCACTTGTGTTTTGAATACGCTCCATGAATAGCGTCGTGTGCAATATTTACAGAAACCATAGCAATAGAAAAACCAAGAATTGCCCAAAGCAAGTAATTGATTTCTACACTAAATCCACCAAAAATAAGCATACAATACGAACCAATCCAAAGTGTAGCATGAAAAAGGCTTTTCAAGACCATTTTTGTATTGGCATTACGTGAAATATTATTGTCTTTAAAATAACTGTTTACTCTCATGTTGAGTGTCTTAGAAAAATCTCTTTGTTCTTGATTGTCGAAGCGAGGTGGTTTTTTTGTTGCGAGAGGTTTTTCTTTAAATGTATTTTTTGACTGTCTGTTATCAGCTGTTTTTTGAATAGCTTTTTCAGTTATTAGGTTTTCCATAAATAGGGAGATGAGGATTATCTGTAAGGTGAGTTTGTATTAATTGTTTTACAAGCTGTTTATCCTAATTGTTATATTGAGAAGAGTGTAATTTTTATTTGGTCTAAATTAATTATATAAAGTACACAAATTTAGCCTTAAATTGAAAAACAAATTATGATTTTAGTCATATTCTATAAATTTATACAAAAAAAAGGTATTTTAAGTTTATTTTCAAAATAAATTGAAAGTTAATTTAGATTTTTTGAATTTAGGATTTATTAATTAGACGCAAAAGATAGTTTCTACCACTACTTGACATGTTCGAATTAGCTGTTTTTTTTAAATTTAGAAAAATTTATATCTAAAAAATCAAAGAAAAAGTAGCATTTTTATCTCTTTTATTCAATGCCGTTGTTAGTGTTTTAATGAAGCGACACCAACAAATACACTCAAACCTATTCTTAAATAATTTCTTTGTTGTTTTTTATAGATTTATTTGCTTTTTAATATTTAAGTACCTACCTTTGTATTCCCATTTTAAGGAGTGCCAAAAGGAGTCTTTTGCATTTTTATAGAGATTAGAGATTAACAAATAAAAAATAATTCAGCTTATTTTTATAGATTTATTTGCTTTTAGATTTTAAAACACTTACCTTTGGATTTCTATTTTTTAGACACCTCATTATAATATGAGATAATATAAAAAGAGTAGAATGAAACTCATTTGAAGTAGACAATAAGTTACATAATTTAACTTGTAATACATATAAATCGGGATGTAGCGTAGTCCGGTCATCGCGCCACTTTTGGGAAGTGGAGGTCGCAGGTTCGAATCCTGCTATCCCGACAAATACATATACATAAAAAATTGTTAGTCATAAAATTAATTTTATCTTGAATAATATTACTTTTATCTAACAATTTTTTTTTGTTTTAATTTTATAAATCAATGGAAGGTAATCGCACTGTAAAAATAGAACCTGCATATTCTTCACTTTCCAATCTAATTGTTCCTTGTAGTTTTTTGATAGCATTATGAACAATATATAAACCAAGTCCACTTCCTTTTGCTTGATCGCTGGCACGAATAAACATATCAAAAATAGTGGATTGATACTTTTCTGGAATTCCAATTCCATTATCCAAAAATTCCATTTCAATTCCTTTTGCTGTATCTTTTACTGTAATCTGTACTAATGAATTATCGAAAGATCGTTTTGAATATTTGATGCCATTTTCTACAAAATTCTGGATGATAGTATAAAGTAGACTCTCATCAGTATAAAATTCTTTTTTACAATTTACATGTATTCTAAAATCAATATTTTGATAATTTTCATAAAAAGAAAAAGTGGATGTAATGCTGTGGATAAGTTGTTCAAAATCAATGGCTTTTACATTCAATTTTCCTTGTTTGATAGAAGAAACTTTAGTTAGATCTTTAATCAGTTCACTTAATTTTTTGACAGATGTCTCTATCATATTTGTATATTGTTGAACAGTTGGATCTTGCTTTTTCTCTATTCTAAAAAGATTTAGAACGCCCTCTACTGAGCTTATAGGACCTTTTAAGTCATGAGAAGCACGATAAAGTAGTTGTTCCATTTCCTTATTGACTGAAACAATTTCATTTTGAGCAATTTTAAGGGAATTTACATCTGCAACAGCCAAAATAGTTCCTAAAGATTCTATATCTGCTTTTATTGGGTTACTACTTATCCAAGCCCACAGACTATCTCCTGATTTCCTACGCAATTGAAGTTCATACTGCTCTGGTTTTATTTTTATACGATTTTGAATTGCAATATGTGATTCTTCATCTATCTCTTTTGAGAAAAGAAGTTTGTCAATTGTTTTTCCTACAAGTTCTCCCTGTACATGACCTAAAAGCTCCAAAACTCGTTCGTTTACATATACTATTTCATCTTTACTATTTAAGACAATAATCCCCTCACGCATTGTATCGATGAGAGTTCTGTATTTTTGTTCACTTTGTTTTATTTTTCTTTCCGAACGTTTACGCTCACTAATATCACGCATCACCACAGCAATAGAAGTAGCTTCATGGGTTTCATTGAGTTTAATGGGAAAGAAAGAAACGGCAACATCTAAGGGCATGTATTTTCGTCTGTTAATAATTCGGAGTTCGGTTTCCCAAGACTCATGTCTAGGAAACTGAAATACTTCCATTCGGACTTTTTCCTGTGAGGAACGAGTAAAATAATCTAAAATGCTTTTTCCTATTGCTTTATCTTCTTGTTGATTTTTTATAATAGCTTTATCTTCAATCCCTAAAAGATTTTTGCCAGCTTCATTTATAAATTTTATAATTCCGTCTTTGTCAGTCAGACCAATAAACTCATGGCTACTTCCAATAAGAGAAATAAGTCTTTGATTTTCTTCTTTTGCAATTTTTTCATGAGTTATATCTCTAGCTACTCCTAAAAAACCAATTAAATTACCAAGATTATCTACCTGTGGATTAATGCGTTCTTCAAGCCATAAATATTTTTTTTCTGTATGATGCAAAATCCTGAAAATACGTGAAACTTTGGTTTGTCTTAAAATTGCTTGTTGCATAGTTTCTAAGACTTTTCTTCTGTCTTCTGGATGTATAACACGCATCCAAGGAATAAAACCTTTATCAAAAAAATCAAGGGGATAGTTGAGAACAGATTGTAAGTGTTCACTCACAAAAGTAAGTTGATAAGTACCTGTATTTGGATTTATTCCAACAGCATACACAATCTCATCAATATTATTGAGTAATTGTTTGTATTCTTGCTTATTCTTTACAACAGCTTCTTCATTTCGTTTTTGCTCTGTAATATTTCTTACAATCATGAGTACCTCACCTTGTGTACTAAGGTTCATGCGAGCTTCCAAATGAAGTAACTCATTGTTATTTGTTAGATGATTATACTGTATTGATTGTGGTTTTTGTGTCAATAAAGTTTTTTGAATTGTCTGTTCAACTTTATCAGAAACCATCAATAAAAATACATCTCCTATTTTTTTGTCAATAGGATTTTCAAGTTTGTAATAATCTTGTTGATCAGCTTTATAGTCTAGAATAGTTCCATCTTCGGCAAGTAAAAACATTTGGTCTGGAATGGTATCTAATAAGGCTTTATTTTTAGATTCACTCTGACTAAGTTGTTCTTGATTTTGTTTTGCTTTTGTAATATCTGATGCAATGAGAGCAAATCCAGTAACTTCATCATCGGTTACCATAGGAGCAATTCTTATACTAAGCCATGTAGTGCGAGATTTGGTAACATAATTGTAAAAAAGGCTCTCAAAACGTCCTATATCTTTGCTTTCAAAAACATATTTGAATATTTCTCTCAATTTTTCTCTTTCATTGGTCGTAATGAGGTCATAGACATTTCTGCCCATCATTTCTGAAATTGAGGTTTGGTTCGGAGTACGATTGATATATTGAATGTTGCCATCCAAATCTACATGTAAGACATAATCTGGTGCGAACTTAATAAGTGAACGCCATTTATCTTCATTCTGACGGCTTTTTGTAATATCTGCAAATTGAAGTAAAAAATGTTTCTTATCAGCAATTTGCATCATCTGAACAGCCATTTTGACCCAAAAGAATTTACCTTTTTCTTTCCTTCTCATTTTTATCTCAAAAGTTCTTACTATTCCTCTTCTACGTGTACGGCTACGAATTTGAGATAAATCAATATTACTGATAAGGATATTAATAGAGTTGTTTAAAATCTTTTCTTTATCATATTTAAAAGATTTTAAAAAAGGCTCATTTGCTACTTGTATTTTATTATCAATTGCTGAAAAAATAAGAGTAGGGGAAGGCAATAACTCAGCACATTTGTAAATCAAAGCATCGTTAGTAGAGTCAGAGCTAGAATCAATGGCTTTTTCATGAGGTTGTCCTAAATTAATTTGTGTTAGCATTCCTGCTGTTCCTACCAATTTATTTCCTTCTTTTAGAGCTGTAATTTGAAGACGATAAAAATGATTATTATAATTAACAATAGAATAAAAATCATCTCCTAAAAGAACATCTGCATGAGATTGAGCCGAAAAAATCCATTGGTTGTCTTTTTCTTCTAACTCCCAAACAGTTTTTTGAATAATTTGGGAAGTATCTATCTCAAATTCGTTTAGCAAAGCACCAATAATGTTTTCTACTACAAGTTCAGCATTAGTTTGCCAAACTAGCACAGGCAAATGAGCCAGCCAAGCAGTTTGACTAGTATTTGATGTGTTTGGGTTTGTTGAAAGTGGATTGAATTCTGGTCTTTCCATGTTTAAAGAGTGCCTGTTCTACTAAAATTCTAAATTCTATCTAAAATTTTTTACTCTAATACCGTGTAACATAAATTACTTTGCATTTCTTTGTATGTAAAACTGGGTTAAAACCCTGTTCAATTTATATTCAATTTATAATTCTGCCATTGTCGGTGTCCCCACTGACGATAGTAAAATACAAACAAATTTATGTTACAACGTACTAATTTCTCTACTATTTAAATTTTTATCAAGTAGGTTTTAAATTTACTTTTCTAGCTAGAAAGATAAATTAGTCTTACTATTTTATCATAATCATTCTATTAAAAACGAGTTGATAGAAAATACAGACATACAAATTACGTAATTTTTTTTATTATTTTTGTTTTTAAAATTCATAAAATATTTTTTTATAAAAATGAGTTAGTTTATTTGTCTGAATTTATCAAAACTTCACTCTCATTTGAATACGAATATCATTTCTCAAATCTCCATCAATTCGCTCTAATCCAGAGCCAATACTTTCTTGATTTCTATATTTTGTGTATGCCCACTTTGCCCAAATATCAATTTTCTTTCCTGCCTTGAATTGAATCATATAAAAATTGCGAAAACCACGTCCATAATAAGCAGGAATAAAGAAATAATATAAAACATCTTTTTCATATACATACTGACGGTTTTCATAATCATCGGTATCAAAAAGAGCAAAACGAGTAGAAAAACGAATTTTTCCAAAATCTAAGTTTACATCCTGCACCACTACATAACCTTGTGTTGGTGCTGCTTCATGTTCATAGGAACTGAACTGAACTTTGGCACGTAGAGAAACTATTTCCTCTGCTTTATAATCGCAATTTAATTGATAGTTTCTTCGTGTATAAGGTGTAATTCTATTAAAATTTGAAGGATTTGTATCATCATCATTGCTATAATTTTTCTCTCTTACTTCTTGTCTAAACTGTCCATAAATCTGAATTGAACGAGAAGGACGGTAAGTAAGACGAGCCAAATATTCGTGTCCACCTGAAGGTGCATCTACCAAAAAACGCATCCAAGGAAAGCGAAAACGGTCGTAATAGGCTGCAAGTTGCCATTTTTTGGAAGGTGAATATTTCATTCCCCAATAAAATCCTTGTTCGTTTATCGGACGAGACCCTTCTCCAAAAGCTGCTCCATAAAAAGTATGAAAATCTCTATCATATTTACGAAACAACATAGACATTTCTAAAGGACGAGCAAGCGACAAGATTACACCTGAAATAAGTCCCATTCCCCCACTTTTTGAGCGTGCAGCCTCTCCAAAAAAACTCATGTTTCGCCATGCATACGAATAGTTTATACCAAAATTATAATTGTCTTTTCCATTAAATTCGAAGCGATTATAGACTCTATCTGTTCGCTGCAATGTTTTGTCATAAGAAGTATATGCTAAAGTAGCTCCTAATTCTAAGTTATTTTGTTTGTCTCTATAAGTAATATTTCCTCCTGCATCCTGACGAATAAAGTTATCTTTTTTTGCTATTTCGTTAGGTGTTCTGTG